>CAZQAS010000198.1:0-6397 GCA_964591285.1 uncultured Rhodothermales bacterium
TTACCGTATACTCCCTTAGCAGGGGAGCGCCTTCAGCCACTCGGCCACCTCTCCATATTGCGACCACACGCGTCTGATCGACCTCACCGTACGGCCTGCAAAGCAGCGATTCGTACGCTCAGCCACGCTTCTGATCACGCCGATTTTTCGACTGCGCCGTTACAAACGCGCCAGGCTGCCGATGGGTTCGGCGATGTCTGCGGGCGCCCTCAGCGCGAATGCGACATGGATCCGCCAATTCCGGCCGTCCTTATCGTCCTTCCTCCAGCGCATTCGCGCCGGAAACGATCTCGATAATTTCAGTCGTGATGGCGGACTGACGGGCTCGGTTGTACTTCAGTTTCAGATCACGAAGGAAATCCTCGGCATTCGACGTCGCGTTGTCCATGGCGATCATCCGCGCGCCCTGTTCGGATGCGTTCGATTCGAGCAGAATCCTCCACATCTGATAATTGAGGTATCGCGGGACAAGCCGGTGCAGTATTTCAGAAGCATCGGGCTCGAAGATGAAGTCGACCTGTCGACCCCGCTCGATCTCCAGGCGCCGCTCTGCTTCCGACTCCATGACAGGAGTCGTGAAAGCCTCGGCCGGGATCGGCAAAAAGGGCTCCACGACCCGATTCTGTGATATCGTGTTCTTGAATTCATTGTACGCGACCTTAACCTCGTCCCACTTCTCCTCTCGATAGCCGTCAACGATACGGTCGACGACATTCTGTGCAAGAGTGAAGTCGAGGCCATCAAAAACGCCGCGAAAGTCGCCGACCATCTGGTAGCCTCGTTTGGCGAAGTGGTCGTGGCCCTTTCGTCCGACGGCTAGCACGTACAGCTTTCCAGAGGCGCTCAAATCCTCGTAATCCGCCATGGCCTGCTCGGCCGCCTTTATGATGTTCGAATTGAAAGCTCCGGCGAGCCCGCGATCGGCGGTGACGACGACGAACAGCACGCCGTCCACTCCCTCACGATCCTGGAACAACTCATGCGTCGTCGGATCGAGTTGATCCTTCAAACGGCTGATGATGTCGCGCAGCCGGAAGGCATACGGGCGTGTATTGAAGATCCGCTCCTGCGCCTTGCGCAGCTTCGCCGCCGCGACCATCTTCATGGCGCGGGTCACCTGCTGCGTGTTGCGGATCGAATCGATCCTGTTCCGTATGTCGCGTAAGCTAGCCATCAGGCGAAGTACAAGGTCAAGGCCCCGTCTTACTGTGATACAGTCTCCCGCTTCTAGTCTTCTACTTTGGCAGTGGCGTCTTCCTGAAACAGGGTCGCCATGTCGTTGCCGACTTTCTTGAGTTGTTCGGCAGCTTCATCGCTCACCTTCCCGGATTGAGCAATGTTATCCAGGAGATCGGCATGCTGCATGCGGATGCGATCGGCGAACTCCTTCTCGAACTCCCGAATCCGCTCGACCGGCACCTTATCCAGCACGCCCTGGGTAGCGATGTAGATAATCGCTACCTGCTCCTCGACGGCCACGGGCTGATATTCGCCCTGCTTCAAGATCTCCACCAACCGCTCACCGCGTCGAAGCTGACGCTGAGTGGCAGGATCCAGATCGGACCCGAACTTTGAGAATGCTTCGAGCTCTCGATACTGTGCGAGATCGATGCGCAGCGTACCGGACACCTTCTTCATCGCTTTTATCTGCGCATTGCCACCTACTCGTGACACGGAGATTCCAACGTTTATCGCCGGACGAACGCCGGCATTGAAGAGGTTCGCCTCGAGATAGATCTGCCCGTCCGTAATCGAGATCACGTTCGTTGGGATGTAGGCCGAGACATCGCCGGCCTGCGTTTCGATCACGGGAAGGGCCGTCAGGGAGCCGCCGCCGGTCAATTTGTCCCTCAGTGACTCGGGTACGTCATTCATCTGACGCGCCACGTCGTTGCTCGAGTTGATTTTCGCAGCACGCTCAAGCAGGCGGCTATGCAGATAAAAGACGTCGCCCGGATACGCTTCGCGTCCGGGTGGGCGACGAAGCAGCAGCGAAAGCTCGCGATAAGCGACAGCCTGTTTTGAAAGATCGTCGTAGACGACGAGCGCGTGACGACCCGTGTCGCGGAAGAACTCCCCAATACATGCACCCGCGTACGGAGCGATAAACTGCATGGGTGCCGGATACGATGCCGGAGCGTTCACGATCACGGTGTACTCCATGGCCCCGTTCTCTTCCAAAGAGCGCATGACTTGGGCCACGGTGGACGCCTTTTGCCCAATGGCGACGTAGACGCAGTAGACCGGCTTCTCGCTCTCGTGCGTCGACTTCTGATTGATGATCGTATCGATGAGAACGGCAGTCTTACCAGTCTGGCGGTCGCCGATTACCAGTTCGCGCTGTCCGCGACCGATCGGAATCATCGAGTCGATCGCCTTGATGCCTGTTTGGAGCGGCTCGCTCACGGGTTCCCTATAGATCACGCCGGGGGCTTTCCGCTCGAGTGGCATCTCCAGTCGCTCGCCGCCGATCGGCCCAAGCCCATCAACCGGATTTCCGAGCGGATCAATGACGCGGCCGAGCATCTCTTCGGAGACTTCGATGGATGCAATGCGCTTCGTACGCCGCGCTTCGTCTCCTTCCTTGACCTTGTCAACGGCACCAAAAAGCACGGCACCGACGTTGTCCTCCTCGAGATTGAGCACCATCCCGGTAGCTCCGGTGCCTGGGAAATCGATGAGTTCGCCGGCCTGTACATTGGAAAGGCCATACAGGCGAGCGATGCCGTCGCCGACCTGTAGCACCGTACCGACCTCATACACGTCGGTCGCGGCTTCAAAACCGCCGAGCTCTCGCTTCAGGACCGACGTGACTTCGTCTGGACGAATCGCGGATGCCATGTTTTCGTTGCTCGTTGCTGGTTACTGATTGCTTGTTGCTAGTTTAACGTGAAGCCGCCGGCTTCCATTTGCTCTCTTAGGTTGGCCAACTGGTTCTGGACGCTTCCGTCGTATACCGTGTCCCCGACACGAATCACGAGGCCGCCCATCAGTTCCGCGTGCTGCTCGACGCTGAGGCGTACGGACTTTCCGGTCAACCGCTCCAGGGCGCTGACGAGATGCTGCTTGTCAGCCTCACTGAGCGGAGTGGCCACTCGTGCAGACGCTCGCACGACGCCAAGCTCGTGGTCGCGCAGATCTTGAAAAGCCAGAGCAATCTCGGGAAACACCGTCTCGCGCTTCTTCTCGATTAACTGCTCCAAGAATTGCAGCGTGAGATCGCTTACACGCTCTCCAAACAATTCTCGGACGACCGCTTCCTTTTTCTCCCGTGAGACAATTGGGCTCTGGAAGAACAACCTGAGCTCGCGAGAATTCTCGAGCGTCTCGCGTACGAGATCGACGTCTTCGTTGACGGAATCCGTCGTGGAATGCCGCTGCGCTTCCTCGTACAATGCGCGGGCGTATCTCCGAGCTATTTGCATGAAACTGGTGCTCGCTGGGTCATGAAAGCTGCTCGCTTTAGGCTACGCATTGGGATCATTTGCCGAAGGGCATGATCGGGTAACCAGCACCTAGCATCCATATGCCTAATTCCGCGGAAGCCTTTCAATAAAGCGATCGACGAGCTTTCGCTGCCGGGTCGCGTCGAGATTCTCGTCCAGAATCTTCTCAGCTGCACGAATAGCCAACTCGGCGACCTCGTCGCGCAGCTCATCGAGTGCGCTCTGCTTCTCACGCTCGATGTCTGCCTCAGCCTGCTCCTTCATGTGCCGAATGTCCGCACGGGTCTTCTCAACTTCGTCGCTGCGGACACGGTCGGCCGCCGCCCGCGCATCACGCAAGACGCGCTGGGCCTCCTGTTCGGCCTCGCGCCGGGCTTTCTCATTCTCTGCCTGGATCTGACGCGCCTCCGCAAGCGCACGCTCGGCGCGCTTAATCGACGCATCAATCGTTTCTTCGCGCTCGCTGAGGGCTCCGGTAATGGGCTTCCAGGCAAACTTGTAGAGTAGAACGAGCAGCGACCCAAATACTAGCGTTTTCCAAAAAACCAACCCCGCATTCGGCTCGAGCAGACTCTGCGCCAGTATAGCTTCCATGGGTTAAATCACGTCTATCTTATCTCATCAGATCGGCGCGAGGGTGAGGTGCATCCCACCTCACGCCGGAGATCCTGCTTACGTTCTACTTGATGGCTAACAGGAAGCAAATGGCCAGGCCGAACAGTGCAACGCCTTCGATCAGCGCGGCAGCGATGATCATTGACGTCCGAATGTCACCTGCGGCTTCGGGCTGGCGTGCCGACCCTTCCATTGCCGGTCCGGCCAAACGTCCGATTCCGATTCCGGCTCCAAGTGCTACGAGTCCGGCTCCAAGTCCGGCTCCCAACCATGCTAGTGCGGTTGCCTCCATTGTGTTCTCCTATGCGTTTCTATGATGAGTGTATTGTTGTGGTGTACCCGATAGGTCGACATCGTCAACCGGTAGCGATCGGCTCCCGGCGTGCGTCCGCCGGCCGAACCTGCGGCACGTGTCCGTCGCCGGCAAATGTCGGCGTCAGATCGTGGTGAGGCTGATGGTCTTCAGGCGTCGGACCTTCATGCTCGTGGTGCTCTTCGACCGCCATTCCAATGAACAGCGCCGATAGCATCGTGAAAACGTACGCTTGAATGAATGCAACGAGCAGCTTGACGAGAGAAATGAAGAGAGTCATTACCAGGCTCACCGGGGCTGCCACGCCGGCACCCACACCGCCGAACAGAAGGTTGGCCGTAAAAATGAGCCCGATCAAACTGAGGATCACGAGCGAGCCGGCCATCATGTTCGCAAAAAGACGAATAGCCAGCGCAGCGTGCCGGGTAAACAGGCCGATGAACTCCACCGGAATGAGGATGAACTTGATAAAGGTAGGCACGCCCGGCGGCCAAAAAATGTGCTTCCAGTGCTCCTTAGAGGCATACACCTGCCCTAACACGAACGTGAAGGCAGCGAGCACCAACGTCACCGAAATGTTCGACGTGGCGGCACCGCCGTACGGCACGAGCCCGAGAATATTGCAGAACAGGATGAAAAAAAACGCGGTGAGGAGAAACGGCAGAAATCGCTCATGCTTGTCCCCGATGTTCGGACGCGCTATCTCATCGCGCACGAAGACAACGGCGGACTCAAACATGTTCTGGAATATGCCTCTTGGTGCCGAGTCCCTTCCGTACCCTTTCTTGTATCGATTAGCGAGAGGTATGAAAATAAGGAGCGTCAGAAGGGCTCCCAGTATTCCAAATACCAGATGCCGTGTAATCGAGAAGTCAACCACGATCCGCCCGGACGCCGGTGCCACCGCAGAATGCAAGTGCGTGTGGTCGACGATCATTTCATTGATGATCGCCTCATCCGAGACGCGTTCGAGATGATCGTCTTCACCCACGTGAATCAGGACGTAATCTCCCGATCCGAGTGCGGCGGCGGTGGTCGGGAAAAGATCGAGACTCCAGTTACCGCTCCCATCATCAACAAGGAAGATGCGTGGCAATTCTATCGCGCCGAAAGGAGCAAAATCCAGGTACACACCGTCCGCTGTATGTTCAACGGTGTCGAGCTGCCCACCCTCTGCGGCCGCCCGTGCAGAAGGCACCTGGAAAGCGCCCGCTGCCACTAGAGCCAGGATGCAGAAGAAGCCGATGGTCTTGCGGGAAGTCACGATCTGGAGATGTTGAATGGAATTTTCGATGGGTGCATTATCCGCGTGCGGACGTGTTCCTGTGCAGGAACCAGACTTCCAGCACGAGTCCCATGACAAATACAACAAAAAAGCTTCCCAGAAACGCCATCGACGCAACGGGAAGCGTAAGCATGATGCCGATCAAGAAGACCAGAGCGAGGCTGATTCGGATGAGCATTGTCGTGACGACAATAATCATGAATCGGTCCGCACTCTTGAGTGCATGCCGATTCGACACGAAGCTTGCCGCAAGGTAGAGGATTCCGAGGCTCGTGCCGAGCACGAGGCTAAGCCAAAAATCTTCCGGCTGCATCTTGCTCGGCCATGTACTCCGATTACCATTCTGACGGTGTACCGACGTGCGTCTTCCTTCACTTGCGCCGCTAGAAACGCAAAGCTAACCAGAAAGACTCGTGGATAAGGCCAAGTTGCAGTGAATTGTGTTTGAAAGGAATGTGCGTTGATCACTCGAGCAAGAGCCGGCCATTCGAGCTCGTCGTCGCGTGCGGCAGGGCGACGGATAAATTGGGACGCCGTCATAGAAATTACGACCCGTTCCGTACGCCATCTCCCTGCCCGCTCGCTGCTTCCCCCACGTTGTCGTGCTTCGGTCCTGCACTCTTTCGCGACGCTCGGGCTATCTGAAGAAAAACGCTTACCATCCCAATCGCTACACCAGCAAGCGTCAGCCACGGAAGCGTGCCCAGCCAGCCGTCGAGCAAGTACCCTATTACTGAC
>CAZQAS010000199.1:0-6332 GCA_964591285.1 uncultured Rhodothermales bacterium
TGTCGACGTTCGTGCCGAGCGCACCCTCGAGCGTCACCCAGACCTGCTGCGGATCCGTGTCCGGGAAGAACGTCACGCCGGTGGGCGCTACCTGAAACATGAAGATGATCGCCACGAACGTGCCGATCGACGCGGTCAGCAGGCGTGCGCGGTTGTCCGTCAGAATGAGGCGCTCTCGCTTCTTTCGGTTCAGCAGCGCTCCCAGCAGCCCACCCACCACAATGAGGGCCGGCAGGATCATCAGGTTTACGATCGTGACGAGCTCCATCTCGCGGGGGCCGATGAAGATCGCAATCAGCAGCGCGAGCATGATCGCGCCGAAGATCAGGCCGAATCGGACGCTCGTCCATCCCCCCAGATAGATGCTCTCGAATGAGTGCACGATGATCCCGATTACGCCGAGCACGAGCAAGAGGCCGCCCGGTACGAGCAGCAAAAGGGACGAGCCGCTGAAGCCGCCGGCGACCGGTGCGCCGACGCCGCTGAGCATCATGCCGACAATGACCAGAATCAGCCCGCCGGTAAAGCTTGCCAGCGCGAACGTGTTACGTAGAAAGGCGCGCTGGACGGAATAGTCGCGATCGAGCATCCACTTGAGAAAAACGCGGTAGCGCGCCACGAAGCGCGGCAGGCGCTCCTGCACGAAGCGGTCGCCGATCGGCTTGAAGACGCGCGTGTGCACCAGGAACAGGACGGGAATCGCGATCAGCAGTACGACCAGCGTCTTCCAGTTGGCCATCCCGATCACGGCCGCGAGCACGATCATCGCAATCGCGCTGATGAGCTTCACGCGCCGCTTGAACGGTGCGCGCTGCTCGCCCTCGAGCCGCACGAATATCCCCGTGATGACGGGGTTGATGACCAAAGCCACGAAGAGCGATGAGGTCAGCGTGATGATCAGCGTAAGCGGCAGGTATCCCATGAACTCGCCGATGATGCCCGGCCAGAAAAGCATCGGCGCGAAGGCCGCCACGGTGGTCGCCGTTGAGGCCACAACCGCGCCGCCCACCTCCGAGGTGCCCAGCCGTGCGGCTTCGAAGCGCGAGTAGCCCATCTCCCGATATCGGTAGATGTTCTCCACGATCACCACCGCGTTGTCGACGAGCATCCCGAGCGCGATGATCAGGCTGAAGAGGATGATGAAGTTCAGCGTGTAGCCCAGCGACTGGAACACGATGAAGGAGAGAAACATCGACAGCGGAATCGCGATGCCCACGAGTGTCGCGGTGCGCACTCCAAGGAAAAACAGCAGGACGGCCACCACGAAGATGAGGCCGCTGATCACGTTGTTCTCCAGGTCCGTCAGGAGCATCTCGATGTTCTCGGACATGTCGCCCGTGATCTCCACGCGCGTCCCGCTGGGGAAGGGGAAACTCTCGAGCACGTCATCGACCGCAGCGGCCACCTCGGTGATGTTCTCGCCGGGCCGCTGCTTGACGCCGAGGTTGATCACCTGAAGCGTCTGCGGATCGTCGATGTCAACGAGATCGCCCTCGTCGGATTCCGTACGTAAGAGCTGGAGGCGTGCGTAGGACTCACGATCCTTGAATCCGAAGTCCACGTCGGCCACGTCGCGCACGTAGATTGGGTTGCCGCCGGGCGCGTCGATCACGAGGTTCTCGATCTCCTCCGGCGAATCGAACTCGCCGCTCACGCGCACGAGATAATTGAGGCGCTCGACGTCGACCGACCCACCCGGAATGTTCGTGTTCTCCTGCTGGATGGTCTCGACCAGATCCATGAACGTGAGGTTGTAGCCCTGCAGGGCCGACAGGTCCACGTTCACCTGCACTTCGCGCTCGAGTCCGCCCGTCACGTCGACTTCGAGGACCGACGGAATCTTTTCGATTTCCTCTTCGAGGTCCTCCGCGACATCCTTCAGCCGGGAGAGCGAATAGTCGGCCGCCAGGTTGACGTTCATGATGGGGAATTCCTGGATGTCGATCTCGTTCACCATCGGCTCCTCCACATCGGTCGGGAGGTCCGTCTTGGCGACGTCGACCTTATCGCGCACCTTCTGATAGGCCTCGTCCATCGAGACATTCGGCTCGAACTCGATCACGATCGAGGAGACGCCCTCGGTAGAGGTCGACTGGATCTCCTTAATGCCGTTGATGCTCTGGACTTCCTGCTCGATCTCTTTCGTGATGAGCGTCTCGATGTCGTCAGGACTCGCGCCCGGATAAAGCGTCGTCACGACGATGTTCGGAATCTCGATCGACGGCTGGGCCTCCTTCGGGATCGTGGTATAGCTGTAGAGGCCGCCGATGACCAGCAGGACCGTCAGCACGACGATGCTGGTGCGGTATTTTATGGCGAGGTTGGTGACTTGCATATCGTTCTATCGTAAGACGCTCGTTTTGAAGAGGTCGGATGTCAGATGTCGGAGGTCGGATGTCAGACCTTCACGTTTGCGTTGCCGCTCGGACCTCTGACCTCTGACCTCTGACTTCTGACTCCTGACCTCCGTCTATTCACCTCCCGTATTCGGTTCCGGCAGACGCTCCTCCGGTGAGGCCGCCGACTCCACTTCGTCGCCCGTCTCGTGCCGTTCCATCACCTGCACGCGGTCGCCCTCGGTGAGATTGTTCTGGCCGAGGACGACGATCTCGTCGCCGGGCTGGAGATTCGTGACCACTACTTCGCCGCCGTATCCGGGTCCGAGTACGACCGGGGACTTCGCGGCCACGGTCTCGTCGCCCTCCTCTTCGACGAGGAATACGCTCGTGCCGTCTTCGTCGCGGACGATCGCCGAGCGGGGCGCGACGAGTGCGTCGTCGATCTGCCGCCGCGTCACGTAGACCTGGGCGACCATCTCCGGTTTGTAGGTTCCTGTAGGATTCGGTATGAGGATCTCGACCGGAAACGTGCGGCTGTCCGGATCGATCGCGCGGCCGACGAAGCTGATCTCGCTCTGCACGCTCGCGCCCGCATAGGCCCGGAAGTCCACGGTTACCGGCGTTCCGGATGCGATGTCGGAGGAGTACCGCTCCGGAACGCCGGCGACGACCTTCACGCGATTCGTGTTGATGATGCGCGCAACCTGCCGGCCCGGCGTGAGCTGCTCGCCGATCTCGGCGAAGTGCTCCTCGACCGTGCCGGTGAACGGCGCGACGACGCGGGTCTGGCGCATCTGCTCCTGTGCCTGCGAGAGCGCCGCCTGCGCCTGCGAGAGATCGGCACGTGCCTGATTGTAGCGCGCCCGCACGTTCTCCCACTCGACGGCGCTGATCACGGAGTCGCGATGGAGCGGTTCATTGCGCCGAAGATTGTCCTCGGCGAGGTCGAACTGTGCCTGCGCCGATTCGACGCGGGCTTCCGCCTGCTCCACGGCACTCCGGGAAAGGGCCGGCTCGAGCTGTGCAACGGATTGGCCGGAGCGCACGGTGCTTCCCAGCGGTGCGAGGGCGATCACCGTGCCGGCCGTCTGGGCGGAGAGCACGGCGTCGTCGAGCGCCTCCACGCTGCCGGTCAGTTGGATGACGTCCTCGAAGCTGGTCGGCGAGAGGATCATCGACTCGACGCGGACAGAGGGGCCTTCCGGCGCCGCGCCCTGCGCGTCGTTCGAGTCGTTCCCGCATCCGGCCAGCACGAGGGCGGCGGCGATGGCGAGCATCGCCGTCAGCAGTGCGGCGTTCTGTCGGAGAGTGATCCGTCGATCGTCCCGCGCAACTGTAGCTGCAGCTCCGATCGCGGGGTGATTAAATCGCTGATTCATCGGTATGGGGGTCCTCAATTGCTTGTCAGATTCAGGATGTTCTCTCCTCGCAGCGGCATCCCGACCGCCGTCTCGAAGGCACTGCGGGCGACGAGATAGTCGTGCACGGCCTGGAGGAAGTTCAGGCGGCTCTGGTCGAGCTGCTCGGATGCGTTGCGTTCCTCGAGATGCGAGGCGACGCCCTCGTTAAGCCGCTGTTGGGCGTACTCGTAGTTCAGCTCGGCCCGGTCGACGTTCTGCTCCTGTGCGAGAATGCGACGGCGTGCCGCCTCCAAGTCGCGGAGGGCGTTCTGCACGTCCAGCTGGACGGCCTCATACTGCCGATCGTAATCCAGCTCCGCCTGATTGACGGCGATCTGCCGCTGCTGCAGGCGGCTGGAGGTCTGGAAGCCGTTGAAAAGATTCCAGGTCAGCCGGACGCCGGCATTGACTGACGGATTCCAGTACGACTGGCTGAAGAATCCCTCCGTCTCCGAGCGGAAGGTGAAGGGATCGCCATCGACCGAGGAGATGACCGTCCGGTTGTCGGGCACGCGCCCGACGTAGTTCATGTTGGCGAACAGGTTGACCTGCGGGAAATACTGTGCCCGTGTCATCGAGCGGTCGATCCGCCGGAGCTCCACGGCGAGCTGCGCCTGCTGGAGGTCCGGCCGCCGCTCGAGCGCCGCGTTGACGGCACTCTGCGTCGAGACGTTCACGAACAGGCCGGGGTCGTTCGCCTCCAGCTCGCCGCGCAGCCGAAGCGGCTGGTCGATCGGAATCCCGAGCTGAAGTTTCAGATTGTCGATCGACTGCGTCGCAAGATTCTGGGCGTTGACGACCTCCGTTTCGAGGTTCGCTAGCTCTACCTGCGCACTCAGCCGCTCGAACTTCGGGGCTACGCCCTGGCTGACCCGACTCGTCGTCTCGTCGAGCGTCTCGGCCATGCGCGACACGCTCTGCTCCACCACGGTGAGCTGCCGCTGCGCGAGAAGCGCCGCGTAGAAGGATTGCCGGACGTCGTGAATGAGCAGCTGCTGCTGCCGATCGACGGCGCGTTCGTTTATGGCTTCCAGCTGTTCGGCGCCTTTGATGGCGGCGAAGGCCGATCCGTTGAAGAGGGTCTGGCTGATCGTGATGCCGTTCGAGAATTCATTCGGTACTGCGAAGGGGTTGTCGCCGCCGCCGAGCGCGAGGCCCGCGTCGTCGAGCCCGGATTGCTGGCGATCGAAGAACTCATCGAGTGAGATCGGCTCCGTCGAGGGGTCCTCATCCGTGCGCGCCTCTTCATTGAAGGCCAGCCAATCGAGCATTCCGAACGAGCTGAAGAGCCCCCCGGCCTCGGAGCCGGCGAAGGGGTTGGCGCTCTTGAGGTTACGCGTGTAGCTCGACTGCAGGTCGACCTGCGGCAAGACCTCGCCCCAGGCCTCGCGGATCTGCGCCTGCGCGTTGTCGACGTCGAGGCGCGTCTGCTGCAGCACGTGGTTGTTCACGAGTGCGATCTGAAGCGCCTCCTCGAGTGTGATCGCGAGGGGCTCGGTGGACTGCGCCGGCGCCGGACGGACGCCGAGCACAAGCACGAAGAGAATAAGATGTATGTATGCTAAGACTCGCATTGGTCGTAGTAGGGGTCATCGTTGGGTGCGAACGTCGTTCCCCGAGGGGATGTCGGTCGCAGGGTGTCAATCGTTGAGCATGCCGTCAAGCAGGAAACTGGCCAGGAACTTGGCGGACTCTTCCGGTGGGGGTACTTCGAAGGATTCCCACGGCGCGTCCCGATCGGCCGCTTCACGGCAGCCGAGCATGCAGGAATGCATGTGATAGCCCTTCACGTTTCCGAGGATCATGTGTGCGATGGAGCCCGGCGGGAAGTTGCGAATCGTGCCCTTCTTCGCAGCGGCTTCAATCGGCGGCTTCAGTGCCTGGACGATTCGTTCGTTCCGCTCCAGGAAATAGGCGGCTTTTTCGGGCGCGTCGTTGAAGGTGAGGCGTTGGCCTTCCTTAATCATGATCATGAACTCGTCCTGCCGCTCGATAAAAAAGGCGAAGAGAGCCGTCAGAAAGCTTTCGAAAACGTCGCGGAACGGATGCTCATGGACGAGCTTCGGATTGAACGTGCGCGCGATGAGGCTGTCGAGATCGTCGTAGAGGTCGTCGAAGACGGCGATCAGGATTTCTTCCTTGCCGCCTTTGAAATAATTGTAGAGCGTCCCCTTGCCGAACTCGGCGCGCTGGGCGATTTCGTCGAGCGTGGCATCGGCGTAGCCCTTCTCGGCAAACACCGCACGTGCGGCCTCGAGCATGAGACGGCGCCTCGTGCGGCGCTCTCGCTCGCGGCGGGAGAGTTCCTCCTCCGTGCCGTCGCTCGCATCGATCGGCAGTGTTCGCTCGTCGCTCTCGGTGATATCCCGTCCCAGTTCCATCCGTATCCTCTTCGAACTCTTGGTGCAAAACATGACTGATCAGTCATGATGCGACCATTACGTCACTTGCTGACGCGTGATTCGCTTAGGTGGTCAAGAAACGATGAAGACGAGAGGCGCCTCGGCGGCGCGCGACCAGTATCCTACGTGACACTCCGGAGTATTGACCGGGGCGGATGGGACAGATGAGTGGGGAGATTGCGACGAAAGCG
>CAZQAS010000200.1:0-6318 GCA_964591285.1 uncultured Rhodothermales bacterium
ATTCCGGCCAATACGACCATTCCGACCAAGAAGAGCGAGGTCTTCTCCACGGCATCCGACAACCAGACGTCGGTCGAAATCCACGTATTGCAAGGCGATCGCGAGATGGCCATCGACAACCGAACGATCGGACGCTTCCATCTCGATGGACTTCCGCCGGCGCCCCGCGGCGTGCCGCAGATCGAGGTCGCCTTCGACATCGATGCAAACGGCATCCTGAACGTCTCCGCCAAGGACAAAGCGACAGGAAAGGAGCAGCAGATTCGCATCGAGGCAACGAGCGGACTCTCCGAGCAGGAGATCGAAAAGATGCGCCAGGATGCGAAGGCGCACGCCGACGAAGACAAGAAGAAGCGCGAACAGATCGAGAAGCGAAATCAGGCCGACACGCTCGTCTATTCCACGGAAAAGAATCTCAAGGAATACGGCGACAAGATTCCAGCCGACAAGAAGGCCAAAATCGAATCGGCTATCGAGCGCCTCAAGGAAGCTCAGAAGTCTGAAAGTTTGAGCGAACTCGACTCGGCCATCGAGCAGGCCAACCAGGCGTGGAACGAAGCCAGTCAGGACCTCTATCAGGCTCAGCAGGAAGCCGCAGAGGCCGGACAATCAGAGGCCGGCGAAAACGGCACCACGGCAGAAGCGGAAGACGAAGGCGTCAAGGACGTGGATTACGAGGTCGTCGACGAAAATGACGAGAAGGCTTCGTAGGCAGTCACTCGACCTTCGAAAGGAGAATGCCCCGGTCGCTCCTCGTGATCGGGGCTTCTCTTTGCGACCGCCGTATGAAATAGCCCGCCGCCTACAGCTGGAAGAGGCGCTCCGCATTCGTCGTGGTGGCCAGGGCCACGTCCTCGAGGGACAACTTCAGCGAAGTGGCTACTTTCTCGGCGACGTTCCTGGTGTAGGCCGGTTCATTGCGTTTCCCACGATGCGGTTCCGGCGTCAGGTACGGCGCATCCGTCTCGAGAACGATTTGTCGGAGCGGTATTTCGCGCACCGCCTCGTCAAGATTTGCATTCTTGAAGGTCACGATGCCGCCTATTCCGACGAGAAATCCCAGCCGATCCAGATGGGCCGCCTGTGCCGCTGATCCAGTAAAGCAGTGAAAGATTCCGCGAATGTCGCCGACCGCTGCGGCGATTTCCTCCTCCAGTATCCGGACGAGATCGTCGAATGCCTCTCGATTGTGGAATACGATGGGCAGCTCCTTTTCGGATGCCAATCTGATATGCCGCCGAAGGAAATCGTGTTGTCGCTCGTCGAACGAACGGTCCCAGTAGTAGTCTAGGCCGGTCTCTCCCACGGCTACGACGTTCGAATGGTCGCAGAGTTTGACGACCTCCTCGAACTGCTGATCGGTGGCCTCTTTCGTCTCCGACGGATGCAGCGCGGCCATCGCGTACAGCCCCTCAAAGCGTTCGCAGAGTTCAAGTGCCTGATGGATGGACGGCACGTCAATGGCGGGCATGACGATGCGCTCGACGCCGGCTCGACGCGCGCGCTCCACCACGGCGGATAGATCATCCTGAAACGAGTCGAGATAAATGTGTGCGTGCGTATCTATCAGCATTTTCTTTAAACGCAGTTGCGTTGCTTAGACCTATCTGCGGAACTCGTCACGGCCTCTCACGCGAACAGCTCATTGGTTGAAATACCATCCAACCGTTCGGCCGCCTCACTCACCATTCGTGGCCAAGAAGGAACCTCTGACATGAAGTTTGATTGATTCTTACAGCCAATCTTCGTACGTAAGTCGCTGAATTCCCTCCAGTTACAGATAGTAGAGGCCGGTGCGTCGCTATTCTCACATCTCACACGTACTGGTCTGGGTAACGGCGTTCGTGGCGTTAATTCCTCTAACGCGACTCGCGCTCGACTGGGTTGAGCTGAGTCGGATGTTGACGGGTCCGGTCATGCAGGTACCGAGTCGAGGATTCGATTGGGTGCTCTGGCAGGAGGACGAAGGCGTCATCTACGCCTCATACGTGCTTCCTCAAGGCCCTGCCGCCGCCGCAGGCATCCAGGAAGGTGATATCTTCTTCACCCTGGAGTACCAGCAGTTCTTCAATGCAGACGACCTCGGACGAGCCATCGACGGCATCGCGCCCGGCTCCGTCAGAACCTACTACCTGCAACGAGGCGGAGAGTTTGTGGAGGCGAATGTGCGGTTCACGCGCTATCCAACCTTCCTATATCCACTTTCGGACACGCTCTGGCATTTTTCGGTGTGGGGCTTTCTGGTCGCTGCCTTCATCCACATCGTCGGCCTGATCATCGCCGTGCCGCTGTCGTTCAGAAGTCGAAAGGCGCAGTTCTCTCTGCTGCTGATTCTGGCATCGTCGCTGTGGATTTTCTGCAATCTGATGCGGCTTCTATTTATCGAGTTTTTCGGTCCGCCCGTCGAGATCGACGGACTCTACGATCAGCTGTTTCAGGCACTTACCGTCGTGGGGCTGATCGGCTGGATCGGCTTTCCCGTCTTGCTGCTGCACAAAGTCTTCGGCGATACGTTTCTGGCCCGCGGATCGCGGTATACCTGGTCGCGGCTCGTAATTTACGTGCCGGCCGCCATTCTGGGCGCGACGGCACTGATCGCCACCGCGTTTGACAGCGTCGGTCCGGTCACCATCGACGGTCTCACGGCCCCCATCCTTTTCTATGCGTGCTGTTATATCGCGACGGCGGGCGCACTTATGCTCATGCACTGTCTCGCGCGTCCGCGAGAGTCGGAGGAGCGATTTACGGGCTGGAGTCGATGGGGCAGCGGCGTCGTCCTGGGTCTCGCACTGCTCTTCGGTCTCTCCGTGCTCGGTATCGTGCCGATTTTCGGAGTCGTGACGGATACAATTGCCGGTTGGCTAATTGTTGCTGCGCAGCTGCTTTCCGTGGTACCCATCGTACTCGTCGCTCATGCGACTCTTCAGCACGGAAAGGTCGATCAAGTATTGAGCCGAAGCCTCACCTACGTCATCGTCTCGGGTCTCCTGTTCTTCGCCTTCGTGGGCGGGATGTCACTGATCGAACCGTATGTTGCGCGGGTGGACGTCTCAACCAACGTCGTTGCGGGGCTCCTTGCCGTTATCCTGCTGGTTGGTGTTGAGTGGCTGATCCGGCGATTCAAGGGATACGGCATGAGTCTGTTCGCCAGTGAACGCCGGACGATGTACCAGTCCGTGCAGCAGCTGCAGGAGCAGATGCGGAGCATTCTGGATTACGATACGCTGGTTCAGCGGAGCGTTGACGTAGCCGGGCGAGTGTTCGGCGCGCGCTCGGCGGTACTCTTCCTCAGGCCGTCGGGTCGGTCCGGATTGTGGTATTCCGCAAACTATCACCCTGAACCGCCTTACCTGACCGAGCGCGTGGTCGGAACGATCTGGCCGCACCTGGACAACGACGGCTCGATATGGGCACGAAATCCCGAACTTAACGAAGCTCGCTTTCCGGAGACCATTCACAATCTTCTCCTGTCAAGAGGCACGGCCATCCTCGTCCCGATCGTCGGCGAGCATGAGCCGATCGGTCTTCTAGCGCTTGGGATGAAGAAGAAGCGGAGTTCCGTTTACAATCTGGAGGAGATCGACCTGCTGCGATCGCTGAGCGGGCAATTGGCCCTTGCCGTCGAACGCCTGAATCTGGTTGAGCGAGAACGCACATTGATTCGGGAGAGTGCAGAGGCGCAGCTGGTAGCGCTGCGCGCGCAGATCAATCCGCATTTTTTGTTCAATGCTCTGAACACGATCGTCTCGCTCATCGAGGAGCATCCGGAGGAGGCCGAAGCGGTCGTTGAGCACCTCGCCTCCATTTTCCGTTACGTGCTTCAGACCGGCAGCCGTGAATTCGTTCCTCTTGAGGACGAGTTCGAATTGGTGAAGCACTACCTGAGCATCGAGAAATCGCGCTTCGGCGGCTCGCTCAGGATTGAGCAGGACCTCGAAGCCGACTGCCGCCAACATCCCGTCCCGGCTTTCACGGTACAGACGCTCGTGGAGAATGCCGTGAAGCATGGGCTTGCGGCGCGGCGCGGAGGCGGAACAGTTCGACTCGCGTGCCGACGGCGCGGGCATTTCGTGACCGTCGTTGTTGCCGACACCGGCGTTGGAATTCCTGATCTGTTTGAGGAGAACGGACCCGTCTCAGATGAGCAGCCCTTTTTCGGGATCGGGTTGAAGAACGTATCGGCACGCCTGGAGCAACTCTACGGGCGAAACGATTTGCTTCAACTGGAGAGCCGTCCGCAGGATGGAACAAGGGTGGAGTTGCGGATTCCGGTCGACCGGGCATATGCTAGAACGTCGTCCGCGAGCGTAACTTCGTCGAATGGCAAGCCTGGCGCCACCGGCCATGCTGCATCACCTCCTCCCGAATCCGAAGAAGACGAGCGGTACGTACAGCCGTAAATGAGGACCGTGGAGATTAGAACCGACACGCTGAAAGCGCTCATAGTCGACGATGAAGCACCGGCGCGCCGCCGCTTGCGAAAACTACTCTCGTCCTTCCCGGAAGAATTCGCTCTCGAACTGATCGGGGAGGCATCGGATGGCGTGGAGGCGGTCGAACTTCTGGAGAAGCTGGAAGTCGACGTCGTTTTCCTCGATATCCAGATGCCCGAACTGAACGGCTTTGAGGTTCTGGAGAAGCTTCCCGATACGGCTCGTCCGATCGTCATCTTTACGACGGCCTACGACAGCTACGCACTTCGCGCTTTTGAGGCAAACGCCGTAGACTATCTCCTGAAGCCGATCTCCCGCGAACGACTGCACGACGCCGTCGAGCGTGCACGCCGCGTTCGCCTCGGATCGGACTCGCTCACGGACACCAACCGTAAGCTCGACGAGCTCCTCCGCTGGTTGGAGGCACAGGACGAGCCTGCGAGCGACGATGAGCCTCCCGCATCGGTTCGTCAGCTTTCTGTTCCGTATCGTGATCGCATCCTCCTAATACCCATAGAACGTATCTTGTCGGCGGAGATCGATGAAGGGATCACACGCGTTTTCGCGCGGGAGGATGATCCACCTCATGCGAAACCGCGAATCCGCCAGCACGTCGTGAACTACACGCTTGACCAGCTCGAGTCGATGCTCCCCTCCGACCGGTTCATGCGCGTACATCGGTCCTCAATCGTCCACCTCGACCACATCCAGGAACTCATCCCATGGTTCAGTGGCCGCTACAAACTGGTGATGACGGGCGAACATGAGGTGATCGCCAGTCGCGAGCGGTCGAAGAATCTGAAGGACAGGTTGATGATTTGAATAACGTCTGACTGATCGATTATCTGGATGTCGCTACAAAATCGGTATTTGCTGGCTTTTCTAATGGTAGCCGTGGCCTACCAGCATCCGACTGCTGCGCAGGACATTAGCGTTCGGTTGCTCGACAACACTTCCCCGCGGCAGGTCCTTATCTCCGGCGACGGTGGTGACGTTCGGCTCTTCGCAGGCGATTTCGCAGATCCCCTCATGACGATGACTCCCGGAGAGGAAGCGATCGTCTCGCGTGCTAGCAACCAACTGCACGTAAAGATTGGGGAGATGAAGCTCTACGCGAAGTCGCTACGCGTAGAGCCGTCGAACGGTGCGGCGATCAGCGTGACCGTCACTGAAGGCAGTAGTCTTGATGACGGACGCACCTATCCCGGCCGCCTCCACGTGTCGCCAAACGCGGGCGGATGGGAGCTGCGACTCGTGAATGAGGTGGATCTTGAAACGTACGTAGCCGGTGTCGTTGCAAGTGAGTACGGGCTGGAAGACCTCGAGGGGTCGAAAGCGATGGCCGTGGTCGCTCGCACGTATGCCCTCGCGGCTGTTAGCGAGAATGAAGCGGGGGACATACTCGCTGATCACACGCTCTCTCAAGTCTATCGCGGAGTGGATGGCGTGACCGATCTTGCCATGCAGGCTGCACAGGAGACATCCGGAGAGGTGGTCACGCACAACGGTGTACCGATTCAGGCCGTGTATTCTTCCTCGAGCGGCGGGCGGACGGCGAACAACGAGGATGTCTGGGATGGCGCCCCTCTTCCTTACCTACGAGGCAAGACCGACCCGTACGATTCTTCGTCTCCACATTCTCGCTGGTCGGCGCGTCTATCTCGGTCGGAACTCTTGCAGCGGCTCAGTGAGGTCACTGATCTGCGGGTGGATGGCTTTCTGATCGGCGATCGGAGTGATGACGGACGAGTTGCCACTGTTGAACTTCTGCTTGACGATGGACAGCGACGAGAAATGAGCGCAAATGCATTCCGGCTCGCCGTCATCGGTCAGTTCGGAGCGCGCTCACTTCGCAGCACACTTTTCGACGTCCGTCGCGAAGGCG
>CAZQAS010000201.1:0-5019 GCA_964591285.1 uncultured Rhodothermales bacterium
GATCAGAAGTCTTCCCGACGTCGATTCCTCAAACTTGCCGCCGCCACCGGAGCCGCCGCCGGCATCGCACCGAACGCCTTTGGCGCCCATCGTGAAACGCTGCATCCCGAGCCGCGGAAGTTCGGCGCAAACGACCGCGTCAATCTCGCTACCATCGGGATGGGCATCATCGGGTTCATCGATACGGACACGGCCCTCGAGGTGCCCGGCGTTGAACTGGTCGCGGCCGCGGATCTCTACGATTCGCGTCTCTGCCGGGTGAACGAGTACTACGGCGAGGACGTCTTCACGACGAGGGATTACCGAGAGATACTCGCGCGGCCGGACGTAGACGCGGTCATCGTATCGGTTCCGGACCACTGGCACGCGCAGATTGCCATCGATGCGATGGAGGCCGGTAAGGACGTCTATCTTGAGAAGCCGATGGTGAAGCGGATCGAAGACGGCCAGCAGGTCATCGAGACGCAGCGCCGTACGGGACGGGCCGTTCAGGTGGGAAGCCAGCATAAGAGCGACATCGTTTACGAGAAGGCCCGCGAGCTACTCGAGTCCGGGGCAATCGGCGCACTGAACATGGTGCAGGCGCGCTATAATCGCCAGAGCTCCATCGGTGCGTGGCAGTACTCCATCCCGCCGGACGTGACCCCGGAGAACATCGACTGGGAGATGTTCATCGGGCCGGCGCCCGACCATCCATTTGACCCCGTCCGCTTTTTCCGGTGGAGGAACTATCAGGATTACGGCACGGGCATCCCCGGTGACCTCTTCGTGCATCTCTTCACCGGGATCAATCACGTCGTGTCGTCGAACGGCCCGGTGAGCGCGACGGCGAATGGGGGCCTGCGCTTCTGGCGCGATGGGCGTGACGTGCCCGACGTGATTCTTGCACTCTACGAATATCCGGAGACGGACACCCATCCGGACTTCACGCTGGCCCTGCAGTCGAATTTCGCCGACGGAAGCGGCGGCGGCACCTCGTTCGAGTTCATCGGGAGCGAGGGGGTGATCAGCATCGGCGGGGGTGGCCTGCGCCTCACGCAGTCGCCGCTCGGCGACCCATCGCTCGAGGGGCTCGTCGAGGGCTACAACTCCGTACGCACCTGGTGCGAGGACGAACGCGAGGCCTTCGCGGCGCACTGGCGCGAGGAGCACGTGGAGCCGCAGATGTCGCGCGAGATGGGCGAGGTTCGCGAGTTCGACGTGCCGAACGGCTACGACTCACGCTACGATCATTTCGTCGACTTTTTCGACGGCGTGCGCGGCGGCAAGGAGACGGTCGAGGATTCCGTGGTGGGCTTCCGTGCGGCCGCGCCCGCACTGCTCGCGAATATGAGCTATCAGGACAACAAGACGTATCGGTGGGACCCTGACGGCATGCAAATCGTCACGTAAGGGCACCGTCACCACCGAAAACTTCCAAGGAGGCATTTCGAGATGAGCGATCACGTGTACAAAAGCATCGAACTCACCGGCTCGTCAACTGAGAGCATCGAGGCTGCCGTCGAGACGGCGCTCGCCAAGGCGCGCCAGACGGTGCACAACATGCGATGGTTGGAGGTCCTCTCCACGCGCGGACACATTGAGGACGGGCAGCTCGTCCACTGGCAGGTCACGGTGAAGATCGGGTTCACACTCGAGTGATCGGGACGGGCCGCCGGAATGCGTGAGCGGAGCATCACGCAGCCGCAAGAGGTAGACCGACCTAGGCACCGTGCCGCTACCGCAAACGACCGGGCAGGCGCCCGGCTACGCCGGCGAGAGGAGCCGCCGCGCGGACGTGAGATCCTTACTTTCGAACCGATCGGCATAGGAGTCGGTCGTCGTGCGAAGCAGTTCCCGGAGCTTCGGGCTGGCTCGGTCCTGGTGCTCCAGTATGTCTAGCACGATGCGGAGCACGAGCGGTTGAGCCTGCTGTCGCTGTGCGATCTCGAGGGCTTTCGCGCGAGTCGTATCGGCGGCTTCGACGCGTCCGAGCGCATCGAGCTGCCGCGCCTGAATGCGCAGGATCTCCGGCAGCAGGAATCCCTCGCCGTTCGATCGGTTGCGCTCGATCACCGCGTCCAACATCTCGAGCGCTTCGTCGGGACGGCCTCGCTCACCGAGGAGCTGCGCGAGCAGCGCACTCGGATAGGCCGTCCAGATCCGCACCCCGGCGCTCTGCAAGCTACCGAGTCCACTGCGCATTCGCTCGACGGCTTCGTCGGGATCGCTCGACGCGATCGCCCATCCCGATAGGACGCGTCCGATATTGAGCCAGAACGGAAATCCGAACTTCGAGGAGATCGCGAAAGACTGTTCGGCGCTCGCGTACGCGGCCTCTGGCATGCCGAGGTAGGTTTTCAGCGCGGCGTCGAAACCGAAGGCGAATGCCTTGCTGAACGGATGATCCAACCGCTCGGCAACGGCGATGGCCTCGCCGCTGCGATCGAGGGCCTCATCCGGAGCACCGAGATACCAGAGTCCGAAGGACAGGTAGGCCAGCGCCCCCACGTAGGAATGCTGGAAGGACATCGCAGTCGGGGGATCGTTTGCGCTCTCGCGCAAACGGGCGGCCGCCTGCTCCAGGAGCTCCCGGCTCTCGCCCACCTCTCCTCGCCAGAGCAGCGTGCTTCCTCGGACGGACATCGCCTCGACCCGGAGAATCGGGTTCTTTGCCTGATTCGCGAGGAGCATGTACTGGTTCGCGAGGGCGGTGGCGCGCTCATGGTCGCCGAGGACGGTGTAGTAGGCCCAGAGGCCGCGGATCACGGGGACCGTTGCTGCGGCATCGTCAACGTCGTCGGCCAGCCTGGCCGCCGTTTCGAACGCGTCGAGCACGCTCGGGTGCGTATAGCCGCGAATCGGCAGCGAGGCGACGGCGAGTCCGGCCTGCAGCACGAAAGCCAGCTTGCGCATCTCGGGGGACTCGGGCTGATTCCGAAGGAGCGCCTTACCGCGCGAGAAGTAGTCGACGGCTTCCTCATTCGCCCAGCGCTCGTGAGCACGCTCTCCTGCCCGCCACCAGTAGCGGGCGGCCGCTCCCGTCTCGCCCGCCCGTGTCAGGTGATGGGCGATGGTCTCGAGTGACTCGGACTCGCGGTGCTCCGTGAGATGCCGCGCCACCCGGCGGTGATATACGGCCCGGCGGCTTCGAAGCATCGACTCGTACGCCGCCTCCTGGATCAGCGCATGCCGAAACATGTAGCGGCTGCGCGGCGGCTCGCCCTCGCCAAGGAGGACTTCCACCCTGACCAGCTCGGAAAGCGCCTCAGCCAGCGACCCTTCGGGCATCCGCGAGGCGGCCAGAGCCAGCTCAAAGCTAAATTCGCGCCCGAGTATGGAACAGAGCTGCGCCACCTCTTTGACGGGATGCAGCCGGTCGAGGCGCGCCATCAATGAATCGTGCAGCGTCGCGGGAATCGAAAGACCGGGAAGATCGTCGGCCGTGAGCTCCGCCCCCTCGTCGATGATGCCGTTCGCGTCGAGGACCATCCGCGTAAACTCCTGCACGTACAGCGGAATGCCGTCGCTCTTGCGAACGATCTGATCGACGACCGAACCCGGTATCTGCCGCTCGCCGGTCAGCTCGTCGATAATGCTGCGCACCTGCTCCCGGTCCAGCCGCTCGAGCGAGAGGTTCGTAAGTGGAAGCCCGGCGGGCCAGTCGAGCGAAATCTTGTCGCGCGAGGTGAGCACGAGCAGGATCGGATGCGAACCGGCCCTCCGTGCGAGGCGCTCGAGAAAGCCGCGCGTCGACGGATCGACCCACTGCATGTCTTCGACGATGAGCAGCAGCGGCCGGTCGTCGGCCATCTTAAGCACGAGCGCTTCGAGCACTTCTTGCGTGTGCTCGCGCGAGCGAGCAGCACTGTAGCCCGGGTTCTGGTACCGCTCGTCGATCGGCAGCGACAGCAGCGTGGCCAGGAGCCGGGCGGCGTCCGGGTCCTCCAGCTCGTTGTGGCGACAGACGAACTCGACCATATCCAGGCGCTCGTCGACCGGCTGATCCGGATAAAAATTGAGGACGCGCTGCAGCCAGTCGATCAGCGGATGGAAGGCGCTGCCCTGCAGATACGGCGAACACCGGCACTCGACACGGGCGTGTCGAGCCCGCCTGAGCTCCTGCCGGAAGAGCTGTACGACGTGGGATTTGCCGATGCCGGGCTCACCGCGGATCGTCAATGCGCGGCCGCCGCCCTGCTCGACCGACGTCCAGCATTCGCCGAAGACGTCCATCTCGAAGGCACGCCCGACGGTACTCATCCGACCCGAGAAGGCGAAAAGATCCAGCGGGCTGCCGGGCAGGCGCTCGCGTTCCACGCGAAAGACGTTCTCCTCACCGGCGATGCCCTTGAGGGCCTTCGGGCCGAGATCCTCGGTTTCAAACGTTTCGGCGACGAGCCGCTGCGTGGATTCGCTGATGACGACGCCGTTCGGCGGCGCCGCACTCTGGAGACGCGCGGCTCGATTTGGCGTTTCGCCGAGTGCAAGGTGCTCCTTCCGGGAGCCGCTGCCCATCTCACCGACCACCACCAGGCCCGTATCGATCCCCACGCGCACGGTCAGATCCACGCCGTGCACGCGCCGCAGCTCGGCGCCGAGCGCCTCGACGCGATCGATCAAGTCCATGCCGGCCCGCACCGCCCGCTCGGCCTCGCCATCGTGAACGACGGGATATCCGAAATACGCGAGAATGCCGTCGCCCAGGTACTGCGCGACATACCCCTGGTATGATTCGATGACCTCGACACAGGCTTGCTGATAACGCCGGATCACGTCGCGGAGGTCTTCGGGATCGAGCTTCAGCGACATGGCGACCGAGCCGACGAGGTCGCAGAACATTACGGTGATCTGGCGACGCTCGGCGTCGTGATCGGCGGTCTCGCCGGCAAGGCGGGCCCCGCAGTTACCGCAAAAGTTGAATCCTGCGGGGTTTGACGTGCCGCAGACCGGGCAAATGATGGAAGAAGTGCTCATGGGACTACTCGGCGGAGCCGAAAGGGGGACGCAGAGGCCCGGCGGATCATCCGCCGTCACCTT
>CAZQAS010000201.1:5119-6318 GCA_964591285.1 uncultured Rhodothermales bacterium
CCCCGCTCGTCACTCGATCGCACGAGCACGATGCGGGTGCCGTCGCGTGGATCGACCAGCGGGTTGCGACACCCCTCGCCGGCGGCGGCTTCCCTCGTTTCGGCGCCATCATGGACGCCGACGAGGAACTGGTCGGGCAGATCAGTCCCCGGACGCAGCCGTGCGTCGGCGGCGAAATCGGTGGTGGCGCAGCCGGTCACGAGAAGCGTCATGAACAGATAATCGTAGCGCCGGAGTGCGCTCGTGCGCCGCACCGAACGCGTGCTGATGATTTGCCGGGAGGACGTCATCGCCGTGAAGAGCATTGATCGAAGAGATGGTGTGATGCCGCTACGGCGCAGCCATGTGGAAATCCGTTGTGATGATGCCGAGTTCAGCCTCGCAGCAGAACTCGATGGCCACGCTTAGAGTCACGATCGGTGCGATTTGATTCCGGTGTTGCGACGCTGGAAAAATGAAGAAGACTGTTACATTCCGGTGTGTCGCGTGGAAGATGATCGGAAGATCAGGGGAAGATGTCTAGGCTACCCTGTGGCAAATCGTGTCGCCAAGGGGCGGATGGCCACAGGATTCGACCATCCGACCTCTTCCCGGCGGTATACGGTTTGCAATCTCGCGTGCCTTCCATTTTGTTGAAGGACGTTTCGCGAGAACTCTTGAAGTCGAACTACAGGGACCGAGGCCCAGCTCACCAACATGAGATACGTACTGATCCCATTTCTATTCGTGTTATCGATCGGATTCCTTAGCTGTGACGACGATGTCACCGCCACCGACCCCGCGATTGTTGACGTTCGAATGGTTCCCGAGAGCGCGGAGCTGGCGGTGGGCGAGGAGGAGGACTTCTCCTTCGAGCTCTTGTCGGCATCCGGCGAGGTTATCGAGGATCCGGACATCGACGTCGACTGGTGGTCGACCGATACGACCGTCTTTACGGTCGACGAAAGCGGCAGGGCCGTCGCGCAGGATTCCGGAGAGGCCTTCTGCATGGTGGAGGTATCCGACGAATTGGCCAAGTCCGCGCGGTTCGTGGGGCGCGATTCGGCGACGGTCGTCGTCTTTATGTTCTAGATGAGAGAGTCCCGCGCGAGCGCTCGCCGCGGTAATCGGCCGTCTATCTCCTGACTCTTTAACACGATCAACCCCGGACTGTAACAACATTTTTGGCTCCCTCGTAACGGCTTCGCGGTGGATGTACA
>CAZQAS010000202.1:0-1475 GCA_964591285.1 uncultured Rhodothermales bacterium
CGCACGGCCGATACTGAACATACCACGTAAACGGCGCAAAATCTTCAGGAGTGCAAAAATCCTTCGGATCGGTCCATAGCCCCATGCCCCACCCTTGAAGTACATTCCGGAAGCGGTCCGTACATTATACCACGGCGCCCAGCAACTATTCGTCCCACGATTCCACCCGCACCACACATCCTCCTACATCAACCATCCCGCCCGCACCAACCGTCCCCCCAAAAAATCATCCATCCCGCAACCCCCTTGTACTCGGCCGCCGGCTTCATCACATTCATTACAACCATCACCCTAACCGCGTTCGTCGCAGACTCGGCGCTCGCGCAGCCTCAGCAATGGTTCAAGGGAAACACGCACGCGCATACCGTCCTCAGCGGACACGGGGACACCTCACCGGAGAACGTCGCAACGTGGTATCTGGATCGCGACTACAATTTTCTGATCCTCAGCGAGCACAACCAGTTCATCAACCCGGATTCCGTCGAACTACCGCCCAACCGCCGCGAGGACTTCATCCTCATCCCCGGCGAGGAAGTCACCGGCAGCCAGGTCATCCACACGACGGCCATGAACATCCACGATCTGGTCGATTGGCGGGCCGATCACCCCGAAAAGCACCGGATCATCCAGAGTCACGTCGACAGCACGATCGAGGCCGGCGGTACGCCGATCGTGAACCATCCGAATTTTCGATGGGCCCTCACGGCCGACGACATCCGACCCGTCAAGCGGCTCCATCTCTTCGAGTTGTTCAACGGTCATCCGGACGTGCACAATTTTGGCGACTCGACCCATGTGTCGACGGAGGAAATATGGAATGAGCTCCTGACGGACGGTATGCTCATGTACGGTGTCTCTTCCGATGATGCGCATAATTTCCAGCAGTGGGGTACGGATGTTTCGAATCCCGGACGAGGCTGGGTGATGGTCCGCGCATCGTCGCTGACGCCGGATGCCGTCACGACCGCGCTGCGGGGCGGCCACTTTTACGCGACGAACGGCGTGATCCTCGATGACGTGGTACGGGCGAAGACGTACCGGATCAGCATCGACCAGGAGGCGACGCGGCGAGAGATGGGGTCGCCCTACGTTACCGGACGACACGTGCATGATGGCGATCCCCACGAAGGTGATCCCGGCTTCACCATCGAGTTTGTCGGCCCTCATGGAGAGGTTCTCGCACAGGTCGATGGGCCTGACGCCGAGTTCAACGTGCCGGCCGATCTTGACTTCGTCCGCGCGCGGGCTACCTTT
Organism: uncultured Rhodothermales bacterium; assembly: GCA_964591285.1. Classification (GTDB taxonomy): domain Bacteria; phylum Bacteroidota; class Rhodothermia; order Rhodothermales; family VXPQ01; genus CAZQAS01. The sequence goes on from CAZQAS010000202.1 coordinate 1,255, forward strand.
CGGCGGCTTCGGTCCGGCGGCGGGATGGAGGCCTTCTACGCGTGGACTCAGCCTTTCTTCACGGACGACCGTGCAGCACTGGCGCGGGAGTACGAGCGTCGGGATTAGCTGCGCCCTCGAGCACGCAACGTAAAAGAATTGGTGAAGCTTCGCTCGTACGGCCGCGATTGGAAAGGCTCTGCGGGACGAACACGCACGTATTGCATTAAAGAACCCGCCTT
>CAZQAS010000202.1:1575-6301 GCA_964591285.1 uncultured Rhodothermales bacterium
GCCATCCAGAACGAGTCCCGCCACGGCTAGACATCCCGCGTCCAGACATCCGATCCTGCCCAGTATCCAACCACCGAAACATCTAGTTCGAGAATGCCCCAAACCACGCTGCACGAGCCGGAAGTGAGCCTCGAAGCCGCCATCGAGCATGGCATGACCGAGGAGGAATACGAGTGGATGGTCGAGAAGCTCGGCCGAACTCCCACCTTCGTCGAGCTCGGCATTTACTCCGTGATGTGGAGCGAACACTGCTCCTACAAGAACTCGATCGCCGTGCTCAAGACGCTTCCGCGCGAAGGCGAGGCCCTGCTCGTCGAGGCGGGCGAAGAGAATGCCGGGCTCGTCGACATCGGGGACGGCCTGGCGGTTGCCTTCAAGATCGAATCGCACAATCATCCGTCGGCAGTCGAGCCCTACCAGGGCGCCGCGACGGGGGTCGGCGGCATCCAGCGGGACATCTTCACGATGGGCGCTCGCCCGATCTGCTCGCTTAATTCGCTGCGCTTCGGCACGCTCGAGAATCCGCGCGTGCGCTATCTGTTCGACGGCGTCGTGCGCGGCATCGGCGACTATGGAAATTCGTTCGGCGTGCCGACGGTCGCGGGCGAGGTGTTCTTCGATCCGTCCTACGAGGGCAATCCGCTCGTGAACGCGATGAGCGTCGGGGTGGTGAAGGCCGGCCAGACCGCATCGGCCGTGGCGAAGGGTGCGGGCAATCCGGTCTATATCGTGGGCTCTTCGACGGGCCGCGACGGCATTCATGGGGCGACGTTCGCCTCGGAGGAGATCTCGGAGGAAAGCGAGGCGCGGCGCCCCAGCGTGCAGGTCGGCGATCCGTTCACGGAGAAGCTGCTGCTGGAGGCCACGCTGGAGGCCCTTGAGACCGGCGCCGTCGTCGGGATCCAGGACATGGGCGCGGCGGGACTGACGTGCTCGTCGTGCGAGATGAGCGCGCGCGGGAAGAGCGGGATGGTCATCCACGCCGACAAAGTACCGGTCCGCGAGCTGGGACTGACGCCCTACGAGATCATGCTCTCCGAAAGTCAGGAGCGCATGCTTATCGTGTGCGAGAAGGGACGCGAGGAGGAGCTCGAGTCCGTCTTCAAGAAGTGGGATCTGAATGCGGCGCAGATCGGCGAGGTCACCGACGACGAGCGCGTGCGTATTTATTGGGACGGTGAGCTCGTCGCGGACGTCGAGGCGGACCACCTCGTGCTCGGCGGCGGCGCGCCCGTGTATTTTCGTGATGCACGGCGGCCCGATTACCTCGATGAACTGTCGCTGGATCTGGACGAGATCCCGGACGTCGTGCCGAAAGGCGGAGGCGATCCATCCTCGGACGATGCCGGCAGCCGATCCGCTTCCGACGTGCTCCTAGCGCTGCTCGGTTCTCCGAACATCGCATCGAAGCGGTGGGTGTTCGAACAGTATGACACGATGGTCCGCACGAATACGATCGTTGGGCCGGGGCCGAGTGATGCGGCCGTGGTGCGCATCAAGGGCACGAAGCGCGGCCTCGCCGTCAAGACCGACTGCAATGGGCGTTACGTATACCTCGATCCGCGGAAGGGGGGCCGGATCGCGGTTGCAGAATCCGCCCGGAACGTCGTCTGCGCCGGCGGCGAGCCGGTTGCCATTACTAACTGCCTGAATTTTGGCAATCCATACAAGCCGGAAGTCTACTGGACGTTTACGGAAGCCGTCGGGGGGATGGGTGACGCATGCCGTGCACTCAACACGCCGGTGACCGGCGGGAACGTCTCGTTCTTCAACGAGAATCCGGAGGGCGCCGTGTTTCCGACGCCCACCATCGGGATGCTCGGGATCGTAGAGGATGTCGAGCGCGATGCGACCTCGGCTCCCTTCAAGAACGAGGGCGACGAGATCTATCTGCTCAGTCCTGCCGCGTGGCAGCATCGGGACGACATCAACGGTTCGGAGTACCTTGCGCGCCTCCACGGATTGACCAAAGGAGGGGCGCCGCATATGGATCTGGATGAGGAGATCGCGGTGCAGTCCGCCATGCTGAAGCTCATTCGGATGGGCGTCGTCGAAAATGCGCATGACGTCTCGGACGGCGGCCTCGCCGTGACGCTCGCCGAGTGCGTGCTGCACAGTGATGGGATGGGTGCGGACGTAGATCTGGAAACCGGAGACCACCGGCTCGATGCGATACTCTTCGGTGAGGCGCAGTCGCGGATCGTCTTCAGCGTCGCGCCGGCGCGTGCGGCGGCGGTGCAGAAGTTCTTGAGCGGCGACGCCGGCGTCTCACTGACGCGCATCGGGACGGTCACAAAGGGTCCGCTGCGCATCGAGGTGAATGGCGAGACTGTGGTCGACGAGGCGTCAGATCGCTTGCGGGAGCCGTATGAGTCGGCCATTCCGTCCTACATGGACCGCTAGCGGCGACTGAAAGCCGCCGGCATGCCGTAATGGCAGGGCTTGCCGGTCCTGAACGACAGATCTGGTTTCCGCACACCATCTCGTCCGGGCGTTATGCTAGGTTCGACTATACTCAAACGAGTATTCGACGATTCTCGACGGGGATTGGATGAATGGGCCTCAGGCCTTCAGATTTGGACCGGCTTTTGCGATACTCAAAGCGGGCCGAGCAGCAGCTTATGGACCGAAAGACTAGCGTGCTCGAGCGATTTTGCACGGACCGGTTACGCGCCTGGAACGATGCTCTCGAGGCCGAAACCAAGCCGCGCGCCGGCTTGTTGTAACTTTCGGTGCACGGATTGATACCCCATAGTAAGCACGGTTCGACCATTGGGCCGGCCGGAACCGGATCGCAAGCCAGAGTACGGTCGCTCGAACGGCCGAATATTAGTAGGATTTACATATGTTGAGAGAAGATATGGCCGACACAAAGCCGGTTGCCGTTACAGACAGTAATTTCAAGGAAGAAGTCATCAATGCCGGTGAACCGGTGCTGGTAGATTTTTGGGCCGCATGGTGCGGACCGTGCCGCATGATCGCGCCGATGATCGAGGAACTCGCGACCGAATTCAAAGGTCGCGCTAAGATTGTCAAGCTTGACGTGGACAATAATCCGCAAACCGCCATGCAGTTCGGCGTGAGATCGATCCCGACCCTGCTATTTTTCAAAGACGGCGAAGTCGCCGATCAGCTCATCGGTGCATCGTCGAAGAAGACGCTTGCCGACAAACTCGAATCGCTCGTTTCGCAGCCGGCCTGACGACGCCGCGCGCATCCAATCGATCATCTGCCTGGGGGAGCCTTCGATTCACGGCTCCTTCGGGCAGTGCCGTGCGAGGGCGAGATGAGACGCATCGCTCGACCTCCGCAAATCCCTATCACACAACGTCACGGCACCAACGTATATGCATGACAACGGAAGGCCCGACCTGTCCGTGTTTGGCGACATCGATTTTTCCGATGCCGAGAACCGGAATGTCGTGATCATCGGTACGGGCCCGGCCGGACTCACCGCCGCGCTCTACACCGCTCGTGCCAATCTCGATCCTGTCATTTATCAGGGTCCGGAACCCGGTGGCCAGCTCATGACCACGACGGACGTCGAGAATTATCCCGGATTTCCGGACGGCGTTCTCGGGCCGGAGATGATGCAGCTATTCGAGGCACAGGCATCCCGATTTGGAGCGGATCTCCGCTACGGAACCGTCACGGCCGTCGATCTGTCGCGTCGGCCGTTCCGCCTGGCCGTCGATGACGAGAAGGGACTCTGGGCACAGACGATCATCATATCGACGGGCGCGTCGGCAAAGTACCTCGGACTGAAGAATGAGCGCCGTCTACTCGGACGCGGCGTTTCCGCGTGCGCGACCTGCGACGGCGCATTCTTCCGCGACGTAGACGTGGCCGTCGTTGGCGGTGGTGATACGGCGATGGAAGAGGCGCTTTTTCTCACCCGATTTGCATCGAAGGTCTACGTCATCCACCGGCGCGATGAGCTCCGCGCCTCAAAGATCATGCAGGACCGCGCCTTCGAAAACGAGAAGGTCGAATTTATCTGGAATACGGTCGTCACCGACGTGCTCGGCGACGACCAGGTGGAAGGGCTCAAGACTAAGAACAAGGAAACCGAGGAAGTGTCGGAGCTGCCGGTTGAGGGATTCTTCGTCGCCATCGGCCACGAGCCGAATACGGAGATCTTCAAAGGTTGGCTCGACATGGATGCCCAGGGCTACATTCAGACGAAGGCGGATTCCAGCCATACCAACGTCCCGGGCGTTTTCGCGAGCGGCGATGCACAGGATCACGTCTACCGGCAGGCCGTCACCGCCGCCGGCACCGGGTGCATGGCTGCCATCGACGCCGAACGGTGGCTCGCCGAGCATCGCGTCATCGACGCGCCTCGAACCGAAACCGAGTACCATGCAGCAGTCGCGGTAGAGAGCAGTGAGGAGGATGGGCTCGTCGAGAAGGAGACCAAGTAGGAAGCGCGGACGTGCACCATTGACGACGCTCGTCGTCCTCTCAGCGGTGGTCATCTCTTTCGGATCGTCCGGGTGCTCCGGTCAGGAGACGGAATCTGAGCCTCAGGAGCAGCAGGCAACGGAGGAGGTTACCGCGATAGACGTTCCTGACGTCGACAGCGTCGAGGTGATCGACGACGAGCGAAATCTGGAGCGGCGCATCGAGGATGCCGCCATTGCGACCCGCGTGCGGATGGCGCTCGTCGATGCGCGCGAACTGCGCCGGTTTAATTTCGATCCCCTCGTCGTGAACGGCGCGGTGC
>CAZQAS010000203.1:0-6226 GCA_964591285.1 uncultured Rhodothermales bacterium
CACATCGAGAATCCGATGCTGCTTCGTCAGAAGCGGCGGCTGATTGCGCGCTTGAGGACGGTTCTCGGTGAAAAGCAGCGCGAAGCGGTCGAGGCGTAGATCGACCGGGCGCGGTCCAGTCAGCAGAATCGAAACGAGTTAGAGACAGAGATGGAAGCAACGGAACGGCAGGAGCGGCAGGCGATGCGCAAGGAGCGCGTCGGCGTCGTGGTCAGCAGCAAGATGGACAAGAGCATCTCTGTCGCGGTACAGCGCCAGATCAAGCACCCGATCTACGGGAAGTTCATCAAGAAGACGACGAAGCTGATGGCGCACGACGAGGAGAATGACGCCAATGAGGGCGACACCGTGCGCATCATGGAGACGCGCCCGCTCAGCAAGAACAAACGGTGGCGGCTTGCGGAAGTGATCGAGCGGACGAAGTAGACGGGAACGACGACCGAGACCGGCCAACCGAGTAACGACCACGATATCACGCTGCCGGCCGGCAGCGCAAAAATAGAAGCAACCGCCATGATTCAACAAGAATCGAGACTAAACGTGGCCGACAACAGCGGCGCCAAGGAAGTGCTCTGCATCCGAGTCCTCGGAGGCAGCGGCCGGCGCTATGCGCGTATCGGTGACAAGATTATGGTATCCGTAAAGTCGGCCATTCCGGGGGGCGCCGTAAAGAAAGGCGAGGTTTCACCGGCCGTCGTCGTCCGGACGAAGAAGGAATTCCGCAGAAAGGACGGATCGTATATCCGGTTCGATGAGAATGCGGCCGTGCTGCTGAATGCGCAAGACGAGCCTCGCGGAACGCGCATTTTCGGTCCCGTCGCCCGAGAGCTGCGCGAGCGGCAGTTTATGCGCATCGTCTCGCTGGCCCCCGAAGTACTCTAACAAATGAATCGCTCGAATCGCGAGCTGCTCTAACAATCTTCCCTGTTGCCGAGGCCAGGTTCCACGAACCTGCAACTTGCAACCTGCAACTTGCAACCATTTTTATAATGCCGAGAACGCATAACAAGCAGAAAAAGCTGCACGTAAAGAAGGGCGATAACGTCCGCGTCGTCGCCGGTAACTATAAAGGCTACGAGGGCCGGGTCCTCGTCGTCTTTCCGGAGAAGGAGCGGGTGATCGTCGAGGGCGTAAATCTGCGCTTCCACCACGAGCGGCCTAGCGCGGCGAATCCGCAGGGTGGGCGCATCGAAAAGGAAGTGCCGATCCACGTCTCCAACGTGCAGCCGCTCGACTCGAACGGAGATCCGACGCGTGTGGGACGCAAAAGGATCGAAGATCCGGAAACCGGCCGAGGCCATTGGATCCGCTACGCGAAGACTACCGGCGAAGAGCTGACCTAGAGAAGACATGCCTAATACACCAAGATTAAAGGAGCGGTACCGAAACGAAGTCGTGCCCGAACTGACCAAACGCTTCGAGTACGAGAACGTGATGGAGGTGCCGAGCCTGCTCAAAATTGTAGTGAACAAGGGCGTCGGCGAGGCCGCGGAGAACCAGAAGGCGCTGGATAATGCCGTCGACGAACTCCGACGCATTACCGGCCAGCATCCGTCTATCGCGCGTGCACGGAAAAGCGTATCGAACTTCAAGGTCCGGCAGGGCATGCCGATCGGGTGCTACGTCACTCTTCGGGATGCACGCATGTACGAGTTTCTCGATCGCCTGGTCACACTGGCCCTACCGCGCGTTCGCGATTTTCGTGGCGTTCCCGATCGTAGCTTTGACGGTCGCGGCAACTACACGCTCGGCGTTCACGAGCAGATCATCTTCCCCGAGATCGACGTCGATCGCGTCGGTCGCATCGACGGGATGGACGTTACGTTCGTTACGACGGCCGATACCGACGAAGAGGCGTACGCGCTTCTGAAGGAGCTCGGTATGCCGTTCGTCCGTCGAGAAACGGCCGAAGCAGAGGCTGCATAAGACAAGATTGGAAGCCGCGTAGACCTATTTGAATGAATCAATCGATCCAAGATTATGGCTAAGAAAAGCTGGATGGCTCGTGAGAAGAAGCGCCGGCGCATGGTGGAAAAATACGCTGCCAAACGTCGTCGGCTGAAGGAGGAAGGCGACTGGGTCGGCCTCCAGAAACTGCCGCGCAACTCGAGCCCGGTGCGCCTGAACAACCGCTGCCCACTCACGGGACGAACGAGGGGTTTTCTGCGCGATTTCGGCGTCTCCCGCATTGTATTTCGCGAGATGGCGCTCGAAGGCAAAATCCCCGGCGTGCGAAAGGCAAGCTGGTAACGATTTCTGTCTGACCTCAGACTTCCGACTTCCGTTCTCGCATTGTAGAAAGGAGGTCAGAGGATAGAGGTCAGAAGTCAGCAACACATAATCAGAAAGAAATGAGTGGAATCAACGATCCGGTTTCGGATTACCTGACGCGGATTCGGAACGGCCTCCAGGCCGGGCACCGACACGTAGATATTCCTGCATCCAAGCAGAAGCGTGCCATCACGCAGATTCTGCTGGAGAAGGGTTACATCCGGAACTACTTGAATATTGATGACGGCAAACAGGGCCTGATCCGCATCTATCTGAAGTACGATGTGGAGGGCGAACCGGTCATTCGGATGCTCAGACGCGTCTCAACACCAGGGCTGCGCAGATATGTGGGAGCCGGTGAGCTGCCGCGCGTCAAGAACGGCCTCGGCGTCGCCATCCTCTCTACATCCCGCGGCATGATGACGGACAAAGAGGCGCGCCGCGTGCACGTCGGCGGCGAAGTGCTCGCTTACGTGTACTAGTGCGCTTCACTCGTCTGCAGTCGTCCAATATCCATACGAATAGGAAATAAGATGTCTCGTATTGGCAATCAGCCCATTGAGCTCGGCGAGAACGTAACCGTCGATGTAGCGGCCGACAACGTCGTGACCGTAAAGGGCCCGAAAGGGGAGCTGTCGTTTCAAGTCGACCCGACCCTCACAGTCGAGGCGAAAAATGGCGAGGTTGTCGTTTCGCGCTCGACAGACCAGAAGCTCCAGAAGTCACTCCATGGCCTGTCGCGGTCGCTGATCGACAGCGCTGTCCTTGGTGTTACGGAAGGATACCGTAAGGAACTCGAAGTGATTGGCGTCGGCTATCGTGCGGTCGTGAACAATGGCGTGCTCGAATTGGCGCTCGGATTCTCTCATCCCATTTACTTCGTACCGCCGAAAGGCATATCGATCGAGGTCGATGCGAAGCGGGGCAAGAATCCGATCATCATCGTCGAAGGAACGGATAAGCAGATGGTTGGCCAGGTGGCCGCTAAGATCAGGAGCCTTCGGCCGCCGGAGCCCTATAAAGGCAAAGGCGTTCGCTACGTCGATGAATACGTCCGACGCAAGGCAGGAAAGACCGCCGCGCGCTAGCATCTGATAGAAATCAGGCAGACAGCATCAAACGTTTGCCGGGACGGTACGACCCCGATGGGCAGACGATAATTAGCTTAGAACGATGGCCAAGACAAAAAAGCAGCTTCGGAGACAGCGTGTTAAGCGTGGGATCCGAGGAAAGATTGACGGTACGCCCGAGCGTCCGCGACTCACCGTTTTCCGATCGAACCGCCACATCTACGCGCAGCTCATCGATGATCGAGCGGGCCACACTCTTGCATCGGCGTCAAGCCTGCGCGACGAGATCGACGGGGAGTCGGGCGTAGCGGTGAGCAAAGAAGTCGGAAAGGTCCTCGCCGAACGGGCGAAGGAGAACGGTATTGAACGCGCCGTTTTCGACCGGAACGGATACCGCTATCACGGTCGCATACGGGCGCTTGCCGAAGGAGCTAGAGAAGCCGGACTGAACTTTTAGTTCGGGGGAATCGGGGCAAACTAAATATTGAAGATGCTGAGATTGAAGTCGCTGAGTGCGCCTGACGCTGCAAGAACGGACTAAGAATTAAGGAACCACATGGCAAAAGGAAGAAGACATCGCCGCAGACGCCAGTCGGCCGAAGGAAAGGACTGGCAGGAGCGCCTAGTCTCGGTTTCCCGCGTAGCAAAGGTCGTCAAGGGTGGTCGACGGTTCTCGTTTAACGCCGTCGTCGTCGTCGGAGACGGCAACGGAACGGTCGGTGCCGGACTCGGCAAGGCGAATGAGGTGGCCGACGCCATCTCGAAGGGAACCGACGACGCCAAGAAGAACCTCATTCGAGTTCCACTGAAGGAGGGGTCCATCCCCCATCCCGTCGTAGGACGTCAAGACGCCGGGAAGGTGCTTCTCAAGCCGGCCGCACCCGGAACCGGCGTGATTGCCGGTGGTGGAGTGCGTGCCGTACTGGAATGCGCCGGAATTCGGGACATCCTCTCGAAATCACTCGGATCTAGCAATCCGCACAACCAGGTGGCGGCAACGATGGAGGCACTCGAGCAGCTAGAGGATCCGGCCGAGGTTGCCAAGCGCCGCGGCATTCCGCTGAAGAAAGTATTCGAAGGATAGATTGGCGTAAACATGGCCAAGAAGCTTGTAATCACGCAGACGAAGTCGGTCATTGATTCACCCAAGCGCCAACGTCGTACGATGGAAGCGCTCGGGCTCCGGCGGATGCATCAAACGGTCGAGCACGACGACACGCCCCAGATTCGCGGCATGATCGGAAAGGTGCAGCATCTCGTCGATGTCACCGATGCGAAGTAGGCCGAGCAGTGCCGGCTCGTCAATCGCGCGAACTAACTCAATAGCGAGTCCGCCTCATCGGCGGGCGTATTAGCAAAGGACTATGGATCTCAGCAATCTTAAACCCGCGAAGGGTTCTACGAAAAAAAAGCGTCGCATCGCTCGCGGTGTGGGCTCCGGTAAGGGCGGTCACAGCTCGACGAAGGGCACGAAGGGTCAAAAGAGTCGAGCCGGAGCCAGAATCCCGGCCTGGTTCGAAGGGGGCCAGATGCCTCTCCAGCGGCGGATCCCGAAGTTTGGATTCACGAACAAATTCCGAACGGAATACCGCGCCGTGAACCTCTCGCGCCTCTCCAAACTGCTGGAGGAAGGCGCGATCGACACGAAAGAGGACGTGACGCCGGAAGTCCTCGTGGAGGCCGGCGTGGCGCGCAAGAACGATCTGGTCAAAATCCTCGGCAGCGGGGACTTGTCGGAGAAACTGACCGTTAAGGCACATGCCTTCAGCGCATCGGCCAAGAAGAAGATCGAAGCCGCCGGTGGTTCAGCCACTGTCATTGAATAGACACCGCGGGTCGCATCGGCCCTACAATCTCGTAACGCACCATGGCGACTCTCGCCGAGAACGTTCGTAACATTTGGAAGATCGACGAGCTGCGTCGTCGGATCCTGTACACGCTCGGCCTCTTGCTCATCTATCGGCTGGGCGCCTACGTGACGCTGCCTGGCGTCGACGCGTCAATCCTGGCGGAGGTGAACGCGGCCAGCGATCCAAACGACATCTTCGGCTTCCTTGACCTGTTCGTCGGCGGCGCCTTCAGCGCGGCGGGCATCTTCGCACTCGGTATTATGCCGTACATCACGGCATCGATCATCATACAGCTCCTGGGTGCCGTCGTCCCGTACTTTCAGAAGCTCCAGCGCGAGGGGGAGGAGGGACGCCGGAAGATCACCCAGCTGACCCGCTACGGCACGGTCGGCATCACCACGTTTCAGTCGATCGGGTACGCGATCAACCTGCAGTACGGAGCCACAGGTCAAGCGATCGTCATCGATGCCACCTTCTTTATGATCACGACCGTAATCGTGCTCACGGCGGGGACGGTATTCGTGATGTGGCTCGGCGAGCGCATCACCGAGAACGGTATTGGGAATGGGATATCGCTGGTCATCATGATCGGCATCATCGCCTTTTTCCCATCGTCTCTGTTCAACGAGTACACGCTCACGGCGAATCTCTTCATCTTCCTGCTGGAGATCGGCATCTGGGCGCTCGTGGTGCTCGGCGTCGTGCTCGTCTCGCAGGGCATGCGGCGCATTCCGGTGCAATACGCAAAGCGCGTCGTCGGCCGCAAGGTTTACGGCGGTACGACGCAGTACCTGCCGTTGCGCGTTAATGCGGCCGGCGTCATGCCTATCATTTTCGCTCAGTCGATCATGTTCGTGCCGGCGACGGTGGCCTCCTTTTTCCCGGATAGCGCGTTCATGCAGGAGTTCGGCCGTTGGTTCTCGGATATCTCCGGCGCGGGATACTCGACGGTATTCTTCTTCATATGTGTGTTCTTCACCTACTTCTACACGGCGATTGCCGTGAATCCTAAGGAGATGGCGGACACGATGAAGC
>CAZQAS010000204.1:0-6156 GCA_964591285.1 uncultured Rhodothermales bacterium
AAACGCGCGTGTGTATTCTTATGCCGTCTACACGCATCCATCGGCTCTGCATCCTCTCGGAGCCGTCGATCGGGTCTTCTTTGAACATCATGATTTCGCCTGATGGAATACCAACTGTTTCACCCGATCCTGGACCTCTATGGTGGGCCGATCCTCGTCGTACTGTTCGTGTTTCTGGTCTACCTGCAGTTTCGACGGCCGCTGCGACGGTGGGTCGGCCGGCTCGGCCGGCGCCTCGTCACGAACGCGGGCGTCGCGCTGCCCACGTTCGCGGCGCTGCGGCTCGTGCTCATCCCGCTGGAAGTCGCGGTCGCCTACTGGGCGGCTCAAAATCAATTCGGACTGCTTTACCTCGTCACGCTGCCGGGATGGTTGCATGGCTTGCTGGCGTTTCTGCTGCTCGACTACCTGCTGTACGTCTGGCATTGGCTGAATCACCAGATTCCGCTCCTCTGGCGATTCCACAACGTGCATCACACGGACCTCGATCTCGGCGTGACCACGGCCATCCGCTTCCATTTCGGCGAGATGCTGCTCAGCGCCTTCTTCCGTGCCGGCGGGATCCTACTGATCGGCGCCGGCCCCATCGCGGTATTGGTCTACGAGGTCGCTTTCGAAGCCTCCGTCGCGTTTCACCATAGCAACTGGCGCCTGCCGTTGAAACTGGAACGGGCAATGAGTTGGCTGATCGTTACGCCGCGCATGCATGGCATCCATCATTCCATCGTGCAGCGGGAGACGAATTCCAACTACTCCAATCTGCTGAACGTCTGGGACCGGATGCACCGGACGATCCGCCTGAACGTCCGCCAGAACGACCTCGTCATCGGCGTACCCGCCTACCAGCCCGACGATCACGATCAATCGCTTGTCGGGCTCCTGACACTGCCGTTTCGCAGACAGAAAGACTACTGGAGCCTGCCCGACGGCACGTATCCGGACCGAGAGGACGAAGGAGACAGAGATCGGTTGTTGGAATAGAGGCCCGTTGCGGTCGGCACCCGCCGTGTCACCTTCCGTCGCCCTCGCCGCTCGTGGGTGGCCCGGCAGCAGACCGATCTACACGGTGCTCCGCTCTTTCTCGCGCGCGAGCGCGGCCGCGGACGGCCGCTTGCGGTAGAACAGCCATCCGACCAGGCAGAGCGCGAGTCCCGCGCCAAGGTTGATCCAGCGCCCGGTCGTCGACAGCGTGAAGAAGCTGACGAGCAGCAGTACCCCGATGCCGATGACGGCCGCACCTGCAATGAAGAACGGAGAGGGCGCCGTTTCGTCCGTCGAAGGCGCTATCTCGTCGGCCGAAAGAGGCGTCCGCATGCGGGCGAAAAAGGCGTCGATGCGGGAGGTCTCGGCCGGGTTCTTCGTCTCGATGAGCGTCCAGGCGGCCATGGCCAGGATCGTCGTTCCCACATTGATGAAGATGGCATAGGCGCCGAACTGGAAGGTGATCCATTCCGGATCGATGCCGTCGAGCGTCGGCAGGTACATCGTCTGGATGCCCAGCGTCGAGAAGCCGACGATAAGCCCCACCACGAAGCCGAACGTCGCGCCGCGCAGCGTAAGCTGTGGAAACACGAGGCCGCCCAGCAGCGGCAGCATCATCGGCGCGACGGCCACGCCGAAGATGGTCACCATCATGCTGAAGAGCGGCGTGTCCGGATACAAGACCACGATCACGCCGACGCCCATGATCACGAGTCCGATGAGGATCGTGAAGAGCTTCCCCACGGCCAGGAGGTGCCGCTCGTTGGCATCCCGCTTGAAAAGCCGGCTGTAGATGTCGCGCGTAGCCACGCTGGCCAAAACGTTGTATTCGGAGCTCAGACTCGACATCGTGGCGGCGATCATCGCCGTGATGACGATGCCCATCATCCCGACCGGAAGCAGCTCGAGCGCCATCGCGACGTACACGTACCGGCTGCTCTCGAGCGCCGGAAGCAGATCGCGCGTCAACATCAGCGGAAGGTAGAAGATGGGCGGGCCGATGACGTGCAGCCCCGCCGCGAGGAGTCCAACCTTGCGCGCTTCCTTCTCGTCCTTCACGCTGTAGAACCGCTGGACGAGACCCCATCCGGCATTGTAGTTCAGCGCGATGAGCACGAACGTCGCCAGGACATACGCCAGGCTGTACGGCGAATTCCAGAGGCTCAGATAGTCCACCGAAGGCGCATTGGCAACGAGATATTCGAAGCCGCCGCCCTGGACGAAGGCCAGCGGAAAGATGATGAGCAGCGCTACGAACAGCACGATCCCCTGTACGAAGTCCGTCACCGCCACCGCCCAGAGCCCGCCCATGAACGTGTAGGCGAGCAGCACCAGTCCCGAGACGATCACGGCGGCCATGATGTCGAGACCGGCCGCGACCGACACGAACACGCCGAGCGAGTAGATGCGCAGCCCGTTGTCGGCGAGGCGAAGCGGAAAGCCGGTCCACGCGAACAGCTGGCGGAAGAACGGACTGTAGCGCGTCTCCAGGAATTCGACCGGGGTGGAGACGCGCGCCCGCCGCCATTTCTGGGCGATCCAAAAGGCCGCGATCAGGCACGCCGGAACCGCTACCCAGCTGATCGTGACGGCCACCCATCCATACAGGTAGGCCACCTCTCCGTAGGCGACGAAGGCGAACGCACTAAACGTCGTCATGTAGTACGAGATGCCCGCCAGCCACCACGGTACCTGATTGCCACCCGTGAAGTAGTCTTTCGCCTGACGCATGTAGCCGCGAAAGTAAAGGCCGACCGCAATCACGATGGCGAAATAACCGACCACCATGACGTAGTCGGTAAACTGGAATTGAGCGGCGTTCATACGTTCTGGAAGGAGAATGAAGGGGTGGGGGACGACGGATATCGTACCTTGGCCCCGCGCGGGAGCGCACACGAAGCGGATTGAGCCGGAAACGAAAGAGGATCATGCATCAGGACCGATCCCTGCATCGCCACCGAAACGATGTCGAGATTCCGCGCTTCCATCGGGGGCCGGGCCTCGTGGATCTGCAGGTCAACGGGTATGGAGGCTTCGATTTCAATGCCGCCCCGGACGGCTGGACCGCCGACGACTTCCACCGGGTGCGTGCGGCCATGCGCCGCCGTGGGGTCATGGCGTCGCTGCCCACGTTTATTACCGACGACGCGTCCCGAATCCTCGCACGCGCGGCGGCCTACGCGCGCCTCGTCGAGGCGGATGCGGATCTCCGCACGGCCTTTCCGAAGATCCACGTCGAGGGTCCCTTCATCGCGCCGCAGGAAGGGCCCCGCGGCGCGCATCCGCTTCAATACTGCCGAACGCCGGCCGATCTGCCCGATTTTCTCGGTCGCTTGGAGGAAGCCTGCGACGGACGACTCGGCATCGTGACGCTGGCGCCCGAGCTTCCCGGCGCCCTCGATCTCATCGCCCGAGCGGCGGAGCGCGGAATATGCGTTGCTCTCGGGCATACGCAAGCCGCTCCGGAGATCGTCACCGCCGCCGCCGACGCGGGGGCGCAGCTGTCCACCCATCTCGGGAACGCCACACATCTGACGCTTCCGCGATCGGCGAACTACGTGCAGGCGCAGCTCGCCGAGGACCGGCTTCGGGCGAGTTTTATCGCGGACGGTCATCACCTTCCGTGGTATGCGCTCCAGAATTTCATTCGGGCCAAGCCGCACGGCCATGCGGTGCTGGTGACGGATGCGATGGCGGCCGCCGACGTGGGCGCCGGACGGTATCGCCTCGGTGAGGCGGAGATCGTCGTGACGGACGACCTCCGCGTTAGCAGGCCCGGCACCGACAATCTGGCGGGTTCGGCGCTGACGCTCGATCGCGCCTTACTCAACGTCGTCACACACTGTCGCGTGTCGTTCGAGGATGCATGGAACATGGCGTCCGTCTGGCCGGCTCGCCTCATCGGTCTCGACGCGGCCGAGGACGTTGAGGTGCGGATTTCGGCGGAAGGGTTTGCGGCTGCCTAGCATCTCTACTCTATTCGAAGCGGAGAGAGGTCGTGTTCATGAACGGCTGCTCCGCCAGCCGCTGCGGCCACGTGAAGTCGCCGGGCTCCGCGCCGCTGACCGTCACGCTGCGGCCGTCCATGGCCAGGGCAAGCGCCTGCGGTATGTCGAAGATCCGCCGCACATTGAGCAGAATGGGTCCCTCTCTATGGGTCGAGGGCAGCGCGTGCAGCTGCATGTCCGTAATCGCCGGTTCGTACAATGCGGCATAGAGCGCCGTGGCCGCCATCGTGCCGCGCGCTTCGAGATGAATCGGCGCACCGGGTCGAACGGACGAGACTGCCTGCACCGCCCGCCGGATGTCCCACGCCTGCATGCCCTCCTGCGTCTGGCCCAGCAGCATGAAGCTGCGCCGCACGCCGTTTCCGGTGCTCGTTTCCGTCCACCTCGTCGGTCCCACGCCTCGCGGGGCGACCAGCACGAGGCCGGTCGATCCGCCCTGCACCTGCGTGCGAAGGCCGGCCAGGTATTGCCGATTCGCTTCGGGCCGGGGGGCTGCGTCTACGCCCGGTCCGACGATCTCGCCGACCGTCGCCGTGTCTCCCGTGGCGCCGCCGAGCGCCGCCATCCATTCCTGCCAGCTGTCCGAATCGAGCACGCGGAGCTGCAGCTGCGCCGGCTGTGCGTCGCCTTCGCTACGAACGATCCAGAACCGCAGGCGATAGGGCTCTTGACTGTCGAATTCGTACGCCTCGATCCGCAGTCCGTCGTGCACCGCGGAGTAGACGGACGCCACGCCTAGCGAATCATCTTTGTCGGGCCAGCCGCCGAAGGTCTCGTCGGATAGGCGCTGCATCCACGAAGCTCGCAGCGCCCGCCAGTCGCTCTCCGCGGCCGGTACGGCGGGCGGCTCGGCTGCGGGGACGAAGAGTTCGTCTATCCGCGTATTAATCTCGTCCTCCGGCAGCTCGTCGAACACCGTGAGATCGACCGGGTCGAACAACGACTCGGCCGGATCATTCACGGTTAGCTCCTCGCCCTTCAGATGCTCGTGCATCCAGCAGTAGGTTCCCTGGCGAAGCGGAGGGATGTCGGCGTGCGGCGCGTCGACGATGAGGCTCTCCCAGTTCTCCATTTGATCGTGTAGCGCATAGACCTGCCGCGTCTTATGAAACGTCCGCATGACGCCGTCGAGCGGGAAGAGGGGATCGTGATCGCCGTTGGCCAGCAGTACCGGCCGCGGCGCCGAGAGGGCCGCCAGCATCGGGAAGTCCCAGCGCTCGCTGTTGATCATGAACATGCAGTCGCAGTGGCTCCGGACGATGCCGTCGACCACCTGATTCCGAAGGTCGGTGATCCCCGCCGTAGGCACCGTTGTCGTGATGCGCTCGTCCAGCGCCGCGACATACCAGCTGTAGCCGCCGCCGCCGCTTCGGCCGGTGACGGCGAGACGTTCGGCATCCACCTCCGGACGCGAGGCGAGATAATCGAGGGCGCGAATCGAATTCCAGGTCTCGACCCCCGCCGGCGTGTAGCCGCGGTTCCACCACCACCAGCGGTCCATGCGATGCGTGCCGTGATGCACGCCTTCGATCTCCGCGAGTTGAATCGTGTCGATGATCAGGCTTACATAGCCGTGCCGCGCGTACCAGGCGGCATGGCGTTGGTAGGCCGTCTTGGATCCAAGTGAAAGGCCGTTTTCCGTCCGGTTGCCGTGCCCGCACACGTAGAGCACCCCGGGCAGAGGGCTGTCGGCGTTCTTCGGGACGTAGAGGTTGGCCGTCACGTAAAGGCCCGGCATGCTCTGGAAGTGGAGTTTCTCGACTGTAAACTCCGGATGGTCGAGCGTGCCGGTCACGACCGGATGAAGCGGCGTCCGCTCCGGCATCGGATCTAGCCCCAACATGCGCTGCAGCTCGCGGCGCTTCTCGGGCTCGAGCGCGCGCCAGTCGCTCAGGTCGTCGATCCCCGCCAGCCATGTCGATTCGATCGCCCGGACCTCCTCGTCGAAGTAGGCATGCACGAGTGAATCGCCGTAGGTCGTGGCCGGCTTCTCCTGAGCCGCGGCGGAGGGGACGCAGAGCGCGGTTGTGAGCGCGAGCGCAAGGAAGGCCAGTCGGGAGGAGGATATCATCGGGGCGCGGTGCTGAGAATTCATCGATCGTCGGCCGCCTCGGTCGGGCTCGGAGAGGAGCGCGGGAGCTCGCTCGACGGCCGGTCGAGCCATTTC
>CAZQAS010000205.1:0-6124 GCA_964591285.1 uncultured Rhodothermales bacterium
CAAAGATGTAGCCGGTTGTGGCGACGGAGAAGAGAAGGTGGCCTACCGTCATCTCCGGCGCCGCCCAGAAGGCCAGCAGAAAGCCGAAGTTGAGCGGATGGCGGACGATCCGATAGAGTCCCTTGACCTGGAACTCGGGGTCTGAGAGCTCCTCTCCACGAAGGTGTTCGCGGACCTGCCGCAGCCCGAACAGGTGGAAATGGCTGATCATGAAGGTCGCTGCGAGCACCAGCAGCCATCCTAGCGCGAAGACGCCCCAAAGCGCGTTCTGCGCCCATGCCGCCTCGACGCTCCAGACGATCTCCGGCAGCGGCC
This sequence comes from uncultured Rhodothermales bacterium, assembly GCA_964591285.1. GTDB lineage: Bacteria > Bacteroidota > Rhodothermia > Rhodothermales > VXPQ01 > CAZQAS01. The sequence continues at coordinate 316 of CAZQAS010000205.1, forward strand.
GCCAGAAGAGCATGAGGGCGGCCAGGACGACACTGGCCAGGAGCACGTAGGTGCTGCGCTCGATCGGCTCGGGAATGATCTTCGTCCACCACTTCTTAAATCCGGGCCGCGCCATGCCGCTGTGCTGGAGTGCGAAAAGTCCCAGCAGTCCGAGATTTGTAAGGAGCGACGGCCACAGGGAGCCCGCCGCTCCGCTGTCGATCGTCTTCGGGACGGCAAAATCGCCGACAAAAGCTATCGCATAAACGAAGACGCCGAGAAAGAGTACGTAACTAACGGTTCCGTAAAGGAAGGCAAGTGCGCGTGCCATGGGTTTGATCGCTGTATGAATGGATCGGGCGTGGTCTGCTTGCAGGCTGTTGGATGCCTGCAAGTCACAGCGATCAGACTATGAAGGGGCGGCGCCTCGGACATGAGGCGCAGGTCTCAATTTCTACGCGGTCCGATGAATGAATGGGGTACTCGATGGGACAGCGGTCCTACGCTACGCCGCGCCGTTGCGGCCGAATCCCACTTCGCGCGCCTGCACGATTGCTTCCGCGCGCCTGCCGACGTGCAGCTTGCTGAAGATGTGGGTGACGTGGTTGCGAACGGTCTTCGGACTGATGAAAAGCTGCTCGGCGATCTCGCCGTTGCTCCGCCCCTGCGCCATGAGGTCGAGCACTTCGCGCTCGCGCGGGGTCAGACTGCTGAAGCCCTCCTGGGCGAGGTGCGGCTCGCCGTGCTCACTGCCGTCTCCCATCCCATCCGTCGGAAAGCGCCGGATCTCGTCTTGCGATACATCCTCGGAGAGGAAGCGCCGAAGCTCGGAGATGAACCGACCCCACGCGGGCTCGTCGGCCGTGAGGATGTGATTCTCGCCATTGAGCTGAATGAATTCGGAATCCGGGATGAGCTCGGCGAGACGGCAGCCTTCCTGGAACGGCACCATCCCATCGTTTCGTGTGTGGAGCACGAGTGTAGGGGCCTCCACCTTATGGGCCAAATCACGCACGTCGATCTCGTGAAATGCCCGCCACAGCCGCGATGCCATACCGGGCGAGGCGCTCTCTCGCTCGAGTGTGGCCATGTAGCGGCGCTGCTCATCGGAGCAGCCGGGCATTAGCAGGTCGACGAAGACCTGCCGATACGCAGCGTTCTGCTGCCCCCACCCTACCTTAATCATCGTCTCCAGCGCTTCTGCCTGCTTCCGCTGCTTTGCGGACGCGTCGCGCGCGAACGCCCCGCGCGTGTAGCCGCCATAGAGCACGAGTCGACTCACGCGATCCGGATGCCGGGCGGCAAACGCGAGTGCAATGGTGGCGCCCTGACAGAGGCCGAGCAGTGGGAAGCGGCGCAGGTTTAGGTCGTCAGCGACCGACTTGAGATCGTGAATCCAGGCGTCCAGAGACAGGTGCTGCGTCGAGCGTTCCGACAACCCTGAGCCTCGAAGATCGTATCGGATAAGCGTTCGATCGCGTGAGAGCTCCTCAAACCAGTGGGACCAGACCGGCCCCTCCCAGTCCAGCTCCAGATGGGTCAGCCAGTTCCCAACGCGCAGCAGCGGCGGTCCGCTGCCGGCCGTCGCATAGGCTATCCGAGTGTCGTCAAAGGAGGTACAGAATTGGATGCGTTGGCGAGGGCGGCTCATTCCGGGGTGACAATCCGCTTGAATCTGCCGAAACCGACACCGAGCGCGAGTTCTCTGTCGTGCGCGTCAGCCTGCAATTACCGTACACGCCGGCCCAGGCGGGGTTTCGCATCGCGACGGTGCAGCGTTGAGCGACGTGTCTTCAGCCTACGTCAAGAAGCGGACGCACACCGGCGAGGGGATCTCGAGCGACTCGCCCGCCGCTTCGAGGCGGCCGGATTCAGGGTCGACGGCGAAGACGACGACGCTATCCGATCGCTGATTGGCGACCAGCACGAAACGCCCCGACGGATCGATGGCAAAATTTCGCGGCCACGAGCCGCCGGTCGATACGTGCTGCACGGGCGTGAGGCGGCCTGAATCACCGACCGCGAACACGACGATGGAGTCGTGCCCGCGATTGGAGCCATAGACGAATCGTCCGTCCCCCGAGACGTGGATGTCGGCGCAGTAGTTTTCACCCTCGAAATCGGTTGGTAGGGTGCTCGTCGTGTCGATCGGCTCCATCGATCCGCCATCGTATCGAAAGGTCGTTACGGTAGAGTCGAGCTCATTGATGACGAAGGCCGACGCGCCGTCGGAATGAAAGGCAACGTGCCGCGGCCCGGCGCCGGGATGCAGCGATGCGCTGCCTTCGGAGACGATGCGTCCGCCCTCCAAGCGATACACCACGACGCGATCGATTCCGAGGTCGACAGCCAGGATGTGCGATCCGTCCGGGTCCGGGAGAATGCAATGCGCGTGCGGCGCTTCCTGCCGCTGCTCGTTGATGCTGGATCCCTCGTGCTGTTGGATGGAGGACGCCTCGCCAAGCCGCCCGTCGGAGCGGACCGGCAGCGCGGCCACGTTGCCGCCCACATAGTTGGCCACGAGCACGTGTCCGCCGTCCGGCGTCACGCTCACGTAGCACGGCGCGCCGCCATGGGACGGCTGCGCGTTGAGCGGGCGCAGCTCGTGCGCATCCGGATCGATCGCATACGCAAAGACGCCCCCGCCGTCGCGGCCCTGAAATTCGGTCGTCTCGCTGACGGCGTAAAGAAAGAGTTCGGTTGGATGGAGGGCGAGGAACGACGGGTTCGGAATATCGCCGGTCGCGTCGAGGGCCTCCAGCGCGCCGGATGCCGTGTTCATCCGACAGCGGTAGATGCCCTCGCTCGTGCCGTCGGTGTAGGTGCCGAGATAGAACGTCGTCATCTGCGGATCTCGTAGGCCACGCAGAGCGCGGACGCCGATCGGCGCGGCGACGACGTTGCGCAGGAAAGCGCGGCGGGTGGTGGGGAAGGCCATGGCGCGGACATTGGATGGTCGGATGAGTGAAGATAGCGACGAGTCAGGCGAGGCGCACCCCATCCACCAGAACGACGCCCCGATGGCTTGTCAGCGCGCGTACGACTATTTTTGCAGGGGGCGCTTGTCGCCGCGCAATCCATCCGACTTGCCATCCAGCACAGATCCTGTCCCGACGCCATGAAGCTGATGCCGTTCGTACTCGCCGGAATCTTCGCCGCATCGACAGCATCGGCGCAATCCCTTGGGCTTTTCGAGGGGAACAGCGACGTTGGTGCGGTCGCGGTCCCCGGCGGGGTTGATTACGATCCGGAGACCCAGGAGTACGTGGTCCGCGGTTCCGGCACAAACATGCGTGTCGAGAGCGACGCGTTTCACGTCATGTGGAGGCGCCTGAGCGGCGACTTTATCCTGCGGGCCGATGCGGAGTTCGCCGGGGACGGGGCAGATCCCCACGGGAGAATGGGATGGATCGTGCGCTCGGGACTCGATTCGAGCGCGGCCCACGTGAGTGCGGCCGTGCACGGCGACGGGTTCACGGCGCTCCAATTTCGGCCTGAGGCGGGTGCGCCGACGGAGGAGGTGCAGGCGTCCATCGCGGCGCCGGACGTGATCCAGCTCGAGCGGCAGGGTGACACGTTCGTCCTCTCGGTGGCCAGGCGCGCGGACGTGTTCGGGGCATCCGTGTCGCAGGAGGTTGACCTCGGTGAGGATGTCTACGTCGGCCTATTCGTCGGCGCGCACGACGACGAACAGGTCGAGGAGGCGCGTTTCCGAAACGTGCGGATGGTCGTTCCACCGGGCGAGGAGGATGAGTCGTATGAGGACTATCTTGGGAGTAACCTCGAGATCATGGACGTGGACACCGGCCTTCGGAAGATCCTGTACCGATCGGATCAATCGCTACAGGCGCCGAACTGGACGCTCGACGGGCGCGCGCTCATCTACAACAGCAACGGACTGCTGTACCGATTCGATCTCGAGACGGGCGAGCCGACGGTCATCGACACGGATTTCGCGACGCGCAACAACAACGATCACGTCATCTCCTTCGACGGCACGCAGCTCGCCATCAGCCATCATGCCGAGGAGCACGACGGACAGTCGATCATCTATACGGTACCGATCGAGGGCGGCACGCCGAAGAAGGTGACTGAAAAGGGGCCGTCCTACCTGCACGGCTGGTCCCCGGACGGCAAGTATCTGACCTACACGGGCCTGCGGGATGGCGATTACGACATCTACTTGATTCCGGCCGAGGGCGGGGAGGAAATTCGCCTGACCGATGCGGAGGGGTTGGATGACGGTTCCGAATACTCGCCCGACGGCGAATACATCTACTTCAATTCGGTGCGCACCGGGTCGATGGAGATCTGGCGGATGCGTCCGGACGGCAGCGGTCAGGAGCAGCTCACCGCCGACAGCTTGAACAACTGGTTTCCCCACGTTTCACCCGACGGTAGCCGGATCGTCTTTCTAACCTACGGCACGGACGTCGCGCCGGACGATCATCCCTTCTACAAGCAGGTGTACCTCCGTATGATGCCGGTCGACGGGGGTGAGCCGGAGGTGATCGCCTATCTCTACGGCGGTCAGGGGACGATCAACGTGCCCTCGTGGGCGCCGGATGGGCGAAGGATCGCGTTCGTGAGCAATACGGATCTCGAGATCGGCGGCGCCAGGTAGCGTCACCGGGCGGAGAACAGCAGCTGGACGTAGCGCCGGTAGTGGCCGAGCTGATCGGCAACGAGGCCGGGATCGTCAAAAGTCTTCGAGAGCACGAAGCCGCCTTCGAAGATCGTCATGAGCATGTCGGCGAGCGTATAGAAGTCGACGTGCTCCGTGGGCCGGTGCTGTTCGGCCGCCTGCCGCAGCTTTTCGGCGACGCACTCGCGCCAGGTCCGCATCGCGTGTCGGGCGATCGCGAGCGTCTTCTCGTCGAAAAGGCCTTTCTGATAGCAGTAGGAGGCGAAGAGACAGCCGGGGGAGGGAGCGGTGAGCGCATCCATCTCCTCGATGAGAAGGCCGATGAAGATCAAGACCTGCTGCAGCGGATCGCGGCTCAGCTTCTCGGCGCGGTCCATGGTCCGGTCCAGGTGCCGGCGGTCGAGTTCCGCGTAGCGGTCGACGAGGGCATGTGCGAGGTCGACCTTGAGGCCATCAACGGATCGGCGCTCCTACTTATGGCCTCGATCGGACACCGCACCGGCCTCTTCGATGTGATGGACGGCGTCGGCTGGACGACGCCCGAGAAGCTGGCGGATCGCTCGGGGCTTCACCCTCGCTACGTGCGCGAGTGGCTTGCCGCCATGGCGACCGGTCGCGTCGTGGAGATCGACGAGCCGGACCGATTCCGGCTGCCGGACGAACATGCCGTCTTCCTTACCCGCGAGGGCGAGGCGCTGCCCGCCCTGGCTCAGTACATCGCCGTGCTCGGAGGTGTCGAGGACGACGACGTCGACTGCTTCCGACACGGCGGCGGTGTGCCGTACGAGCGCTACAATCGATTCCACGAAGTGATGGCGGAGGACAGTGAAATGTCCGTCCTCGCCGCCCTCGAAGATTCCATCCTCCCCCTCATTCCGGGTTTGACCGAACGGCTGCACGACGGCATCCGCGTGCTCGACGTCGGATGTGGCCGCGGCCGCGCGATGATCCAGCTTGCCGAGCGCTTCCCACGAAGCGAGTTCGCCGGCTTCGATCTATCCGAGGAGGCGATCGGTTGGGCGCGCGAGCAGGTCGCGACGAAAGGCCTCCGCAATCTCCGCTTCGAGGTGCGCGATGCGACCGACTTCGACCGGACGGCCGAGCCGGGCAGAGCGCCGGTTCGGCCGCGGACCCGCGACATTGTGAGGCCCGAGGGTAGGACGCAGCCTGCTAGTGGCGGTACAG
>CAZQAS010000206.1:0-6123 GCA_964591285.1 uncultured Rhodothermales bacterium
ATGCTTCCTCGTCCTCGCGCTGCTGACGGCTGGATGCCGATCGGCCGGTCCGCCACCCCTCGGCACGATCGACCGGGTCGACAGCCGGCTCGATGCACTCGTCGCGCCGGGTGCGGAGATCGAGCAGCTCGCCGACGGCTTCGAGTGGAGCGAGGGGCCGGTCTGGGTGGCGGCGGGACGCCATCTCCTTTTCTCCGACATCCCCGCGAATACCGTCTACCGGTGGAGCGATGCCGAGGGCCTTACACCGTATATGCGCCCGGCCGGCTACATGTGGGAGGATGCGCCGGGACCTGAGCTGGGAACGAACGGTCTGGCGATCGACAGCGAAGGTCGGCTCGTCGTCTGCGACCACGGCAACCGCATGATCGCGCGCATCGACACGACGACCTTCACGCGCGAGGTTCTTGCTTCCGAATACAACGGCGGGCGCCTGAACAGCCCGAACGACCTGGTTTTCCGGTCCAACGGCGATATCTACTTCACCGATCCGCCGTACGGCCTGGAGGGGCTCAATGACAGTCCCGCGAAAGAGCTGCGCTTCAACGGTGTCTACCGGCTCCAGCCGAACGGCAGGATGACCCTCCTCACGACTGCGCTGACCTTCCCGAACGGAATCGCCTTCTCACCCGACGAGTCGACGCTTTACGTCGCGAATTCCGATCCGCAGCGCCCCGTGATCATGGCTTTCGACGTGCTGGGCGACGGCACCCTCTCCGACAGCCGCGTCTTCTTCGATGCACGTCCTCTCGCGGCGGAGGGCCGGCGCGGACTTCCTGATGGGATGGCGGTCGACCGGCACGGCAACGTCTTCGCGACGGGACCGGGCGGCGTGCTCGTGCTCAGCCCCGACGGCGACCACCTCGGTACGATTTCGACCGGCGAGCTCATCGCCAACGTAGCGTTCGGCGACGACGGCTCGATGCTGTACATGACGTCGGATCGGCTGCTGGCGCGGGTGCGGACGACTACCGTGGGTGCCGGATTCTAGCGAAGCCGCATGAGCAAACGAGCATCAAAACGGCGCGTCATCCGGCGGCGGGGGCGCGGAAAATCCGTCGCCCCCTCCTTCCGGCGCGCTGTAGTACGACGTCAGGTTCTCGAAGCGCGCATACTGGTCCACGAACGCCAGCTGCACCGTTCCGATCGGTCCGTTGCGCTGCTTGCCGATGAGGATGTCGGCGAGCCCCTCCGTCGAGTTGCCGTGCTCGTCCACCGTGATCCCGTAACGCTCGGCGCGATAGATGAAGCAGACGACGTCGGCGTCCTGCTCGATGGACCCGCTCTCGCGCAGGTCCGAGAGCTGCGGACGCTTGTCGCCGCCCCGGCTTTCGACGGCTCGACTAAGCTGCGACAGCGCGATGACGGGAACGTTTAGCTCCTTCGCAAGCGATTTGAGCGACCGGCTGATGTGCGCGATCTCCTGCTCGCGGTTCGCGTTGCGGTTCGTCGTCGTGGCGTGCATCAACTGCAGATAGTCGACGATCACGAGCCCGATGTCGTGCTCCGCCTTCAGGCGCCGGCACTTGGCCCGTAGCTCGAGCACGGAGAGGCCGGGGGTGTCGTCAATAAAAATCGGTGCAGCCGACAGCCGCCCCGCGGCTCGCGCAAGCGCCTGCCAGTCGCGATCCTTCATCCGCCCTGTGCGCGCGGCCTGTGCGTCGATGCGCGCCTCGGAGGTGAGCATTCGCTGGGCGAGCTGCTCGGCGCCCATCTCTAGGGAGAAGATGGCTACTCCGGTCGGATACTGCGGGTGCAGCGCCGCATTGCGCCCGCAGGTAAGCGCGAAGGCCGTCTTACCCATCGACGGCCGCGCGGCAACGATGATGAGATCCGACCGCTGGAAGCCGCTCGTATATTCATCGAGCTTCGAAAATCCGCTTGGAACGCCCGTAATGCCGCCTTCTCGGCCGTGGATGGCCTCAAGCTGCTGGAGGGTCGTTTTGATCACGTCGGTGATCGAGGAGGCGGGGCGGCGTAGCTGTGAATCCGATATGCCGAAGATCTCCGCCTCGGCCATGTCGAGCAGCTCGAAGGCGTCCGAGCCGGGATCATACGCCTCGCCGACGAGCGTCGTCATCGTCTCGATCAGCTTCCGCAGCAGGTACTTCTCCGCGATGATCCGCGAGTGGTACTCGACGTTCGCCGCCGAGGCGACCTGCGTCGTGAGCTCGGTTAGATAGTAGGCGCCGCCGATCTCCTCCAGCTCCGAGCGCCGCCGGAGTTCCTCGGTGAGCGTGATCAGGTCGACCGGATTGCTCCGCTCGAACAGCTGCGTGATGGCCGTGAATATCTTCTTGTGCTTGGCGCTGTAGAACGACTCGGCCCTCAGGATCTCGATCGCCTTCGGGATCGCTTCCCTCTCCAGCAGCATCGCCCCGAGCACGGACTGCTCCACGTCCACGGCCTGCGGCGGCACCCGGCCGGCTCGCTGATGGACGTCCGATGATTCACCGCCCGGTCGCGCGCTCGGCGGCCGCGCCGGCCGGTTCGCAGGCGTACTGCTATCTCCCTGCTCTGACATATGGTGCTGTACCTTAAAATCGTTGCGCTCGGGTCGGCCGGACAAAAAGATCCCCTATGAGACCGTGGCCGCTACGTCGCCGACGAGCTGATCATAGCGTGACCGCAGCATCTGGACGTCCTCCCAGGTGGGCCGCTTCCACTGCGGGTTTCGCAGCAGGGCCGCCGGGTGATAGGTCACCAGCAGCGGCAGCCCATGGTAATCATGAAAGCGCTGACGCAGCGCGGAAAGTGTCGTCTGCTGATTCAAAAGCGTCGTCCCCGACGTCTTACCGACGCACAGAATGAGCTTCGGCCGAATCAGAGCGATCTGCTTGTACAGGATGGGCACGTGCGCCTCGACCTCCGCCGGCAGCGGGTTCCGATTGTTCGGCGGACGGCTCTTCAAAATGTTCGCGATGTAAATGTCATCCCGCTCGAACCCGATGGCCTGGAGGATCTTGTCGAGAAGTTGGCCCGCGCGCCCGACGAACGGCTCGCCCTGCGCATCCTCGTCGGCTCCCGGCGCCTCGCCGATCACCATCAGATCGGCTTCCGGATCACCTACGCCGAAGACGGGATTCGTGCGCAAATCATCCAGCGGAATCAGCACGGTCCCCGCAACGTACGCCTCGACCGCCTCCAACGAGGTCATCTCCCGGAGTGGCGACGTGTCGGGGATGAGGGCATGAATCCGCTCATAAGGGGAAAGAGAGGCATCTTGGGCCGGCTCACGATCAGTACCGAACAGGTCGCGGTTCGCCATGGACTCGTCGTCAGTGGACGTTTCTGAATGGGGAAGCATCACGAACGAGCCGTAGAGCAGCTCTTCGTGTTCTAGAATGGTCCTCAGTTCTTGAAGGATCGACATGAAGCACGTTGGTGAATCGTTCGGTCAAACTAGAGCCGCTCGCCCGCCGACTCAAGGCAGGCACGGGGATCATTGTTCACCAGTTGTGAACACGTATTGTGGATAAGGATTGCGGATCGCGGTCGGCGAGACCGCCGACAAGATAGGGGCTTGGGGTGACACCTTAGTGTCACGCCGCCGGACGGCTCGGCGGTGGCGCGATGCGATCCCAGATGGCTTCGGCGACGCTCTGCTTCGACATCATCGACAGCTCTTCCTCCGAGCCGCCCCGCCGAATCAGCGTCACACGATTGGTGTCGACCTGAAACCCGGCGCCTTCCTCGTTAAGGCGATTGAGCACGATCCAATCCAGGTTCTTCGCCTCAAGCTTGCGACGTGCATTCTCGACGGCGTTCTCCGTTTCCATTGCAAAGCCGACGAGCACCTGCCCTTCGCGTTTGACCTGTCCAAGCTCGGCGAGAATGTCCTTCGTGCGCTGCAGCCGCAGCGTCATCTCGCCGTCGGATTTCTTGATCTTATGATCCGCAGTCTCCGCCGGGGCGTAGTCGGCCACGGCTGCCGCCATCACGATGAAATCGGCATCACGACGGTCCATCACGGCAGCATGCATCTCACTCGCGCTGCCCACGTCCACGCGATCGACGCCCTGCGGATCATCGAGTTGCGTCGGACCGCTCACCAGCGTAACGTCCGCACCACGCCGGGCCGCCACCGCGGCGAGGGCGTAGCCCATCTTCCCCGACGATGGATTCGATATGAATCGGACGGGATCCAGACGCTCCCGTGTGGGTCCGGCCGTCACGACGACTTTCCGACCGCGAAGCGTCGCATCCGCTTCACTGCGCTCGGAAAGTATCTCGGCCACGCGCTCGACAATTTCCGCCGGCTCCGGCAGCCTCCCCTGCCCGACGAGCCCGCTCGCGAGCTCTCCGTAGGCGGGCGGCATAATTCGATGGCCGTAGCTGGCGAGCCGATCGAGATTCTCCTTCGTCGCCGGATGCACGAACATGTCGTGGTCCATCGCCGGACAAATGAGGACGGGACACCGAATCGCCAGTGCGACCGCAGTTAGCATGTTGTCGCAGAACCCGCCGGCGAGCTTCGCGATCGTCTGCGCGGTGGCGGGGGCGATCACGAAGAGATCCGCCCAGCGCCCGAGCGTGATGTGCTTCGTCCAGGAACCCTCTTCGGCTTCCGGAAAGACATCCACCAGAATAGGATGCTCTGAGACCGTGCCGAGCGTGAGCCGCGGAATGAATCGCTCCGCGTCATGGGTCATGACGACCTGCACGTCGGCGCCCGCCTTCTTCAGCAGGCGAACCAGCTCGACGGCCTTATAGGCGGCAATGCCGCCGGTCACGCCGAGAAGAATGTGACGGCCGGCGAGGTCGACGTGCGTTTCCGTAGCTGCCATCACTTGTTTGGCGGGTTCACCTGACGTCAAATGAAGGTGGGCGAGAAGCACCGCCGGCAGAAACAAAAAAATCCGGACGAGCCGGATTTTCCTGTGGCAATAAGATACGTCCCGGAGAGAGTTCGACCCGTTTGCCGAGCCGTCCGGCTTAGCCCTCCTCGTTGGGGTGCCGGAAGTAAATCTCGTTGTTGAGGAGTTCGTTGATGGCGACCTCGGTCGGCTTGGGCTGCTTTTCGTACTCGAGGGAAACGCGGGCTTGTTCTTCCTGCATGCGCAGATTTTCCATATCGGACGAGAAGCCTTCGTAGTAGGCCAGCTTCTCATCGAGGGTGGCTTTCGATCTGGAGGACACCTGGCGGGCCCGCTTGGAAACAACCACGACCGTTTCGTAGATGTTGTCTGCCTTATCAGCGAGTTCGTCGATGTCTAGCGTCCGAAGCGGCATGGACGTGTACCTAATTTTATTGGGAATCGGAATCAATACATCTTTAGAGGGCAAGAAACCGCTGGACGACCGCCAATGTTTCCTGGACCGCAGCCTCGAGTTCGTCGTTCTCCACAACGGCGTCGCATCGGTCGCTCTCGGCGAATTCGAGCTCGTTCTTCGCCCGCTCCAGGCGGACGCGAATCGTCTCCTCGTCCTCGGTCGCGCGGCTTCGAAGCCGTCGTTCCAACTCCTCCCTGGAGGGTGGTCGCACGAAGATGACTAGTGCGTCGTCATCGTAGAGGTCTTTAATACGTTTCGCTCCGCGGACGTCTATGTCGAGGAGAACCGGACCTGCGGCCGCTTTGCTTTCGACCTCCGAACGCAGCGTGCCGTACAAACGGCCGGGATAGACTTCCTCGTATTCGAGCATCTCGCCCGCCTCGATCTGGCGCTTAAAGTGGGCCAGATCGACGAAGTGGTAGTCGACTCCATCGCGCTCGTGACTTCGGCGCGGCCGCGTGGTGGCCGAGACGGAGAACCGCATCTTGGGGATGGCCTCCATCACACGCTTCGCAATCGTGGTTTTACCGGCGCCGCTCGGCGCTGTGAGCACGACGATTCGCTTCCGCGTTGAAGCCGCGCTCATTCGACGTTCTGCACCTGTTCGCGGATTTTCTCCAGCTCGTCCTTCATCTGGACGGCCAGATGTGCGACTTCCGCGTCGTTCGACTTCGCGCCGATTGTGTTCACCTCCCGGTTGATCTCCTGCGAGATGAAGTTCAGCTTTCGACCCTCGGGATTCTCGCTGTTCAGCGACTGCCGGAAGAGGTCGAGGTGCGAGCGAAGTCGGACGCATTCTTCCGTAATGTCGAGCCGATCGGCGAGGATCGCGATTTCCGTTTCCAGGCG
>CAZQAS010000207.1:0-6092 GCA_964591285.1 uncultured Rhodothermales bacterium
GCAGAATGGCTGGATTGGGTGCTCCGGCGAATCGATGCCGGCAGACAAGAGGCTCCGTCGTTGATTCCATCTTCGGATCCCCCCAACGCAACGCTTCGCCGCATCGCGGAGTCGTCCACCGCTGCGTCGGACCTGGTGGCGCGCCTGGAGGCGGTCGCCCATCAGGCATACTTTTATGCCATGGAGATGGACTTTCGCTTCCTCTATGACGACGATCGGAAGCTGTTCTCGATCGGCTATCACGTAGGTGGCCACGCGTTCGATGGTGCATATTACGATCTTCTGGCCTCGGAGGCGCGCCTCACGAGCTTCGTCGCCGTGGCAAAGAACGATGTACCCGTCGAGCACTGGTTCAACATGGGCCGCACGCTCACGCACACGTCGGGAGAGACCTCACTGGTGTCGTGGAGCGGGAGCATGTTCGAGTACCTCATGCCGGTACTCGTCATGCGATCCTTCCCCTACACTCTCCTCAACCAGACGTATCAGGGAGCCGTCCGCCGACAGATCGCATACGGCGAAGGCGCGGGCGTACCGTGGGGTGTGAGCGAGAGTGCGTACAACCTACGAGATCGCCACTTCACCTATCAGTACCGAGCCTTCGGCGTGCCGGACCTGGCCCTAAAGCGGGGTCTGGGACGTGACCTCGTCATCGCGCCGTACGCCAGCATGCTGGCGATGATGGTCGACCCGCAGCGGGCCCTCGCAAACCTGGAGAGGCTGGAGAAATTTGGTGCTCTCGGGCCCTACGGCTTTCGCGACGCCCTCGATTACACGCGCCCCGAACCCGGACGGCGCTACGCGGTTGTCCGAAACTTTATGGCCCACCACATCGGGATGGGGCTCGTCGCACTAACGAACGTCCTCGCGGACCGCCTCTGGCAGCACCGTTTTCATTCAGATCCTGTGGTGCGCGCCGCGGAGCTGCTTCTCTACGAACGGATTCCGCGCCGTCTGGTCCTCCAGGCACCGCAGCCGACGCGACCAGGAGAGGGTCTTCCGGATCTCGAGCACGAACGTCCGGCCGTGCGTGAGGTGGAAACGCTCGATACGCCGGAGCCTCGCGTCGCTTTACTCGGTCGCCTGCCCTATACGGTCATGATATCGAGCGCCGGCGGGGGGTACAGCCGGTACGAGAATCTGGCGGTAACCCGCTGGCGTGCCGATGGGACCACCGACAATACTGGGCAGTTCTGCTACGTGAATGATGTCCAAGCAGGCCGCGTCTGGTCTGCCGCCCACCAACCCATCTGCGCGCCGGCCGACGCGTACCGGGCGCTGCTCGCCACCGACAGCGTGACGTTCCGCCGCATCGATGGGGACATCGAGACGCAAACCGAAATCACGGTTGTCCCAGAGGACGCGGCGGAGGTGCGCCGCATCACCGTGTCGAACAACAGCGACACTCCCCGCGAGATCGAGCTGACGAGCTACGGAGAAATCGTGCTCGCCCCGCCTGACGCTGAACGGTCGCATCCGGCTTTCTCAAATCTTTTCGTCGAGACGGAGTGGCACCAGTGGTGCACTGCCCTGACCGCCACTCGCCGTCCACGCTCGGCCGACGAGCCGTCGCTCTGGTGTGTCCATGTCGTCGACACCGGCAAGCATCTGGTGGGGGATGTATCCTACGAGACGGACCGTGCCCGCTTCATCGGGCGCGGACGCTCGGTGCGCGCGCCCGTCGCAATGGAGAACGAGGGAGCGCTGTCGGACACGACGGGGGCCGTCCTCGACCCGATATTCGCTCTCCGGATCCGCCTGCACCTCGAACCGGGCCAGTCGGCCAGCGCGGCATTCACAACGCTGGTAGCGACTACCCGCGAACGAGCTTTCGAGCTCGCAGACCGATACCACGATCCACACACCGCGCAACGCGCCCTGGACCTGGCGTGGGTTTCGACCCAGGTCGAGCTGCGAGAGCTAGACGTCACGCCCACAGAGGCCGCCGAGTTTCAGGAGCTGGCAGGTCGCCTGTTCTATCCTTCGCCCTCCTTTCGTGCCCCGAGGGAGGAGCGCCAGCGCAACCGCGGATCGCAGCCGCTCCTCTGGTCTATAGGCCTTTCGGGGGATTGGCCGATCCTGGTCGCAACGATCAAGTCCTCGGACGGTCTGCCGACACTCCACCAGCTTCTTGCCGCCCACCGCTATTGGCGGCGCCGCGGCATGACCGTCGACCTCGTGATCGTAAACGCCAATCCTCCGTCGTATTTGCAGGAGCTGAACGAATCCATCGTTTCGATGATCTACGCCGTGCATGCTTCGGACCAGATCGACCGGGCCGGCGGTGTGTTCATACGGCGACTCGATCAGCTCGCCGCCGACGCATACGTCATGCTCCGTGCCACCGCACCCGTCCACGTGACGTGTGACGGTCGATCTCTGAGCGACTTTCTGGAGGAGCCCGATCCTCTCGCGGTGTTGGAGGACGAACAGGTCGGACCGGCCGCACCACCGGAAGTATCCGCCCACCCGGTACGGCGTTCAGAATCCATTGTTAGACAAGGGTCGGTAGAACCGGCCGCCGCCGGTGTGGACGCGGAGGATCTGCAGGCTAGCGGATCTGACGGATCTCCCAATCCGGGGGAGATTGCGACATCGACGTTTGCCAACGGCTTCGGGAGGATACTGCTCGACGGGACGTACGAGATCCGGGTGCGTGGAGATCACGTCCCGCCTGCACCCTGGGCGAACGTCGTGGCAAACGAACGGGGCGGCTTCATCGCGACCGAACGCGGCGCCGGCTCGACATGGACCGGCAGCAGCTATTTCTTCCGCCTCACGCCGTGGCACAACGACCCGGTGACCGACCCCCCGGGCGAGGTGCTTTATCTGCGCGACGAAGAGACCCGTGCGCTATGGAGTGCTACGCCGGCGCCGATCCGCCGAGACATAGCGTACACGGTGCGCCATGGGGCGGGATTCTCCTCCTTCGCGCACGTGTTCGCCGGCATCGCCACGGATCTCACGATGGTTATGGCGCCGGACGAGGCTGTGAAGCTCAGCATCCTCCGACTGACCAACGAGACCGCCCGCCCTCGACGCCTATCGGTGACCGGATACGCGGAGTGGACGCTCGGCGTGCTTCGTGAACACACGCAACACCAGGTACGCACCTACGCGCGGGCCGATCTGGGTGCCGTTTTCGCCCGGAACACCTTCGATCCGGATTTTGCCCGGCAGCTGGCGTTCTGCGCACTGAGCGAGCCGTTGTCCGACTACACGGCGGACCGGCGGGCGTTCATCGGCCGAAACGGGACGTTGGCCAATCCACAAGGCCTGCAAGCAGCGGACCTCGGCGGACCGATGGCTATGGTCGTTGATCCCTGTGCGGCCCTCCAATGTACACTTGAGCTGGCACCCGGCGAGACACGCGAAATCATCTTCGTGCTGGGCGCTGCGGAAGGAGAGGACGAGGCCCACCGCCTGGTAGCCAAATACCGAGACCGGCCGACGGCTCTCGAGGCCGCCTCCCGCTCACGTCAGGACTGGTCGAAACGGCTTTCGGTGATAACCGTCCGCACACCGGAGCCTACTTTCGATGCCATCCTCAATCATTGGACGCTCTACCAGGCGCTCGCCTGCCGGATGTGGGCGCGGTCGGCTGTCTACCAGAGTGGCGGCGCGTACGGTTTCCGGGACCAGCTTCAGGACGTTTTGGCATTCGTGTACGCGGAGCCGGCGGTCGCGCGGGAGCATATCCTCCGCGCCGCTGCCCGCCAGTTTGTCGAGGGCGACGTACAGCACTGGTGGCACCCGCACAACGGCCGCGGCGTGCGGACCCGCTTCTCGGACGATCTTGCCTGGCTGCCCTACGTCGTCGATCAGTACGTGCGGGTTACCGGCGACCGGTCGGTGCTCGACGCCTACGTCCCGTTTCTGGCGATGCGGCCCCTCGAACCTCACGAGCACGAATTGTACGATCTGCCGCTCGTTACCGACGAGCACGCGAGCGTCTATGAGCACTGCCGCCGTGCCCTCGATCGGGCGTGTACGGCCGGCCCGCACGAGTTGCCGCTTATCGGCATCGGAGACTGGAACGACGGGATGAATCGCGTCGGTGTGGAGGGGCAGGGGGAGAGCGTCTGGCTGGCATGGTTCCTCGTGACGACGCTGCGCCGGTTCGCTGTGCATGCGGATGCAAGGGGCGACGAAACGGTCGCCGCCGCCTTCCGGGACCGGGCAGACGCGTATGTCGAGGCGATCGAGGCGCACGGTTGGGACGGCGCCTGGTATCGCCGCGCCTACTTCGATGATGGCACGCCCCTCGGCTCGGCCGAGAACGCCGAGTGCCGCATCGACGCCATCGCCCAGAGCTGGAGCGTGATCTCCGGCGCCGGTGATCCGGTGCGGCGCGACAAGGCGATGCGTTCGTTTGAAGAGCAC
This sequence comes from uncultured Rhodothermales bacterium, assembly GCA_964591285.1. Taxonomy (GTDB): domain Bacteria; phylum Bacteroidota; class Rhodothermia; order Rhodothermales; family VXPQ01; genus CAZQAS01. Next base: position 4,384 of record CAZQAS010000207.1, read on the forward strand.
CTCGTCAGAGACGACGCACGGCTCCTTCAGCTGCTAACGCCGCCCTTCGACGAAACGCCGCTCGACCCGGGGTATATCAAAGGCTACGTACCCGGTGTCCGAGAAAACGGTGCGCAGTACACCCACGCGGCGCTCTGGAGCGTGCTCGCGACCGCGCTTCAGGGCCGTGGCGACCGCGCATTCGAGCTCTTCCAGATGATCAATCCACTCACCCGCACCCGCACCCCGGCGGACATCGCCACCTACAAAGTCGAACCCTACGTCGTAGCGGCCGACGTATACACCGCGGCCGGCCACCTCGGGCGCGGCGGTTGGACGTGGTACACCGGCTCCGCGAGCTGGATGTACCGGGTCGGCATCGAAGCGATCCTCGGTTTCACGAAGCGCGGCGACGTCCTTTACATCGAGCCGCGCGTGCCGTCCACCTGGACCGAATACGCCATCGAATACCGGTACGGCAGCAGTGTCTACGCCATCACCGTGCGCCATCCGGCGGCCGTCGACCGGCAGACGGCGGACGTGCGCGTAGATGGTGTCATCCTCGACGGGCCCGGGATTCCGCTCGTGGATGACGGCGCTCACCACGACGTGGTCATCCAGCCGAAAGGTCAATCGACCCCTTGACGACATCCTGAAGTGCTCATGAGAGAGCGTCTTCCAGTATCGTCAGAGCGTATCACCGATATACGATGTAGAGTGGCCGCGTGCCTTGCCGCCCAAGAGCATAGCTCTTGATGCGCACGACAGAGAACCAAACACCGCCTCAGGAGCCTACGCGTCCGTACGCCGAGGGCGGGACACCGTAGACGCGTTTGAAGATCCGCGAGAAGTGTTCGACATCCCGGTATCCGACGCGATCAGAGATCTCCGAGACCTGCCCCGCTTGCTGCTCCAGAAGCTGTGCGGCCCGGGCGAGGCGCATCATCCGGATGTATCCGGCAGCCGACAGATTCGTGAGTGCCTTGAGCCGGCGCTGAAGCTGCCGGCTACTGAGGGCTACCTCGTCGGCGAGCTGATCCACGCCGAAGCCGGCGTCGCCGATGTGCGCCTCTACTGCATCCCGAGTGCCTTCGAGGAATGCGGCGTCTTCCGACGTTACGACGATCTGATCCGGGCCGAGGAGCACCTCATCGCTGAATTTCCGGCGGAGGCGGCGTCGAATCTCGATCAAGCTCTCGACGCGCGCGAGGAGCTCCTCTCCATCGAACGGCTTGGCGAGGTAATCGTCGGCGCCCTCGCCGAAACCTTCGAGCCGGCTCTCCAGATCCGCCTTCGCCGTTAAGAGGATAATCGGAACGTCGCTGATGACGGCATCCTCACGAATCGCGCGCGTGAGCGCGAAACCGTCCAGGCCGGGCATCATCACGTCGACGATCAGAAGATCGGGACGCATCTCGCGGGCTTTCGCGAGCCCGTCGGGGCCGTCGCGCGCTTCAGTTACATCGTGATCTTCCTTGAGGAGTCCCCGCACGTACGCGCGGACGTCGTCGTGGTCTTCGACCAGAAGGACCCGCGGCCGGCGTTCAGGTACGGTCGGTCCGCCGACAGTTGCGCTCGGCCGCACATCGTCCGAGATTGCGCCATCCACGTTCAAAACAGCATTCCGAGCCGTGCCCTCGTCGTCTGAGTGTTCCGCGGCCGTCCTGGCACTCTCTACGACATTCACATAGGCGTCTTCGGATGGAAGACCGTCGCCCGGGTCCTCAACC
>CAZQAS010000208.1:0-6024 GCA_964591285.1 uncultured Rhodothermales bacterium
GAGGTCGGAGGGGCGGACGCTTGAGGTTGGAGGTCGGGCGCGGGGATTATGCGCTGGTGTTAATGTGCGAGGGGTTCCAGACACCGGTCTCCGGTCCGCCGTCTGTGGACGGGACGGAGTTCTTGCGATAATGCTCCTCCGGCCCGTATCGATAGAGCAGGGCGGGCAGTAGAAAGAGATTGGCGATGAGCGCGACGGCCAGCGTCAGCGCCGTCAGGGCGCCCATGTTGACCGTTCCGCCGAAGCTGGAAAGCGTAAACACCAGAAAGCCGCTCATCAGAATCAGCGACGTGAAGAGGATCGCCTTGCCGGTCTGCCGCAAGGTCATCCGAATGGCCTCGTCGCGCGAATGCCCGTCGACCCGATGAATGCGGTACTTGGCGAGGAAATGGATCGTATCGTCCACCGCGATTCCAAAGGCGAGGGAAAAGATCAAGGCCGTCGACGGCTTCAATGTGATCTGAAAGAAGCCCATTGCACCACCGACGACCAGTAGCGGAATTACGTTCGGAGCGAGACTGATGAACGTAAGTGCACGCGATCGAAAGAGGAGCGCCATCAGTAGCGAAATGATGAGCAGCGCCACCGAAAGCGAGACGATCAGGTTGCGGACGAGACTCTCGCCCGAGCGCGTCGACATGATCGCCGTTCCCGTCACGGTGACGTCGTACTCCGAGCCCTCGAAACGGGCGCGCGCCAGCGCCGATACGGTATCTGCGAGCATGTTCATGCGCTCCGTACCGATGTCCTGCACGCCGAGAAATATGCGCGCGCGGGTAAATGTCGAGTCGACCAGCAGCGGAAGCTGATCCATCAGAGTCGTGTCGCCGGCCCCGCCAATGAAGCGCCCGAGAGCATCCTGCAGGAAGGGCAGCTCATAACCGGAGGGTAGGCGATACGCTCCGGGATGCCCCCCGAAATACGCCTGGTTTCCCATCTTGACCAGATCCACCGGTGATAGGTTCAATCCTACCGGTTCGAAGGAGGCCAGCTGCAGCTGCAGCTGCTCTAGCTGCCGCATCGAGCCTAGCGTCTTGAAGCGCCCCTCACGCTCAGACTCAATCACGACTTCCATCGGCAGGACGCCACCGAATTCCCCCTCGAAGACAGCCAGATCCTGGCGCAGCGGATCGTCCTCGAAGAAATCGGAAAACACGAAGATATCCGTCGAGATCTGAGACGCGCCGACCACACCGACGACAACCAGCGTGACGGCGACCCCCACAAATAGACCACTGTATCTGCGGATGAGGCGAGCCTTCGCATCAAAGAAGCGCGCGAAGCGGTCGTGCGTGGCAAGCGACATCACGTTTTCTCGAGGATCGCGGAGCCGAACGTAGGCGATCGGAATCAGCGTGATCGACAGTAGATACAGGATCATAATGCCGACGGATGCAAACACGCCGAAACCGATAAGGAGCCGGTTGCCGGAGAGCGTGAGGACGGCAAATCCGATCGCCGTCGTGAGGCAGGTAAGAAAGGTGGCCACGCCGACGGTCCGGACCGTCGCCTGGACGGCTGCGCGCCGGTCGCGCAATAGATCGTACTGATCGAAAAACTTCGTGGTCAGATGGATGGCCGTCGCCATCCCGATGATGACGATCAATGCGGGGAGCACGGACGTGACGATGTTGAGCTTCTGCCCCAGCAGCGCCATGAGTCCAAACGTCCAGATGATTCCCAATGTGACGATCACTGTCGGCAGCAGTACGGCGCGCCATGATCGAAACGTGAGAAACAGGAACACGAGCGAGACGATCAGCGCGAGCACCGTGAAGAGCGGCGCTTCGCGAGTAACGCGTTGTGCGTAGTTGGTACGGAGGTATGGAAAACCGGCGAGCGCTACCTCGCCCGGAAGTTCGTCGGCGCTCGACTCGATTGCGTTGACGAGATCGACGCGGGCCGGCGTGGCATTGAAAACGGGGTCGATCCGTACCATCATGACCGTCGCACTGCCGTCCTCCGACAACAGGAGGCCTTTGAGGAACGGCTGCCGCACGAACCGTCGTCGGCTGTCTTCGTCCGAGAGCCCGGGCCGGTAGACCGGTGCAGTGACAAGCTCGCCGTCGCGGCGGTCGAGGTGCGGGACGTTGGTGAGACTCAGGACGTTGTCGACGCCCTCGAAGCGCGCGAGACGTTTCGTGAGCCCATCCATCTGCTCCAGGAACGCGTCGTCGAACACGTCGGTCTCGTGGAAAACTACGTAGAGGATGGTCTCGCTTCGTCCGAAGACGCGACTTACTTCCTGAAATTCGCGGACGAACTCGTCTTCGTCGGAGACGAAGTTGCCTGCCGTATGGTCGGTCTCGAGCTGAAACATCGCGACACCGAAGGCGAGGGTGAGCACGCCAATGGCCGCCACGATGAGACGGGGATGATCGAGAATCCACTGGGCCGCACGAGACCAGAATGACATGTTTTGGAACTACCTACCCTACGGTGCCACGCAACGCCACGATGCGGGAGATGACGGCGAACGAACGGAATATACGCCGGAGCGTACACTAACTGAGTTCTCAAACGTTTCATTCTCCAGTGCCGCCCATCGTTCCAGGGCGTCGTTTTCCGGGGTGGGCCCGCGAAGACCATCCCGCTCGCACGAGCCCAAAGATCGACTGTGAGACTGACCACGTGGATTGCATCAAAGCCTGTGAGCAGTTAGACTAGCACTCATTCCCCTCCTCCCCAGCGGCGGCTCCAGCATGCGATTAGTTCCTTTATGCCCTCTGATTTAATCCGTGATCGCGCGGGCGCGGGCCCCTACGTGCGGCCGTTCCTCGATGCCCTGGATCGGATGCAGGACCGACGCACAGTGCGTCCCGATCATCTGACGGACCGTGCTCGTTCGCTCTTGATCGACGAGTTCGGCGCTGCGGGAGATCGGCCCGATGCAGCCTTTTCGCATGGGGGCGCCGGCTTGCTGGGCGATCACACCCACTACTTCGATGGATTTGCGCTGCTGATGTCGCTCCCTATGGGAACGGCCGTTGCGCTACGCACGCATCGCACGTCGAACTCGCGCCTGGTTTTCGAGGGCGGCACGGAGACGTGGTCCTTCGACGCGGGTGCCGAGCCGGACGAATCCCTGCCATCCTGGGTTCGCGTCGTCGCGGGAGTGATCGGCTGCACCGCGCCGGCCGACGTTCAGGTTGACGCCGCCGTCGTCAGCACGGTACCGTCGTCGTGCGTAGACGCTTACGTCAGCTCCCTCGGCATGGCTGCCGCACGTGTATGCCAGTCCGTCTTCTCACGGAGCGACGACAGTTCAGACCTGGAAGAAATGGTGCGCGGCGTGATCGCATCGTGCACGGATCTCCCGTTCAGCATCGCCCACGTGATGACGTCGGATGAGGGACGCCCCAACAGCTACTCGCTTGTCGACACCCGAACCCTGGAGCGGCTCCCCGTCGACGCACCGACACATGACGTGCTCGGCTGGGGATTCATTGACGTAGGGATGGGTCTTCTTCGCGATCCGACCTTTCACCGTGAGAAGCGTGAGCAGGCTGCTGAGGCGACGTCGATCCTCCAGTCAAAGGGCTTCTCGGCGATGACTTCGCTTCGCGAGCTCGAGCATCGAGATCTACAGCGCGCACTCGACGCGCTCCCGCGAAGACTCCGCCCGATCGTGCGCCACCTGGTCACAGAGAACCGGCGGGTTCAGAAACTGGTTGCCGCGGTCCGTCGTAGGGACTGGCAAATGTTCGGCGCGCTGCTCCTGATGTCGCACGCTTCGCACCAGAAAGACTGGGACAGCACAAACGCCATGGTCGATCTCGCCGTCCGCGAGGCGGAAGCCATGAGCCTTGAGGGAATGTACGGAGCGTGTATGACCGGCCGCGGCGGATGCGTGCTCATCGTCGGCCAGCCGTTTATCGTCCCCCGCTGCCTCGACCGCGTCCAGCAGGCGCTTCGCGAGCAATTTGAGCTCGAGCCGGACGTCATGCTGCTTTGAGCGGTCGAGCTCCTCTAAATCGTACCACGTCCTATGCAGACTGCGACCTTTGATATAGAAGAAGTTAATAGGCGCATCCAGCGGGAGAGCGCCTTTGTCGACGACCTTCTGAAGGAGATCGGCCGGGTGGTCGTTGGACAACGCTATATGATCGAGCGGCTGCTGATCGGGCTACTGGGCGATGGGCACGTCCTGCTCGAAGGCGTCCCGGGGCTGGCGAAGACGCTGACCGTCAGCTCGCTCGCGCGGGCGATCGGCACGGAATTCCAGCGCATCCAGTTCACGCCCGATCTTCTGCCGGCCGACCTTCTCGGGACGCTCGTCTACAACCAGAAGGAGGGGTCCTTCTCGATCAAGAAGGGGCCTATCTTCGCGAACATCATTCTGGCCGACGAAATCAACCGCTCTCCGGCGAAAGTCCAGAGCGCGCTGCTCGAAAGTATGCAGGAGCGTCAGGTCACCATCGGCGAGACGACCTTCCCGCTCGAAGAACCTTTTCTCGTTCTCGCCACGCAGAATCCGATCGAGCAGGAAGGCACCTACCCGCTGCCCGAGGCGCAGGTCGACCGCTTCATGCTCAAGATCAGGGTCGCGTATCCCACACGCGACGAAGAGCTCGAAATTATGCGACGCATGGCGCGCACCGGCGCGCGCGAGGAGGTCCGGACGGTTGTGCAGCCGGACCAGATTCTGGAGGCGCGCGCCGTCTTAAACGAACTCTACATCGACGAGCGCGTCGAGAAGTACATCGTGGATCTCGTGCTGGCGTCGCGAGAGCCGGCCGAATATCGCCTCTCGAGCATCGAGCCGCTGATCGAGTTCGGAGCGTCGCCGAGAGCGACCATCAATTTGAATCTGGCCTCCCGCGCCCATGCCTTTCTCCAGCATCGCGCCTACGTGACGCCCGAAGACGTCCGCTCGATCGCGATGGACGTGCTTCGACACCGAGTCGCGATCTCCTACGAGGCTGAAGCCGAGGAAGTCACCAGCGAAGACCTCGTTCAACGCATCCTCGAAACGGTCGAAGTCCCCTAGAGCCTTACCGTCGCCAGCGAGAACACCGTGCCGCATCAAGCCAAGGTATTCAAAAAGGAATCGATCACCGTCGGGTTCATGGTGGATCAGCTGCGCACCGCCGTGAACGTCGAGGTGAACGACGTCAACGATGCGGACGGGACCGATCGCGAGGTAACGGAGAGCAACCTGCACCGGCCCGGGCTCGTCCTTGCCGGTTACACAGAGCTCTTCACGTACCACCGCGTGCAGGTGCTGGGAAACACTGAGAACCAGTTCCTGCGCCACATGGATGCGAAGTCACGTGCCAAGGCGTTCGAGACACTCGTGTCGTTTCCCGTGCCCTGCATCATCTTGACGGAGAACAACACGCTCGACGAGCAGCTCGTCGAGATTGCCACCCACAACGACGTGCCCATTTTCCGCACGCCGCTGCCCTCAACGCACTTCATGGCGGTGCTGCGGGATTTTCTGAGCGACCAGTTCGCACTCCAGCAGACGATTCACGGGTCTCTCGTGGATGTCTACGGGATCGGTCTTCTGCTCGTGGGCAAGTCCGGCATCGGCAAGAGTGAGGTTGCGCTCGACCTCGTGGAACGCGGCCATCGTCTCGTCGCCGACGACGTCGTGATCGTCACGCGGAAGGAAGAGAACCTCTTGATGGGCTCGGGCACCGACCTGGTGCAGCATTTCATGGAGGTCCGGGGCCTGGGGCTCGTGGACATCCGCGCGATGTTCGGCATCCGCGCGATCCGATTTCAGAAGCGCGTCGAAGTGGTCGTCAACATGCAGCTATGGGACAAGGACGAAGAGTACACCCGCCTCGGGATGGTGGATGACATCTACTCCGTGCTCGACGTCGAGCTTCCAATGGTTAAGGTTCCCGTCACGCCGGGCAAGAACATCACCGTGATCTGCGAGGTCATCGGGATGAATCACCTTCTCCGGCACTACGGATACGACCCCGCGGAAGTGTTCGCGAAGCGGCTCGCCGAGCGGATCCAGGCGAAGGGACCGGCCGAGCCGGCGCGCGGGATCGAGTATTTTGAGCACGA
>CAZQAS010000209.1:0-1569 GCA_964591285.1 uncultured Rhodothermales bacterium
TTTTGCCTTCGTCCTCTGGGATCCGCGCCGACGCGTGCTTCTTTGCGGTCACGATGCACTGGGTGTCCGGCCGCTCTACTACGCTCGCACGTCGCGCGGTCTGGCCTTCGCCACGGATTTACCCTTGCTGCTGGATTTGCCGGGCGTTCATCGCGAGGTAAATGAAGAGAAGGTCGCGGATTTCCTCCTGGGAACGCATTCGGATCCTGCCGAGACCTTCTACGTCGGGATTCGGCGACTACCGGCTGCGCATATTTTGGTGGCTTCCCGGAAGGGCACGGTGGTGCGGCGATACTGGCAGCCCGATCCCGAGTTCGAAATTCGGAGGGAATCGGAGGACTCTTATTCCCAGGAATACCGACAGGCATTCGTGAGGTCCGTTCGCGATCGGCTGCCGAAGTCGACTCGGATGGGATGTCAGCTGAGCGGAGGATTTGATTCTTCATCCATCACGTGCGTCGTCCGGGATTTGTTACGCTCGGACGATAGCCGCGTACTGGACACGTTCTCGCTCACGTTTGACGAGGTTCCCCAAAGCGACGAACGTGAATATATTCGTGCGGTGGCAGACATGCCGGGTATACGCAACCGCTGCATTCGGGGCGATACGTGCAGTCCGTTCGACTCGCTCGACCTCCAGTTGGCGGCCTTCGGCGAGCCACCTGCATCTCCCAACTTGTACCTCGCACATCCGCTATATACGAGGGCACGAGAGACCGGCGTCGACATTCTGTTCGATGGATACTTTGGCGACTCGGTGGTGGGGCACGGGACGCAGTATCTGACCGAGTTATTTGGTTCGATGCGCTGGCGGCGATTGGCCATCGAGATTGTTCGTCTTGCGACCCGGAATGCGCCCCGGCGTCGGCGTCCGCGTTATGCAGCACAGCTCATCAAGCAATACATACTCGCCCCGCACGTGAGTCCCCATCTGAAAATGTCGGCGTTGTTGTTGCCGGGTACGATGCCGCGTGATGCATCGGGATGGCTGGTCAACCCGGACTTATTGAACCGGACGAAATGGAAAGGACGTGCCATCGAGCGAATCCGACGTGAAGGGGTCGACCAACGGTCGGTCCGTCGAGCGCAGTTGGCGGAGCTTGAATCCCAGGAATATCTCCTTGGGTTCGACATGATCACGCAAATGGGGAGGGCTCACGACGTCAGTATCCGATTTCCCTTCGCTGAGCGGAGGCTGTTCGAATATTGTGTGGCCCTTCCATCCGAGCAGAAATATCACGAGGGCTGGACACGTGCGTACGCTCGACGCGCGATGGAGCCGTACCTGCCGGAGAAGATACTCAGGCGCTACGGCAAGACGTACCTTCACCACAGTTTCTTCCGGAGCCTCCTCGTGCTCGGACGGAGCGAACTGGAGGTCTTTCTGAACGAGCGCCTGCCTGCAGCGGCATCGTTCGTAAATGTGAGCGACATCAAGAAAATGTACCGCCGGGTTCAGGCGGGGCGAGCGCCAAAGGCGGCCGCCTGGTCGCTGTGGAATGCGGTCTTGTTGACGAGGTGGCTAGAAATCGAGGCGACTCGGAAAGGGGCTCGGGTCTGATATAATTC
>CAZQAS010000209.1:1669-4686 GCA_964591285.1 uncultured Rhodothermales bacterium
CATACGTCCCGCCCAAGCTTGAGGCGCTCGGCGACCTGGAGACGCTCACGGCTGGTCCGGCCGACGGCACTATAGATGGCCTCTTTGGTGGCGACGGCGGTTTTCAGACGATCTCGTGAGCGGACGGCAGAGGCAGCCGGCCAGAACGGTTCGTCGAGTCTAGCCGATCATAAGGAGATTGCCCGTAGCTCCAGATGGTTGACATCGTCGCATGAGATATCTATACGAGGTTCACGGGCTGGTACTCGAGTCGGCAGCGCCTTTTCCGGAACTGCGGCGCGGCGAGGGCAAACCCGACCTGTACGTTCGGCCAGGCGATCTTTCTCATCCTTCCGGCGATGATTTCGTAGGCGGTAGATACTCGGTCGTCGACGGCGACGTCATGACCGTAGCGTGGCAGGACCACGCAACATTTCACCTCCGTGGCGGGCACCACCTTGAATACGCCGTCGCCGGCAAGGCGCTCGCCGAGCCCGTGTGGCTTCGGCAGGCCCTTCTCGGTGCGGGTCTTGGTCTTCTACTTCATCAGCGCGGCTGCCTCGTTCTACATGCAAGCGCCGTCTGCGCCGGAGGCAGCGCCGTTCTACTATTGGGTCACAAAGGGCACGGAAAGTCGACCACGGCGGCGGCACTTTGTATGCGGGGCCATAGGCTCGTTGCCGATGACGTGGTGTCCGTTACCTTCGATCCGGATGGGCGGGCCTACGTTCAGCCTGGTCTTTCGCAGGTGAAGCTCTGGTCTGACGCCGCGGCGGCAATCGATCTCAGCCGGAGTCCTTCGCGCCTCCACTCAGATCTCGACAAGTTCGTCGTTCCTCTTCGCGGCGTTCCGAACGCCTTGCCCATCCGCGCCGCATACGTACTTACCGTGGGAGAGGAGAACCGCGCCGTACGTATCGCACGGCAAAGAGATGCTTTTCTGGCGCTGCTGCCGCACCTGTATGCTCCGCGCCTGATCGGTCCCGCCTCCGTGACTCCCGACCTTCACGAAAGCCTGGGCGCATTCGTCCGAGCGACAGCCACGTACCACCTGCACCGGCGGTCGGGCCTGGACCATCTACCTGGTGTGCTGAACCTTGTCGAGCAGATGGCGGCCGTAGGTGCTAGCTAGGGGAGGCGTCCTCCTAGAGGTCGGCACACAGTGGCTACCGCAAGAGCATGCGCAACTCGGGCGCGACGGGCCGCCGCCGCATCGTTTTGTTAATCTCATGCGGGACGCTCCGGCCGCTATCATGCTCGCCGCTCCCATTCTCCCCGCCCTCGAGGTAACGCACCTCGCCGCCCTCCAAAACGAGCTCCGGAACTCCGTTCCGGTAGCCTACGCGATTCGTCGCATAGGCGGGTATGCGGGCGCCGGGCGTCGCCACTCCCGTTAGGTTCAGCGGGTCGGCGGCGCTCACGACGATCAATTCGTCGTTCGACTCCTTGCGCATCTTCCGGAGGAGCCCGATCGCTTCCCCCAGGGCGAACTGCTCACCGGAGAAGCCGCTCACGAATCGGCCGCCGCGGACCTCGCCGCGCGCCTCCATCCGCCAGAGCATCCGGAGCAGGTCCCGCCACGGCGGCGCAAACGGCTCACGCTTCAAGAGCCGCCGAAAGACGATCCCATAGCGCCGCAGTAGCAGCCGCGCCCAGGTCTCAATGTCGTCCGCTGCCTTCGGTTGTAAGCGCGGTGATCCCGCCGCACCCTCAGCGGCTCCAAGGGCATTCTGTCGACCATCTCCCGATGCCCGACTCCCATCCGAACTCTGGCTGACCGCCGGTGCCGTCAAAAGGCTCCACCGTCCCGCCGAATGCATCCCGTAGGGCGCCGTCTTTCCGCGGCGTTTGCCGCGCGAGGGGACGTTTCGCTGGTCGATGGGCGTCAGCAGCGTGCGCAGTCCGGAGAAACTATCGGAGGTCACGAGCCCGAAGGCAACCAGCTCGCCGAGCCCCTGCTCGACCTGCGTCGGCAAGAGGTGCGCGGCTGCCGCGAGATCCTGGAAGAATGACGCGCCGTGCTCGAAGAGCGCCTCGTAAACCCTTCTCGCGTAGGTGCTGAGGTCCAAATCGGCCGGATCGGGCACGTCGCGCAGCCAGAAGGCGGCGTGCTCGCGCGGCCAGAGCGCGATGGGGGAGGATCGAATCGGTCCTGTCGATTTCAAGCCATCCCCATTTCCGGATGGCCCCGAGAGGCGCCCCCACATCACGCGTCCGCTGTTGCAGAGCGCATCGAGATCCTCCGGCGAATACTCCTCGCAGCGCGCCGGAAGCACGTCGGTCTCCCACGAAACGCCCGGAAGCTCAACGCCCTCCAATTGTTCGATGAGCGACATCACGCCTTCCGGTCCGATCATGCGGTGACCAAGCTCGGCCCGCTGCCAGCGGATCAGGAACTTCATGAAATCGGATTGGCTGACGGGCCGGATTTCCGAGCGCAGCCGGTCGATCGTATACCGATGGATGCGCGCCAGCAGCCGCCGGTCGCACCATTCTTCGACGCCGTCCGTCTCGGCGCCTCGATCCGCAGCCTCACCCTTCGGTGTGAAATGCCCGCGCAGCACTGTTCCCTCGCCTTCGAGCGCAAGGAGACTCTGTTGGATTTCATGCCTCGGGAGCCCGAGGTCCACCACGAGGCCATCGAGCGTCACCGGGCCGGCGAGCGCCATGCGCCCGCGTAATATTTCGCGGCGGGCCTCGGTTGGATCCTGCTGCGACGCCGCATCCGACGGTGCTTCGACCTCGGGCTCTACGGCGTCCTCCGACCACAGCGCCCGCGCTTCGCCGATGCGCTCGGCGGCCACCCATCGGACCGTGCCGATCCGTGCCGCACGCCCTTCTCCAGCAAGGCCGGCGGTCCATCCGGGACCGCCCGCTTCTCCATCGGACACATGAGCCGACTCGTCGTCCCGGGCGCCCACTATCCGCCCGATCTCCGCCTCGGTCAGATAGCCGAACGTCATCAGCGCATCGTGCAGCTCGTCGGCCGATTCGATGACCGGCTGCGCCTCGCGCCGAACGCGGTCGATCGCGTCGCG
>CAZQAS010000209.1:4786-5934 GCA_964591285.1 uncultured Rhodothermales bacterium
GCCGCGGCGTCCGGGAAAACGGCCACGAGTAGGTCCTCCGCACGCATTCGCTGGATCTGCGGCGCGACCTTCCGCCCGCCGCTCCATCGAAGAAGCGCCAGTGAGAGCGTCGCCGCCCAGCGCCAGCGCGTCTGGAACATCGGCGCATCGAGGAGCGCCTGCACGAGCACGTCCTCCACGGATTCGGGGTGGAGATACTCGAACACGTCCTCGAGCGGGAACGAGTGCTGCGGACCGAGCGAGAGGAGGATGCCCTCTTCCGTGGCGGCGGCCTGGAGCTCGAAGTTGAACTGGCGGCAGAACCGCTTGCGAAGGGCCAGCCCCCAGGCGCGGTTCACGCGGCTGCCGAAGGGAGAATGGAGGATGAGCTGCATCCCGCCGGCATCGTCGAAGAAGCGCTCGAGCACGAGCGTATCCAGCGTCGGCAGTGCGCCGAGCAAACGATAGGATTCGCTCAGATAATTCAGGATCTGCACCGCCGCGACGCCGGAGATGCCCGTCTCCTCGACGAGCCACCCGATGACGTCTTCGAGATCGCCGGCCTCTCCGGTGCCTGCTTCTCCGTTCGACTCGCGATCCGGCGGTGCGCCGCTGTCCATCGCCTCACGCGTCCCACCACGGTTGTCACCACGGGTGCCCAGAAGCATCCCATCACGCGTCCCCTCGATCATCTGCTCGATCTCCCCGCGCAGCGCCGAGACGGCGGCGGAGAGCTCCGGACTCCGCGCCGGCGCCTCGCCGAACCAGAACGGGATCGTCGGCGGCTCGCCGGCCGCATCGGCCACGCGCACGGCGCCCGTCTCGACGCGGAGGATCCGCCACGACGTGCTGCCCAATTGAAAAATATCGCCCGGCATGCTCTCGACCGCGAAATCCTCGTCCACCGTGCCGACGAAGGTGCCCTCCGGCTCCATCACGACCCGGTAATCGGCGTTGTCGGGGATCGCGCCGCCGGAGGTCAGCGCTGCCAGCCGGCTTCCGCGCCGCGGCTTCAGGCGGCGGTTGACGGCATCGTAGTGAATCCGCGCCCCCCGCCGGCCCTCGCGCGTCGCAAAACCCATCCCGATCATCTCGACGATCTCGCGAAACTGCTCTGCACTGAGGTTGCGATAGGGATACGCCCGCTTGAACATCCGGAAAAGTGCCTC
>CAZQAS010000210.1:0-5931 GCA_964591285.1 uncultured Rhodothermales bacterium
GCGGAGGGGGAGGGATTCGAACCCCCGGTGCCCGTGAGGGCACGCCGGTTTTCAAGACCGGTGCATTCAACCGCTCTGCCACCCCTCCGAATGGGATCATTCCAACTCCGGACAAAATACCACCGGAGCCACGATTTCCCTTCGGGCCAGTATACGCACCACCGGTAGACCGGATCAGCGGCCAGTTCCGGTTAGTGAGAATTTAACGTACCCTCTCGATCATGGCTACCACATCGCTTCCGGAAGCAAAGGCGCCATCCCAGGTCTACCCGTCTCCGGCTCTGCACCAGCAGCGGCTCGTCTCTCTCGATGCGTTCCGTGGAATCACGATTGCCGCGATGATCCTCGTGAACAATCCCGGCACCTGGGCAGCCGTCTATCCCCCCTTACGTCACGCGGCGTGGCACGGCTGGACGCCAACGGACCTCATCTTCCCCTTCTTCCTCTTCATCGTCGGAGTAGCCGTCGCCTTTGCTTACGAGAAACGGCTTGCGCGAGGCGTGCCGAAGGGGCCCCTCGTTCGAAAGGCCGTACGTCGAAGTCTCATTCTCTTTGGGCTCGGTCTACTCCTCAACGCCTATCCGTTCTTTACTTTCTCACCCGAGGTCGGCCTTCGCGATTTCTCCGTGCTGCGCATACCGGGTGTTCTTCAACGTATCGCCGTCTGTTACCTTGCCGTCACCCTCCTATTCCTCTATGTGCGGCCTCGCGCAGAGTATATCTTGGCGGGCGTAATCCTCTTTGGTTACTGGGCCGCTATGACGCTCATTCCGGTGCCGGGATACGGGGCCGGAGTTCTCGACGAGCCCGCCGGGACCCTCGCCGGCTATCTCGACCGCGTAGTCTTCGGCGATCATCTCTGGTCGGAGGCAAATAGAGAATGGGATCCAGAGGGTTTTCTCAGCACGTTTCCAGCCATTGTGACGACGCTCATCGGCGTCTGGACGGGACGGCTATTGCTCACCGATCGGCCGGCCCTCGAGAAGACCGTCCGGATGTTCGTCTGGGGCCTCGCTGCCGTCACAGCGGGGTACGTGTGGAACTGGTTCTTCCCCATTAACAAGGCCCTCTGGACGAGCCCCTACGTCCTTCTGACCGGCGGCCTCGGGATGTGCGGCCTCGCCGTCTGCTACTGGATCGCGGATGTCCGCGGCCGGAAGAAGTGGGCCAAGCCTTTCGTCGAGTACGGCGTGAACGCCATCACGGTCTACGTACTCAGCGGATTACTCGTCCAAACGATTCTTACAATCCGCGTACCAGGTACAGAGGGTTCGTCCACCTCGGTCCAGGCCTGGATCTTCCAGAACATCTTCCAGCCTGTTGGACCCGATGCGTTCGGCTCATTCCTCTATGCGCTCACGTGGGTCGGTGCGATGTATCTAATCGCGCACGTCATGTTCAAGCGGAATGTCATCGTGAAGGTGTAGGTGCAGCATCCGCTTCAGAAGCCTGCTGCGTGTCCGTCCTTCCGCATGTCGGACGCTCCGTGGTACACGTCGCGTACGCCGTCCCAATAGATGGCTTGATAGCCCCCGAAGAATGCGGTAGGAACGATACGGTGCCCTCGACGCGCCAGCTCGAGCTGT
Organism: uncultured Rhodothermales bacterium; assembly: GCA_964591285.1. Lineage (GTDB taxonomy): Bacteria > Bacteroidota > Rhodothermia > Rhodothermales > VXPQ01 > CAZQAS01. The sequence goes on from CAZQAS010000210.1 coordinate 1,587, forward strand.
ACGTCCTTTGAGATGCCGCTCTCGAAGGCAACCGACCCGTTCCCCTCCATGAGGCTTCCCGACGGCTGGCTGCTGCCGATGTGGCTGATGCGCGCTGCATCGCCTGCTTCCTGGATGTTCAATCCAAAATCGATGATGTTGACCAGCACCTGGACGTGGCCTTGCGGCTGGAACGGCCCGCCCATCACGCCGAAGCTGAGGAAGGGTTCGCCGTCCTTCATCACGAAAGCCGGGATGATCGTGTGGAAGGGTCGCTTGCCCGCCTCGTAGACGTTCGCATGATCGGGGTCGAGGGCAAACTGCGAGCCTCGGTTTTGCAGAACGAAGCCGAGATCATCCGGCACCATCCCGCTGCCGAACTCCAACATGTTGCTCTGGATCAATGAGACGATCATACCCGACGAATCCGCAACCGTTAAATACACGGTGTCGCCTTCGCGAAGTGCCGGCACGTCGATCGACTCCATCGCCTGGTCCATTCGGATAAGCCGCCGACGCCGATCCGTATACTCATCCGAAAGCAGCGTTTCGAGCGGCGTCTGGTAGAAATCGGGGTCCGCATAGAGTCGTGCGCGGTCCTCAAAGGCGAGTTTCTTTGCCTCGATAAGCAGATGGAGATAGTCGGCCGAGTTAAGGCCGAGACTTGCCACGTCGTAGCCTTCGAGGATGTTGAGCATCTGGAGCGCGGCGATCCCCTGGCCATTCGGCGGAAGTTCGTAGACGTCATATCCACGGTAGTTCACCGATACGGGATCGATCCACGTACTCTGATGCGCCTCCAGGTCGCTCTTCTGCAGCGGAATCCCTGTTCGACGCGCATAGGTGTCGATCCGGTCGGCGATGGAGCCGGAGTAAAATGCGCTCCGACCGCCGTCCGCGATCGCCTGATAGCTCTCGGCGAGGTCGGGATTCCGGAAGACCTGCCCTTCCTCCGGGATGGATCCGTCGATCAAGTACGTCGCGCGAAAGTTATCAAACTCGGATATCGTCGATTCATTCTCTGCAAGCCGGTCGTAGGCCCGCCTCCACGAATACGCGATGACCTGCGCCATCGGCACGCCTTCCCGGGCATAGGTGATGGCCGGCTTCAGCAGTTCGTTCATCGAGCGGCGTCCGAATCGATCGTGCAGTTCGAACCAACCATCCACCGCACCGGGTACCGAAACCGACATCGGACCATATAGCGGAATCTGCTCCCGATCCGCTATTCGCTCGCGCAGCTGGGCCAAACTCTGTCCGCCCGGCGATCGCCCGCTCGCATTCAAACCGTGTAGGCGCTCGCCGTCCCAGACCATCGCGAAAAGATCTCCGCCGATTCCGCCGTTGTTCGGCTCAACGAGGCCAAGAATGGCATTCGCCGCGATCCCGGCATCAACCGCACTGCCGCCGTCGCGGAGAACGTCGAGAGCGACCTGGGTCGCGAGGGGATGGCTCGTCGCCGCCATTCCGTTGCGCCCCAGGACGACACTGCGCGTAGCAAACTCGGCTCCGGTGAGACGATCGCCACCGCCCGACTGCCCCAGCGCGGCCGCCGGTACGAGCAAGAGTAAAGCTAGGGCTCCCCGAAACGTGTTCTCAAGCACGGCAGTCCGTAGTCTCCGTCTATTTATCTATGCCGTAGATTCGGCGACGACCGCCTCGCGGCGCATCTTTCGGTCTTGAAGATACATTTCCGTCAGGAGCGCGATGGGCCCAACGACGAACAACGCGTAGAACGGCGCATGGACAACCTCGCCCAATCGGAAGAACATCTCCACGAACGCTACGGCAAACGCCACCAGCGCCTGGCCCGACTTGGACGATACGGTCGTCTTCGGGTCCGTAATCATAAAGAGGACGAAGAGCTGGTACATCGGCCCCGTGATCGGGGCAATTTCCGCCAGGAAGCTGTCGCCCGTCAGCCCTGTGCGCATCAACGCAAATAGAAAAAAACCGGCAACGTACGTCGCACAGATGTGGAAGCGCCGAAAGCGCCAGATGATGAACGCGCCGAGCACCCAGATCACGAGCATCGGCCATACATCGTTGCCCCATTGGACGCTCAGCGGTGCGACGACGTGCGGCGCGAGAAAGAGCATCGCGCAGATGCCGAAATTCGACGGATTCCACAGGTGCCGACCTCGAAAGCGGAGTACGTACTTCGATAAAATGGTGAGGAGGCTGCATACCGCAAAGGGCCAGTAGAGCGGTGTGCGGATGAGAATACCGACACTAATGCCCGAGATGTACGAACTGGACAGATGCGGCCATCGATCACGCAGCAGCCTGCTCAGCACGAGCTCCGCCGCGACGGATGCACCGATCGCGAGCAGAATCGCTTTATAGCTCTCCAGGATTCCGAAGGAGAGATGCCCACCCAGCAGAATGGCGGTAATGAGCAGAGGCGCGGTATAGCGGGGATCGTACCGAATTCCCCACGAACGTTTGCTGCTGCTGGCGCCGTTACTTCCTTCCGACACTACGACGGTTCGCGAATGGTATGAATGGACCCCGGAGTGGGCGACTCGAGGACCTGCGTGCGCCCGGATGGCCAGCGGATCACCGCCTTCTCGACCTGCGCATCCGTACCCAACCCGAAGTGTATGCGGCGCTGATTCTGTGAACAATAGCCGCTGCCTCCCGAGACGTGCTGCAACTGCTTGCCGGCACCCCAGTAAAGCTCGATCTGCGCGCCGATCGCGCTCCGATTGCTCGACGATCCCTCAAGATCGAAGGCTATCCACTCGCGATCTTCGACTGTGGTATTTCTATAAACCAGCAGCGGACCGCGTTGGTGTGCAACGATGACGTCGAGCGTGCCGCGGTTCCACAGATCGGCAAGGGCAACAGCTCGACCATCGTAGGTTTCGTGTACACCCACGGCCTGCGCAACCTGCTGGAATCGGTATTCGCCATTGTTCAGCCAGAGCTTCTTCGACTGATATCCGGATAAACTCCGGCCCTCCATGGCGGGCCAGTTCCGTGCATCTGAGATGATCGACTTATTGCCGCCGGCGACTTTCGAGAAATCATACCAGTAGCTGCCCTTCCGATCCGCCGAAACGTAGCCGTTCGTCATGAAAAGGTCGACGAAGCCGTCGTTGTTCAGGTCACCGAATTGCGCGGCGTAACTCCATCCGCCCATGTCCACCTTCAGCGTACTCGCCATATTCCGGTAGCGGAGGGACTCAGAGGTACCCGGCTCGGGCACCCAGAGATTATTTCCCTGAACCAGGATGCCCGGCTCAGAAATATTGGTCACGTAGATCGAATAGGCACCCTGATTCGTGATGTCCCCATAGGCCACGTTCATACCGCTCTTCGGCGAAAAGCCGATATTCGTCTGCTCGCCGGCGGACACGAACCCGTTACCGGCTTCATTGAAATAGACGTCGTCGGTACCGTAGTCATTCGCGATGAACAGATCCGGATACCCCGTCCCTCGCAGATCCGCAGCTGAGACGGCCATCATCCATTTGCGATGATCGAGGAGGCCCATTTCCTCTGTTACGTCCTCGAACGTACCGTCGCCGTTCCCCCGGAATAGATACTTTCTCCCCCCGTTGCCGGCATACTCAAAGCTTTCCGGCATGATGCGCGTATGCTCGAGATTCCAGAGATCGACGTCCTCGGGATAGTAGCCGCCGAAGAACAGGTCTAGATGGCCGTCACGGTCGTAATCAAGCCATATGGCAGCCGTAACGTTCGCCCACGCCGGGAGTCCCGCTGAGTCGGTCACGCGCGTAAATCCTTCCCCGCGGTCATTGCGGAAGAGTTCGGATCGCCCCCACTTGTAGAGGAATAGATCCTCGTATCCGTCGTTGTCGTAGTCGCCCCAGACACCGCCGATGGAAACACCCGTCGATCGTCGGTTCACGTCCGCAATTCCCTGATCGGACGCCACGTCCTCGAAACGGCCGTCGCCGATATTTCGGTATAACGCGTTCTTTTCACCTGTCCGGCTCGTGGTCACGTAGATGTCCTGCCAACCGTCCCTGTCGAAATCGACCACAGAAACCGCAGCGCCCATCGAAGCCACCTGCGGCATGATGTGGTCAAGTTTCTCGTCGAGCTCCGGAGCCTTGTGCGTGAAGTCGATACCGATTTCTCGTGAGACCTCCTCCAAGTAAAGTCCGTGCCGCTCCAATGCCGCGTCCCTGGGTAGTCCGGACGAATCCTTCGCTGCGCTCGAGGCGAGATACCGATCCACGATCGGAAACGCCAGGAGAGCGACGAATAAAATCGACGCGCTGATTCTTGCGACAGGCTTGCTCATGATGACGAGCACCTACACATATCCCTTTGAAGCGAGCTCGGCGCCGTGCTGATCGTACATACCGGGTTCGTCGGGCGCCCACGTCGCCAG
>CAZQAS010000211.1:0-5866 GCA_964591285.1 uncultured Rhodothermales bacterium
TCAGGTTGTCCGCGAGGCCGCGGTTGCTCCACGGATAGGGCGGCACTTCCGCATCGTATCCGGCGCCGCCTGAGGAGCCCGTCATCCCGAGTCCTTCGCCCAGCATGCCGTTCAGGTTCAGCGTAATGCCGCTGCCGATGTCTGTCGTCAGCTTAAAGCGACCCATCCGCTCGTCATAGGCACTCCGGCGCTGTGGAATTACGTACGGGGCCTGCTCCTGTCGATAGGAGGCGTGGAACCGCAGGTTTCCGAGCGAAGGACCGATCAACGGTACGGGGCCTCCGATGCTGCCGTCGATGGTGTAGCGAGAATCGGATACCTCGAGCGGCTTGCGAAACTGCCAGTCGAAGACTTCCCGCGCCTGTTGAGGCGTCAGGTCGTTGTCGGGATTAGAATCATTATTCAGCCGCTCCGAGAGGGCGTTCCATCCCTCGAAGTCGCGGTACTGACGGCGGATGTACGGGTCCCACTCGTCCGTACCCTCATTCGCAACTTCCGGGTCAACGAACGCCCGTGTGTAATAGGAATTCATTCCGTTCGGCACGTTGCCGAAGTAGTCCTCGCCCGGACTCCCGTAGCGAACGAGAAAGTCGGCGGAATAGCGGTCGACGGCGCCTTGCTTGGTGACGACGTTGACGAGGCCGCTTCGCACGTTTCCGTATTCCGCATTAAAGCCGCCGGTCTGCACCTGCACGGCCTCGACGGCCGTAAGACTGATGGTCGTGAAGGGCGCGTTCGTACGGCCGTTTCGGGTCGACATACCATCGACCATGAAGGACATCTCATCAATGCCGCTGCCGCGGACGGTCATTCCCGGCTCGATGCCGGCCTGGAGGTTGATCACCTCGTCGACGCCGGCCACGGGAATGTTGGCCATCGTCTCCGTCGTGATGTTGGCGACGTTGGCCGAGATATCGCGCTGGACGATCGGCTGTTCGGCCTGAACGATGAGCTCGTCCATGCCGACAGTCTCTTCCTGCATCTCGAAGTTCACCGTCGTCGTCAGGTCGATGTTCACGACGACCCCCTCCTGGACGGCGGCTGTCCAACCGACGGACGAGGCGCGGACGTCGTATTCGCCCGGCCGCACGTTCAGAATGGTGTAGAACCCCTCGACGTCGGACACGGCGCCCTGCGTGGTGCCTTCGATAGCTACGTTCACGCCGGGCAGAGGCTCTCCGGTGGCTGCCTCCGTCACGGTTCCGGAAATTTTTCCTGTTTGGGCCATGACCGCAGCCGGAAGCAGCAGCAAGGCTAACAGGCAACAAAGAATTTGCACTGGTAGAGATCGCATCATGTATTCCTCTTCGTGTCTTGGCCGCGTGGGCATCCGGTCAGCGAGTCGCGTTACCGACATATGGTTGATTTCTTCCAGGAGAAGGGCGTCACTTAAACGAGTAAGTAGACTCAGAAAGTAAGTACCGCGTCATTTCAAGGGAACTGGGAACATGGACAGCGGGGGGCAAAGGTAACGATTTCCACCCTCACCTTTGCAGAATATTAACGTCAGCGTAAAATTTTGCCACCCTCGCGCCGTGTCTTCACGGATCCTTCACAATCTACGAGGCGCCGTGTGCACGCGCGGCGTTTAGTATAATACTAAAACCTTTAAGTTGGGCGAAGGGCAAAAAGATAGGGACTGTCTTAGGGAGCGCGGAGGCGACGAGCAGCGAAAGAGGCATCGCGCCAAGAATGTGATTCAGGCGTGGAAGGACCGGACGGATGACTTTCGGACGATAAGCTGCGCAGAGAATTCCTGCCTCACGGCCGGGTGGCCACCCGGGTCCGCAAACTCATCGAGCAACAGGTTCGCTGCCGTCCGTGCGATCTCGCGATGAGGTGAAGCCGCTGTAGTGAGGGGCGGGAAGGCGTGCGCCGCCATGGGGATGTCGTCGCATCCGACGATGGCGACGTCCTCAGGAATGCGCAGGCCGCGCTCGTGCAGCACGTGCATCGCACCGAGCGCCATCATGTCGTTCGCGGCAAAAACGGCATTGGGGGGCTCCGACAGCGCGAGGAATTCCTTCATCCTGTCGCGCCCTCCTCCGTGTCGAAAATTACCCTCCGCGACGAGATTGTCGTCATATTCGAGACCGGCGGCTTCCAGAGCTCGCCGGTAGCCGCGCTCGAACAATAACTGCCCGTACGTTGCACTGCCCGGTCCGCTGCTCGGCCCGGCAATCATGGCGATCCGCGTCGATCCCTGCCGCACCAGATGCATCGTGGCCCGAAATGCTACCTCTTCCGAGTCGATCACGAGCGTGTTTACGTTGTCGAGCTCATAATCGCGCTCGATGGCGACGATCGGCATCGAGGAATTGTGTGCTAGCTGTTCGTAAAGCTCCTCCTGGCTCACGGTGTCACCGATCAGCACGATGGCGTCGACCTGGCGCTCCATCAGCACTCGGAAGTTCCGCGAACCAAGCTCGAAACGGTGATTCGAATCGCATAGGATGACGTCTCGATCGTGAGGAAAGAGCGCGTGGCTCAGGCTACGAACGAGATCGGTAAAGAAGGGATTGGTGATGTCCGAGACAATGACCCCGATCGTGAGGCTTTTTCTCGTTTTCAGGCCCCGTGCCAGCCGATTCGGTCGATATCCAAGCTTGTCGATGCCTTCTTGAACGCGGACAAATGTCTCCGCCGGCACCCAGTCGGCACGATTCAGCACTGCGGAAACCGTAGCGGTCGATACCTCACAATACTTCGCTACATCTTTTATCGTAGGGGTCTTCCCGCGACGTCCGTTTTTCATGCGCTGCTCGTCATAACTCGAGGCTCAGCCGCCCATTATCGCGGCACGATGATCTTGACAGTATACTAACGAAGCGATAGGTTTGTAGCTACTTACACGTTTAAGTAATTCTATGGACGTTCGCAACTACACGTTTCATTTTCTATGACGCATCGCTCCTCCGGCGACATTTTTCTACTCCTCTCGACCGTTCTACTCTTTGTCGCCGGCTGCTCCGGCCAGGCCGAGCCAACGGAGCTCAAACCCGGTACGTCGGACGTGCTGTCGCCCGAGGAAGCGCTCGAGTCGTTCACCGTTCCTTCGGGCTTCGACGTCGAGCTCGTAGCAGCCGAGCCTCTACTTACCGATCCGGTCGCCATCGACATAGACGCCGAAGGTCGCATCTACGTTGCCGAAATGCGGGGCTGGATGAACGACATTGACGGACGCGGCGCCCTCGAGCCATCCGGCATCGTCGCCGTGCTGGAAGATACGACCGGCGACGGGCTGATGGACAAGCGGACCGTGTTTCTCGACAGTCTGGTCCTCCCACGGGCCGTCATGGCCATGTCCGACGGCGTGCTCGTCGGTGAGCCGCCCTATCTATGGTTCGCGAGAGACCTGGACGGCGATCTCGTCGCAGACGAAAAGGAGATGGTTGCGGACGACTTCGGCGTTCGGAAGGCCAATGCGGAATCAAACGCCAACGGGCTCAAGTGGGGCATCGACAACTGGGTACACACGACCGATCACGAGCGGCGCTATCGCAAGACCGATGGCGGATGGGCCGTCGACACGACGCTGAATTCCGGCCAGTTTGGTTTGACGATGGACAATTACGGCCGGATGTACCGCACGGCCAACTCCCTGCCGATCCTCTACGATTACGTCGAGTCCAGGTACTACGCCCGCAATCCAAACATGCCGGGCAACGACGGAATTGAGGAGTCGCCGCCCGAAGACCTTCAGGTGTGGCCGAGCCGGCCCACCCCGGGCGCCAATCGCGGTTACCGGGAGAATGTACTTCGCGAGGACGGCACGCTCCGCACGTTTACGGCCGCCTCCGGCGCGGGCGCGTACCGCGGGCACACCTATCCGCGAGAGTACACGGAAAACGTCAACGTATTCGTGCCGGAGCCGGTGGCGAATCTCGTGCATCGCTACGTCATCCAGGACGAACAGGACGGACGGCTTGTGGCCGTTCACGGACGGGAAGGCGCCAGCTTTCTAAGATCCACCGACGAGCGCTTTCGGCCCGTCAACATGTACTCGGCGCCGGACGGCAACATGTACGTCGTCGACATGTACCGCGGGATCATCGAGCATCGGGATTTCCAGACGACCTTCCTTCGTGAGCATATCGAGAAGATGGGGCTCGACGAACCGATCGGTCTGGGTCGCATCTATCGGATCGTACACGATGACGCGCCGGCCAACGCCGAGCGTCCCTCTCTCTCCTCCGCGTCGGCCGATGAGCTGGTCGAGCACCTCAGCCATCCGAACGGATGGTGGCGCGACACGGCGCATCGGCTGCTCGTGGAGCGTCGCGAGACCGGGGTCGCCGATGCCGTACGCCAGCTTGCAGAATCGACCGACGACGTCCGGGTGCGGCTCCACGCACTCTGGGTCCTCGAAGGACTCGACGCTCTGGATCAGGAAACCGTCGTCGAGGCGCTATCCGACGACTCGTTCCACATCCGCGCCGCCGCACTGCGAATGGCCGAGCCGTGGCTCAGGAACGGCTCCGAAGAGATGATCGAGCAGGTGCATGCGCTGGTGGATGACCCCTCGCCGGTGGTGCGTCTCCAAGCGGCGGCCTCGCTGGGCGAGGCGCCGACGGACGCCGTCGCCCCTGCCCTCGCCTCACTACTCACGACCTATCCTGAGCAGCCGTATCTCGTCGAGACGGTGCTGAGTGGAGTGCGGGACGCCGAGCTGTCATTCCTCGAAAGATTGTTGCAGTCCGATGAGTGGCAAGCGGAAAAGGAGGGCTACGACGACGTCCTGGAGACCTTCGCAGAAGCGATCGTGAAGAGCGAGGACGCCGATCGAATCGATCGGCTGTTTGAGCGGGCGGCGGGCGCAGACACCCAGCCCTGGCAGCAGCTCGCGCTACTCGAAGGGATCGAGGACCGCGTTCCTTCCGGCCGGGGCATCCGGCTGCCGCTGGAACTGACGCGCGAACCGGCTGCTCTCGCGCAGCTCCTTGAGGCGGATGACGCCGCCGTGAGGGAGGCTGCCCGTGAGCTCGAGGACCGGCTGGTATGGCCTGGAAAGCCCGGCTATGAAGATCGACAGGCGCAGATGTCGCCGGAGGTGCAGGCCCAGTTCGAGCGCGGCCGCGAGATCTATGCCGTTCAGTGCGCCGCCTGTCACGGAGAGGACGGTCGGGGGCGCGATGGGCTCGGTATCGGTCTCGTCGGCTCCGAATACGTAAACGCGGCCCACTACAACCTCGTCCGCATCCTGCTGCACGGAAAGGAGGGCGAGACCGGCTTGATGCCGCCGCAACGCAACCTCTCGGATGCCGAGATCGCCGAGGTCCTGACCTATATTCGAAATGACTGGGGCAACCAGGGCTATCCGGTGTCGGAGAGTCGCGTCGCCGACGTGCGGGCCGAAACGGCCGCCCGCGAGGAGCCCTGGACCGATTTCGAACTCGAAGCCACGGTACATTGACACACGCCGAATCACGCCGCGTTGCGCTCAGAACCTGATGAAAATCTTTTCTGGATTTAGCTTCGTTCTTCTAGCCGGCGTATACCTCGTCGTCTCGGGCTCGACGGATTCGGCGTTTGCCCAGAGCGGCGCGGTGGGTTCGGCGTCCGCCCAGGATGGTGCGCCGACATCCGACGTCGTCGTTGATTGGACGCGCGGCACCTGGCGTTTCGACGAGGCCGCCCCGGGCGAGCGCACGGCGCGCATGACCTTCGCCGGCGACTGGTATCCCGCCCGCACCTATGACGATCTGCTCCAGGCGCAGCCGGAAGCCCTCTACGGTGAGATGCTTCCGCTGCTGCGCGCGAGCGACGTGACGCTCGTCAACGTGGAAACCACGATCGGCACGCAAGGCGAGCCCATCCTCAAAGGCGGACCAACGTTTCAGCTCGATCCGAGCGCCGTTCGCGGACT
>CAZQAS010000212.1:0-5852 GCA_964591285.1 uncultured Rhodothermales bacterium
GCCTTCACCGGTGAAGAGGAGGTGCCGCGAGAGGACTTCACCGAGCGTAATGATCTCGTCGGCTTCTGGAACGACGGACAGATTCAGTTCACCGTGCAGCGCGCCACCGGCGACGTGCGTTACAGGGGCTCCTTCGATGATGAGAACGCGACGCGCCTCGAGTTTACTTCTGCGGCGGGAGCTCTCGTGATCGTGCGGGACTAGGCGATATCGCGGAACCAGAAGGAGCGGCGCGTGATTCTTGGGCGAAGCTCGCGTGCGAGCGCGTCGTCCAACTATTGTAAGGATCCGTGACCGAATGTCCGTCGACCGCGAACGTCCGACGAAAGAAGGGACGCGCTCCCGCGATGACGGCCGTAGCCAGAGCAGATGGGTGTGGCTCGTCCCGGTCGGGCTGCTTGCGGTGCTTGTGCTGCTCTACTTCGCGTGGCCGGCCTTTCACCGGTTCGTCAGCGACGCCTATCGCGTACTCTCGAGCGGTGAGCAGCAGCGCATCGAGCAGTGGGTGAACGGCTTCGGGGCCTGGTCCTTCGTGGTCGTGATCGCGCTGATGCTCTTCCAGACGGTCGTGGCCTTCCTTCCCTCGGTGATTATCATGGTCGTGACGGTGGTCTCCTTCGGGCCGGTGATGGGCGGGCTGCTGACCTGGGGCGGCTTGCTCCTAGCCGCCAGTCTTGGCTATGGGATCGGACGCTCGGTGGGTGTGGCCGCCGTCGACCGGCTCATCGGTGCGGAGACGGAGCGAAAGGTCGAGCGTGCGCTGGACCGATACGGCGTCTGGGCGATCATCGCCGCCCGCATTTCGCCGGTGCTCTCGACCGACGCCGTGAGTATCGCAGCCGGTCTCGTGCAGATGCGGTACGTGCCATTCATCGCCGCGACTGCGGTTGGCACGCTCCCGCTGACGGTGCTCATCGCATGGCTCGGAGCGGAGTTCAGTCGGCTGGAGACGGGCCTCATCTGGATCTCGGCCGTGAGCGTCGCCATCTTTGCGGGCTACGTCCTGTACGACCGGCGCATTCGCGCATCGTCTTCCCGATGATAGTATCGCCTCTACGGGCTACCTTCGGATCGTTAGCCGGCCCCGAATCTTCTGAGACCTTCGCTTTCCATGCCCATCCGAAATCTTGAGGCGCGCTCGTTTGTGCTCGTCGTGCTGGTCGTCACGGCGGTGTTCCTCTGGATCATTGCCGATCTGCTCATGCCGATCTTCTGGGCAGCCGTCCTCGCCGTGCTGTTCCAGCCGCTCAACCGGCGCATACTTCCAGCCGTGAAGGGCAAGCGGAGCGTGGCGGCGCTATTGACCACGCTCATCGTGATAATCGTGCTGATCGTCCCTTTTGGCCTGCTCGCGGCCGCGGTGACACAGCAGGCACTCGGGATCTACCGCCAGATCGCGGCCGGGGAAATCAACCTCCAGGCGCCGATCGATTTCGTCGAGCGCTCGCTGCCGATGCTGAACGAGTTCCTCGCGGCCTACGGCGTCGACATCGACAATATCCGAACGTCCATAGAGGACGCGGCGATGGTGGCGAGCCGGTACGTCGCCACCGAAGCGCTCGCCTTCGGGCGCGATGCGCTGACCTTCACGCTGCTCTTCGGCGTGATGCTCTACGTGCTATTTTTCTTCATCCGTGACTGGGAGCGCATCCTCGATTCGATGGTGCGCGTGCTGCCGCTGGGTGATCAGCGGGAACGCCAGCTGATGTCGAAGTTTGCCCTGGTCTCGCGGGCCACCATAAAGGGCACGCTGGTGGTCGCCGTCGTGCAGGGACTGCTCGGCGGGATCACCTTTGCGCTCGTGGGGATCCAGGCTTCCGTCCTATGGGGGGTGGCGATGGGCGTACTCTCGCTGATTCCGGCGATAGGTCCGCCCATCGTCTGGATTCCGGCGGCCATTATCCTGATTACCACGGGGTCGTTTTGGCGGGGGCTCGTCGTCATTCTGGTCGGCACGTTGGTGATCGGGCTGGTAGACAACCTGCTCCGACCGATACTCGTCGGACGCGATACGCGAATGCCCGACTACATCGTCTTGATCTCTACGCTGGGGGGTATCACGGTCTTTGGGCTCGCCGGCGTGGTGGCCGGGCCGCTCGTGGCGGCGCTTTTCCTCGTGGTGTGGGATATGTTCGCGGAAGAGCAAGCCAGAAGGGCGCCCTCTTGAGCCGCGAAACCGCTAAGCCGTCACCCGCGCGCGCCGGGAATTGAACTTGGGAGACCCTTAAGAAGCGCCTTCATTTTACCGATACGCGACGTGGGCGCTCTACCGGTCCTCACCCGGAGCGGGAGGGGTCACCCGTGCTACAGGCGCAACGCCATGACGACTTTGTTCGACCATGTTCATCGGATCGCAAGACTCGCCGCTGCCGCGGCCCTCGTAGGCGCAGGCGCTGTCTCGTCGGCAGCCGGTGTCGAGGAAGCAGCGGACGATTCGCCAATGAACGGCGCATGTCCGCCGGCTTGCCCGTGGGAAGGCTTCCTGAACTATTCGTATTCGTCGGTCACTGACGGCCGCGCCCCGTGGCACGACGCGCGAGCAACCGTTGTGCACCCCTTCGGTGGCGGAGTGACGGCCGCCCTCGAGTTCATTGAGGGCTCCCGGTTCGATAGATGGGATCGCGCCGTGGCGCTAGACACGTACGCGGAACTCTGGGCCGGCAGCTACGGCAATCTGCGCACCCAATACGCCGCATCGCCCGATTTTTTGCCCTTAGCCGGCGTGTACGGGGAATTGTTTCAGGGATTAGGCGACGGCTGGGAAGTATCGGCCAACTATCGGTTTCGCGCCTACTCCGACGACGAAACACACCTCCTTGGCGTCTCAGTGGGGCGGTACGTGGGTCGATGGTATCTTCGTGCGTTAGGGCACATGCTGCCGCGAGCCGGAGAACTCGGATTCGTCTACACGGCGGAAGCCCGGCGGTATTTTGCACCGCCACGATCCTACGTCGAGCTGGAAGTCGGCCGGGGCCGGGGAGTTGAGGTGATCGACGTCGGACCGGTAATTCAGATGACTGGTACCTATCACGCGTCGGTTCGCCTGCAGACGTACGTCACGAATCATTTCGGCATCGCCGTTCAGGGCGTCTACAGTGACGACGAATTTTTCAAGCGGCGAACCGTTGCAGCAGGCGTGATGTCCCGCTGGTAGCTGCATCCCGCGCCTACCCGATCTGTAGGGATGCTTACCCAAGACCGATGCGACGATTCAGCCATCAAAAATCCGGCGAGTAGCCCATGTAGCGCGGGGGCCTCTCTGTCGATACATATCCTGTTCGGACGCGGCATGCCTGCCGCATTCACACGTACGTGGACGACGAAACCACGTTATGACAGGATTAGAACCGGAAGAGGTGGTCATGGATAACTACGATGCTCTTCGTTCGAAGCCGCTTGTCCAGCTGCTGCGAATCGCTGAGGTAAAGGGTGTGATAAGCGGGTGGAGTCTGGAGGGCCCCACGCTGGTACTGCATCGAGGCGAAGCACACGTGCTGGTGCAGGTCGTCGACGCGAGCGAGTTGCTCATCCGCTGGCTGAGCGAAGCCGAGGACGCCGCCGTGGCCTAGCAGTCCGTTTCATTACCTAATCCGAACATTTCGGAGGCGAAGTAGCAGGATTGCGACGAACGGTGTGTTGCCTTTGGCATTCTGATGCGCGAGCATAAGAACACGTTACTATCGGGAAATGAGAAGGAGGAATCTCGGATGGATCACCCGCTGGTTCGCTCATCCGTTCGTCTCGTCCCCGCGGTATGCCTGGGGACGATACTCTTGCTGGCAGGCTGCCGCTCCGCCGGACCGGTGCCGACCACACAGATGGCACAGGCCCGCACGTCCGTGCAGCAGGCTGAGGAGGCGGGCGCAAGGGATTATGCCGGTCTCGACTATCGGCGGGCGCAGCAAAAGCTTGAGGAGGCGGAAGCGGCACTTGCCGATCGCCGCCACGTTCGCGCACGGAGACTCGCTGAGGAGGCCGCAGTCGACGCCGAGCTGGCTGCCGTGAGGGCCCGCTCGGCCAAGACGCAGGAGGCTGTGGAAGAGCTGCGGGCGAGCATCCGAGCACTCGAGCAGGAAATGTCGAGAAGAGATAATTAGACCTCAAAGATCGATGAATGCCATCAGGCTCGTCGGAGCGCTCACCATTGGACTTGTCGTCGCCGGCTGCGGCGGCCCGCCGGACAACAATCCCCTCCTCGACGAGGCGCGAACGGAAGTGCGGGCCGCAGGCTCCGAGCAGGCGGTGGTCGAGCAGGCTTCGAATGCACTCGACAAGGCGGAGCAGGCGCTTCGTCGCGGTGAACTCCTACTCGAGCAGGAGGCCCCTGTCGATGAAGTCTATCATCAGGCCTATCTTGCCCGGCAGTACGTGTCAATCGCGCGAGAAACGGCGAAGTTGAGAACGGCGGAAGAGGAGATTCGTCGCGCCGAATCAGAGCGACAGCAGGTCATCTCACAGGCGCGTGAGCGTGAAGCGGAACGCTCCCAACGTGAGGCGGAGACCGAACGACGCCGAGCCGAGGCAGCTCTCGAGCGGGCTCGTGGGCTGGAGGAGGAACTGGAGGCCCAGCGCACGGAGCGTGGCCTGGTGCTCACGCTCTCTGAGGTCCTGTTCGACGTCGGGCACGCGACCTTGAAGGAGGGGGCCGGCCGCACGATCAGGCAGCTCGCCGATTTCCTCCGCGAGAATCCGGAGCGGCGCGTGCTCATCGAGGGACACACCGACAATACCGGCTCTTATCAGCTCAATCAGGACCTTTCGCGCCGACGTGCAGAAGCCGTAAGGAGCGCGCTTGCAGACGCCGGCATCAGCGGCGATCGAATCCGAACCGTCGGGCACGGCCCCGACTACCCGGTCGCGAGCAACAACACCGCCGCCGGACGGCAGCAGAACCGCCGCGTTGAGATCATCATTTCAGACAGAGAAGGGCACATCCCCGATCGATAAGTCTTGTTCGGATATCTAATATGAGGTGAAGACCTTCGTCGGTAGTCCGAATTTAGATTAATACTTCTCCATTGTGGGCCGATAGTAAGGGTGTACGATCGTGTGTCCCTTACCACCGTAGTTCCCACTTTTAATGCCGCACCACCGGCTACCTGACGGATCCGGAACGACCTTTTCCGCGCGCTTCCTGGCAGCCGTTCTGCTGATCGTCGTGGTAGAAGCAGGCGTTTTCTACGCCTTTTCAGAGCAGGTAACGATCGCCCGCGTCGATCCCGGCCTCATAAACGATACGGGGCGGCAGCAACTCCTCGCCGCCCAGATCGATGCGCTGGCCCATCACTTCCGGTACGCCTCGGCGGATTCCATTCGCGGAAGCGTGCAGCGCGAGCTGGCCGAAACCGTTGCCCAGATGAACGTCATCACCGAGCGTCTGGTGCGTACGGCCTATTCAAGCGAGGTAAAGGATTTCCTCGAGAGCCCGCCGGCCGGCCTCGCGCCACGAATGCGCGACTATGCGACGACGGCGGCGGCTGTTGCCGCCGGCCCCGGAGAGGCGGACCTCTCCAGGTTGCTTTCAGAGCTCCACACCAGTCACGAGACGCTCAACGAGGATATCGAGGTCCTCACTCATTTGCTGGAGGAGGAATACCGGAATACCCTGCGGATGGGGCAGAGTCTCCGGCTGGCTGGCGGGGGCGTGGTCATCCTTACGCTGATGCTACTCGGCCTCTTCGTTTTTCGACCGATGGAGATGCGGCTGCGCGGCGCGTTTGAACAAGTAAAGGAGGACGAGCGGCGCTTTCGCCTGCTCGTCGAGAATGCCTACGATCTTATCTCGATTCTGAATCCGAACGGCACCTATCAATATACGAGCCCCTCGCTGTACCGCTTGACCGGCTACTCGC
>CAZQAS010000213.1:0-5835 GCA_964591285.1 uncultured Rhodothermales bacterium
GGGCGGCGGCCGGTTCGAAACTGAAGGCGCGCCGTGCGGTTTGCCTCGCCAGACCATCGCATGCTCTCCCAAAGCCTTTAGGATGCCTCATATGAACCGACGCCATCCGACCCTCGGGATTGGAATCATTGGGTATGGAGGATTCGGACGATTTCTCCATCGGAGCTGGTCGGACCTGCCCACCGCTGAAGTTCGTGCCGTGGCGGACGATAAGGCGCCCGCTCCGGACGGAGCCCAGACGACGGATCTTAAGCGACATTCTGACTCCGGACGGTTCACACCCGAAACCGGCACGGAGGCCGCGTCGGAGCCTCTGAGATTCTATTCTGATTGGCAGGAAATGCTCGACGATCCGTCCGTCGAGCTTGTCTCGATTGCGACACCTCCAGCCACGCACGCCGAGATGGCGTGCACGGCAATGCGGGCGGGCAAGCACGTTCTTATCGAAAAGCCGATCGCGACGATCCGCGAAGACGCCGAGCGCATCCGCGACGTGCAGCGCGAGACCGGCTGCGTGGCCGCTGTTGATTACATGCTGCGGTTCAATCCGATCGTGGAGACGCTTCAGTACTGGGCGCGGCATACACCGTTCGGACCGCTCCGGCGTGTGCTCGTGGAGAACTACGCCCAGGACTCACAACTTCCGCCCGAACACTGGTTCTGGGACCGGAAGCTCTCCGGCGGAATTCTCGTCGAGCACGCCGTACACTTTATCGATGTCGTACACGGTTGTACGAGCGCTCGGACCGTCACCATTGACGGCCTCTCGCAGCGCCGAGCTGACGAGCGGGTCGACAGAATGGGCCTCACCGTCGTGTACGAAGACGGCCTCGTGATGCAGCAGTATCATGCCTTCACGCGCCCCGGATTCTTCGAAGATACGACGATGCGTTTTGTCTTCGATCTCGCTCAGGTGGAGGTGAGCGGCTGGATTCCGCTCAGCGGGAACATCACCGCACTCACGTCCGACAGCGCTGAACGATTCTTGCGACAGCTTCCGGGCCTCACAATGGAGCATCGGATCTCCATCGAGGAGGCCGCGGATACGTCGCGTCCGGAAGGCTGGGGATTGCCCGACGGACGAGACGATGGTGTGCGCTCGAGTGGCGTCAGGTACGAGGCCGGCCACCTGGTCCGAGGAACGTTCGCCCTCGTGGACACCAAAACGGACGCGTACGCGTCGGCACTGAGATCCATATTGGCCGACGTCACCGCGGCGATTCGGAACCCGGGCCATCAGCTCCGCGCCGGCGTGCCGGAAGGTCTCCGAAGCCTCGAGGTTGCGCTTCAGGCGACGGAAAGTGCTTTTCAAGGCGGCAACAAAGCCCTGCGAGAGTGACCGATCGGCGAATGGGTATTGACAGTCCACTGATTCCTTGCGACGTTGGTCGAAACGTTTCGACTTTCCGCGCTAAGATTCCCCGCCACAGCGTGCGTCTCACCGCATTCCTCGTCTCTTTCCTCGTTTGTGCGTCCTCGCTGCACGCGCAGCAGATTGAGGTCCCGCGCGTAGAGGCGATGCCGAAACTGCCGCAGCCCTACGAAATGCGCGATTGGCAGGCGGTGGCCGTATCGTACGACTCGCTCGTGTTCGATCGCACGCGGGCGGGACAGTACCTACCGCTCGTGTGGATCAACGAGCAGACCGTCAATTATCCGGAGCATCCATCCTTCGGCCTTCACACGGTCGTAGGGACGGCCCATCCGGAGTCGGCCGAAGCGATCAATGCGCTGCCTGCCCTGATAGGGGCATCACTCTCGGGCGTGGACAAGACAAATCACTTCGGACGCGATTGGGTGCTGATGGCCGAAGAGTGGTTCAACCGGCGGCCGGAGGAGAACGTCTATCTCAATCACCCCGTCGCGACCAGCGGAGGCGATTGGTGGTACGACACCATGCCGAACGTATTCTTCTATCAGCTCTACGATTTGTATCCCGGCGTAGGCCATTTCGACGATCAATTCACGACGGTTGCCGCGCGATGGCTGCGCGCTCTGGAAGCCATGGGTGGAAGCGCCGCTCCCTGGAGTGTGCCGTCGATGCACTACCGAGCGTGGCACCTTGCAACCATGACGCCCAATGCGTCCGGCGTAGAAGAACCGGAGGCTGCCGGCGCTCTCGCCTGGCTCCTCTATAACGCGTACGTCGAGACCGGCGAGCTGCAGTATCGGCAGGGGGCCGAGTGGGCGATGGAGTTCCTCGATGGTCTTGACAGTAACCCCTCCTACGAGCTTCAGATGCCCTACGGCGCGTATGCCGCGGCACGGATGAACGCCGAGATCGGCACGCGTTACGACGTCGAGAAGATGGTCAACTGGTGCTTCGAGGTCGGGCCGCTCCGAAACTGGGGCGTAATACTCGGAAATTGGGGCGGATACGACGTGGACGGTCTCGTGGGCGAAGCCGGCTCAAACGGCTACGCATTTGCGATGAACACCTTCGAGCACGTCGGCGCCCTCGTGCCGCTCGTCCGCTATGACGATCGCTTCGCGCGGGCGATCGGGAAGTGGGTGCTGAACGCATCGAACGCCGCCAGGCTGTTCTACACGGAGTTTCTGCCCGACAGTCTTCAGGATAGCGACGCGTGGTCCCGTCAGCACGATCCGCAGTCCACGATCGCACACGAGGCGCTCCGCCAGTACCGATTCAATCGCAGCCCGTACGCGACCGGAGACGCCATCGACGGCGGCTGGGGCGCGACGAACCTCGCTTTGTATGGAGCCTCACACGTCGGAATCTTCGGTGGGATCATCGACACGACCAACGTTCCGGGCATCCTCAAGCTCGACGCACGCCGGACGGACTTCTTTCAGGCGGAAGGATACCCCACCTACGTTTTCTATAACCCGCATGAAGACGAGAGAAGCATCGAGCTAGGCCTTCCGGACGGCAGTTTCGACCTCTACGATGCAGCCCGTAACGCCTATCTGGTGAGGGGTGCCTCGGGTGCCGTATCGCTAGACGTGCCGTCCGACGCCGCCCTTCTTGCCGTAGTTCTGCCAAGCGAGGCATCGGTCACGTATGAATTCGGTCGGATGCTCGCCGACGGACGAGTGGCGGACTACAATACGGCCGCGCCTGTATCCAACCATCCGCCCCGCATCAAAGGATTGGCGACGAGTCTCAAGACCGTGGCGCCCGGAAGTGACACCGAGGTTTACTGCACGGCGGAGGACGCTGAATCCGACCAGCTTGAGTATGAATGGTCCGCGTCCTCCGGGATGCTCACAGGCGAGGGCTCCGCAATTACGTGGACTGCTCCCGACATGGAGGGCGAGGTCGTGCTCCGGTGCGAAATCCGTGACGCCGGCGGGCTTTCGGCTCACGAGCAGATTGATGTGGACGTTTCCGCCTCGGTGCCGGTGATTTCAAGCCTCACCGCGGAACCGAAAAAGGTCGATCTGGATGGTTCCAGTACACTGACGTGTACGGCGGAAGACCCCGCCGGGGGTGTGGTGAACTATATCTGGGACGTCGACGGAGGCGCCATCGACGGTTCCGGTGGTCGGGTGATGTGGATGGCTCCTTCCGCACCGGGAGAATACACGGCGTCATGTACGGCGGAGTCGGAGGGAGGCGGCCAGGTTTCGGCGTCTACCGTGGTCGTCGTACGCGATTTTTCGGCGGGCGGAAGCGGCGATCTCGTGGCGCATTACAAGTTGGATGGAGATGGGCAGGACGCCAGTGGTTTCGGACATCA
Source organism: uncultured Rhodothermales bacterium (assembly GCA_964591285.1). Classification (GTDB taxonomy): domain Bacteria; phylum Bacteroidota; class Rhodothermia; order Rhodothermales; family VXPQ01; genus CAZQAS01. The sequence continues at coordinate 3,702 of CAZQAS010000213.1, forward strand.
CGGCGTTGTGGCCGGCGCCGTGGAAACGGAGAACCACAGAGGCGACGCGGCTAGCGCGCTCCGCTTCGATGGCGAGGACGACGTCGTACGCGTGCCGAGTACGGACGCCCTGAACTTTCGGCACGGCATTACCCTCGCCTTCTGGATCAGGACGGATGCCTTCTTTGAACGAGAGTCGTACCCGATCTCCCACGGGAATTGGGAGCGGCGATGGAAGGTTTCTATCACCGATGGACGGCTTCGGTGGACGATCAAGACGGTCGACGGCATTAAGGATCTGGATTCGGAGGTCGTCCTGGAGCAGGGCGTGTTCTACCACGTCGTCGTGCGATACGACGGCACGGACATGGAGATCTACGTGGATGGACGGCTCGACGCGTTCGATTCGTATTCCGGCGATCTGCAGACGACGGATGTCGATCTGACGATCGGCCAGGCCCTACCGGAAAACACCGCGTACGGATTGGCCGGTGTCCTCGACGAGGTTCGTATCTACGATCACGCACTCTCGACCAACGCCGTACTCGATCTGCACGCGGAGGCCACATCGATCGGGCAGCGGCAGGGTCGAGCGCCTGCAGCGCACCGGCTCTTAGCACCCTATCCCAATCCGTTTCTCGGATCGACGGAAATTCAGTACGAGATCGCGGCCGCTGAACGCGTTTCCATCCGCATTTTTGACGTACTCGGCCGGCGGGTGGCGACACTCATCGATCAGACCGTTGCGCCGGGACTGCATCGCGTTACGTGGTCTGGATCCGATCGCGCAAGCGCGGGAACCTACTTCATCGAGATGCGCGCCGGCGGACACGTGCAGCGCCGGTCGGTCGTGCTCGTTCGGTGAGGCGCTAAAACTTCGATTCTACACTTTTGCCCTTGACGCAACGGAAGCGGTTGCTTAATGTGGGGTGTTCGAAACGTTTTAATAAAGTATTCGATTTCCCGTGCGTCCATGACAAAGGAGCGTCGGAGCACGATCAAGGACGTGGCGGCGGAGGCCGACGTGTCGATATCGACGGTATCGCTGGTCATGAATGAGAAAGACGGTGTCAGCCCCCGCACGAGAAAGCGTGTCCTTCGCACGGCGAAGCGGCTCGGCTACGTGCCGACGGGCGCGGCGCGCCGGCTCGTCATGCAGCAGACCGGAAACGTCGGCTTCGTCGTTCGCGAAGATCACTTCACCCGCAGCGAGCCGTTCTACACTCGCGTATTTCTCGGTACCGAATTTGAGGCGCGCCATCACAACCAGTACGTCCTGCTGACGACCATCCCCGAGACCTATGAACCGGGTAAAGCGACGCCCCGCTTTCTCCGGGAACGAAACGTCGACGGCTTGCTGATTGCCGGAAAAGTGGATAGGGCATTCATCAAGGAAATACGCAGGCTCAGCGTTCCGTTCGTTTTGATCGACTTCGAAGCGGATTCCTGCCCGTCCGTAATGATCGATAATCAGAACGGCGCTCGCGCGGCCGTCGAACATCTCATTGAACGCGGGCATCGCCGAATCGCCCTCGTCGGGGCGGATCTCGACCATCCAAGTCTGCAGACACGCGTGGAAGGCTATCGCCTGGCGCTGGCCTCCGCCGGACTCCCCGTCGAGGCGGACCTCATGATCGTCTCCAAGAACGGCAAGCCCGAGCGCCAGACCGGAATGCAGCTCGCCGCGCGACTGCTCGCCACGGACGCGACAGCGGTCTTCTGCCTCAACGACGCGCTGGCACTCGGCATCCAGGAAGAAGCCCGCCGCCGCGGCCGCTCCGTCCCCGACGATCTCGCTATCGTCGGATTCGACGACGTGCCAAGCGCCGCGAATGCCGTTCCGGCCCTCACCACAGTCCGCGTTTTCAAGGAACAGCTCGGCGAGCTGGCACTCCGCCACCTGAACGAAATCATCGGCGATTCCGCCAAGCGCGAGACGAGATACGAAAGGAGCAGCCACGGCGTGAAGCTCTCGACCGAACTCGTCGTTCGCGGCTCAAGCTGACGACAATACCTGCATGCAACCCATTGAATTCATTCCAATCACAGCCAGAACGGTGGCATCTATGAAAGTATCGATACGAACGGGATTGGTGGGGCTTCTAAGCCTCGCTTTCCTGGCCTGGAGCGGGATCTTCTCCATTGCGTCCGCCCA
>CAZQAS010000214.1:0-5781 GCA_964591285.1 uncultured Rhodothermales bacterium
ATCGACGCGAGCGTCTCGCCGGAAACCGCGATGCTCCGTGGCCGCGCCCGGGCCACCTACATCAACAACTCGCCGGACGAGCTCTCGACCGTCTACGTGCACCTGCGGCAGAACTTGAATGCGCTGGGAGTCGTGCGGAATCGCGTCCAGAAGCTAACGGGCGGCGTGCGGCTTTCCGCGATTCGCGTGGATGGAGAGCCGCTCGTCGAGCGCCCGCGCGGCGCCGGGTACAGCATTGAGAACACGGTGATGGAGGTCCGTCTGGCGGATCCGATCCCCGCCGGCGGCCGGCGCGATTTCGAGTTCGCGTGGAGCTTCGAGATTCCCGAGGCCGGCGCGCCGCGGATGGGTCAGGATGGCGAGGTATATTATCTAGGATACTGGTATCCGCAGTTCGCCGTCTACGACGACGTGCGCGGGTGGGTCGCCGAGCCGTACATGGGCAACGGCGAGTTTTACATGGACTACGCCGATTACGACGTCGCGATCACCGTCCCGGCAGGGTTCCTCGTCGGCGCGACGGGCGAGCTGCAGAATGCCTCGGAGGTGCTCTCGGAAGAAACGCTGCGCCGCTACGAGGGCGTGAACTCCACCGACGAGGTGGTTTCGCTTGTGGGGCCGGACGAGCGGGGAGCGGGCAGCGCGACGGCGAGGAGTCCGACCGGCACGCTCACCTGGCGCTTCACGGCCGAGAACGTCCGCGACTTCGCCTTCGGGACGTCGGACCGGTACGTATGGGACGCGGCGCTCGCAGACGTCGGCGACGTAGAAGGCGACGGCGCGGCCGGGACCTCGCGCATCTACTCCCTGTACCGGCCCGATCAGGAAGCGTGGCGCCGCGCGGCGGAGTTCGGGCGGTTCTCGCTCGAGTTCCTCTCCGAGATGCTCACCCCCTATCCCTGGCCGCACATGACGGTCGTCGAGGGCATCATCGGCGGCGGGATGGAATATCCGATGATCACCCTGATCGGCTCGCGGCGCAGCGAGCGCTCGCTCTTCGGCACGACCTTCCACGAGATCAGCCACATGTGGGTGCCGATGATCGTGGGCCACGACGAAAAATCCTACACCTGGATGGACGAGGGCCTCACGATCTTCAACACGCGCGAGGGCTCCGAGGAATTCTGGGATGAGGATGTCTGGGCTCCGGAGAATCAGAGCTACTACGGGATCGCCGGCACGGGCCGGGAGGTGCCCTCGATGCGCCATGCCGACCGCTATCCGTACGGCACCTCCGCGCGCGGCGTAGCCTCGTACAACAAGCCGGGCGTGGCGCTTCACGCGCTGGAATGGGTGCTCGGCGAGGATACCTTCCGCGAGGCGTACCGGGAATACGTGGATCGATGGGCGTACAAGCACCCGTATCCGTACGACTTGTTTAACACGTTCGAGGACGTGGCCGGTGAGGATATGGACTGGTTCTGGACGAGCCTCTTCTACGAAACGTGGACGCTCGATCAGGCCGTCGCGTCCGTGGAGCAGGAGGACGAGGGCGTGGTGGTGACCGTGCGCGATCTGGGCCTCACGCCGATGCCGGCGCCGGTCGAGGTGACCTACGTCGACGGCACGACGCGCACGCAGCGGCTGGATGTGGAGCCGTGGCTGGCGGGCGAGCGCGAGGTGCAGCTCCACTTCGAACAGGGGGATCCGGTGCGTGTGGAAATCGATCCGGGGGCCGTGCTGCCGGACGTCGACCGGTCGAACAACGTGTGGACGGCCGCCGGGTTGGAATAGGGGTGACGTTCGTTCGACCACGAACGTGAATCCGTTGGGATCACCGGCCGACCTGCGCGATCAGCGAATCCAGCGCGGCGGCGGCACGTCGCGTCACGCGGTCACCCGCGCCCCGGGCGGCGAGCAGTCCGGCATGGGCGGTTCTGAGGAGAGGCTCGGCCTCGTCGAAACGCCCGAGTGCCAGAAGCGATTGGCCAAGCGCACCGGCAGCTTCGGCGACGCGCCAATGATCGGCGGGCAGCGCTCGGCGGCGGATGTCGTACGCCTCGCGCAGCAGCACCTCCGCCTCTCGGGCCCTTCCGGCGTCGGAGAGCAGGGTGCCGAGTCCCACCAGGACGTGCGCCGTGAAGTGATGCTCCGGCGGCAGTCCATCGCGATGGATCTGTAGCGATTCGCGGTACACCGCCTCCGCCTCCACGGTCCGGCCCTGGCCGCGGATCGACGCGGCCAATCCGGTAAGCGGAACACCCACGCGCGGATGCTCCGGACCGAGCATGCGCTTGCGGATCTCAATCGCCTCACGGAAATAGGGCTCGGCCTCGCGGTGGCGCTCCTGATCGAGCAGCAGCACGCCGAGGCTGTTGAGACTCGTCGTCACGTCGGCGTGGTCGGCTCCCAGGATGTCCCGCCGCGTCGACAACGCCTCTCGATGCAGGGCCTCGGCCTCCGCGTCGCGCCCCCGCTGTCGCATCAGATTCCCGAGATCGCTTCGCACGTTCGCCGTCTCGCGGTGATCGTCGCCGAGGACCGTCCGGAAGAGCGCCAGCGCCTCGCGATAGAGCGGCTCCGCCTGGTCGTAATCCCCCCGCTCGTGCAGGACGTTGGCGCGGTTTCGAAGGATTGCGATCACGGAAGGATGCTCGTCGCCAAGCCGTAGGCGGTACAGCCTGCTCACCTCCTGGAGGACGGAATCTGCCTCATCGTAGCGCCCCATGCGCGACATCAGCAGACCGAGGTTCTTGAGCGTGTTGACCGTCCGCGGCTCGTCGACTCCCAGCGTCCGGCGCCGCAGCGCGAGGGCCTGCGTATACAGGTCGAAGGCCTCCTCGAATGCCGCGCGATCTACCTGGAGGAAGGCCAGATTGTTGAGGCTGTTCGATATGTCGGGATGGCGCTCGTCCAGCAGGCGGCGCCGCATGGCGAGCGCTTCGCGGTGCATTGCCTCCGCGTCCTCCAGGCGGCCGCGGGCGTGCAGGAGGAGCGCGAGGTTGCTCAAGTTGTCGGCGACCTCGACGTGCTCGCTTCCGAGGCGCTCCCGCCGAAGAGCGAGCGCCTCCCGGTAGTAGGCCTCCGCCTCTGCGTACCGGTTCTGCAGGCGAAGCGCTTCGGCCAGGTGGTTCAGGCTGTTCGCCGCCGGCAGGCTGGCCGATCCGATCGTCTCGCCGTAGATCGTCAGGGCGTCGGTGGCGTAGCGTTCGGCCCCGTCGTAATCACCCCGCAGCCGGCGAATCACCCCGATCTGATCGATCAGCGCCGCGGCGGACGTGTCGTCCCGCGACGCGATCATGCGGCGGAGGGCGAGCGCTTGCTGCGTCAGGTCTTCCGCCTGCTCGTAGAGGCCGAGGCTGAGGTAGACGTTTCCCATCACGGCCATCATCGTTTCCTGCACGTGAGGCTGGTCGACGAGCTCAGCCGCGACGCGCTCGGCGCCCTCATCCAGCAGCTCGCGGGCGGTGATCGACTCACCCTTTGCCACGGACGGATCGGAGAGCTCAAAGATGCTCTGCAGAAACGAAGCGGTCTGCAGTGCCTTCGCGGCTTCGAGCCGGGCGCGGTCTCGCTCGTCGGCGAGCCGGAAGGTGTAAAAGCTCACGAGCGCTGTGATCAGCAGGAGGATCGTACCCGCGGAGGCAACACCCACCCGATGTCGGTGCGCGAACTTGCGAAGACGATATCCGACCGTGTCGGGCCGAGCGACGACCGGAAGCCCCTCGAGATGACGGCGAATGTCATCCGCCAGCGCCCCCATCGTCGGATACCGGCGCAGCGGGTCTTTGTGGAGGGCCTTCAGGCAGATGACGTCCAGATCCCCCGAAAGGCGCCGTTTCAGGCGGCCGATCTGCGTGTCGCGCGCGCGGGCGAGCGCGCCGGTGTCGGTCGTCGACCGACGAGCGCCGCGCCGGGGGGCGCCCGCTGTTGAGGCCGATTCGCCGCCGTTCGTGAGGCGGGCCACCGCCGTGGAGGGGCGCTCGGGCTGCTTCGTGCAGACGATCTCGGCGACGGCCGCCAGGCCGCGACTTTCCAGTTCGTAAGGTCGAAGTCCGGAGAGCAGCTCGTAGAGCACCACGCCGAGCGAATAGATGTCGGTGGCGGTCGTAACGGGCTCACCGCGAACCTGCTCCGGAGACGCGTATTCCGGGGTCATCACCACGAGACCCGTCTGCGTGATCGCCTCCGCGTCGTCCTCGAGCGCCTTTGCGATCCCGAAATCCAGCAACTTCACCTGTCCATCGGCCGTGACGAGGATATTCTCCGGCTTCAGATCGCGATGCACGACCATGTTCGCGTGCGCGTAGAGGACGGCCTTGCACACGTCGTGGAAGAGGTCGAGCCGGCGATCGACATTGAGCCGCAGACGGTCGCAGTAGACGTCGATGGGCTCGCCCTCGACGTATTCCATCACGAAGTAGGGCTGCCCGCCGTCGGCGATGCCCGCATCCAGCAGTCGCGCGATGTGCGGATGCTGCAATCGCGCGAGGAGCATCCGCTCGCTCTGAAAACGCCGCAGGATCTGCTCGGAATCCATGCCGCGCTTGATGAGCTTGAGAGCGACCCGCTGTTCGAACGCCCCGTCGGATCGCTCGGCAAGGTAGACGGCGCCCATGCCTCCCGTGCCGATGCGGCGAAGGATGCGGTACGATCCGATCTCGCGGCCCGCCATCGTGAACTCCTGATCCAGATCCATCAGGTCGAGCGCGACGCCGTCCAGCAGCGCGTTCGCGGTTCGATCCTCTGCGATCAGCGAGGCGACCTCGCGGTACATCGCATCGTCCTCCTCGCAGGCCTGCCGGAGAAACGCCTCGCGGCGGTCCTCGGGCTGCTCGAGCGCCTGCTCGAAGAGATCACCGATTCGGCTCCAGCGATGTGCGTCCATGTCTCCTCCGGTTACACGTCGATGCGCATGGCCCTGCCGAGCCAGGCGCGCGCGAGCCGCCAGTCGCGGCGTACGGTCGGGACGGATACCTCCAGAACCTCTGCGATCTCCTGCTGCGTGAGGCCGCCGAAAAAGCGGTACGTCACGACGAGGCTCTGCCGCTCGTTCATCTCCTGGAGCCGATTCAGGGCCTCGTCGAGGGCGAGCAGCTCGTCGGTCCTCGCCTCGCGGATGACACGACCCTCGTGAAAGGTGGTCCGCACGAGGTCGCCGCCACGCTTCTCCGCATTTCGCTTGTGCGCATAGTTGATCAGGATCCGCCGCATGGAGAGCGCCGCGATGGCGAGGAAGTGCGCACGGTTCTCCCACGATGAAGCGTCCTGATCGACCAATTTCAGATAGGCCTCGTGGACGAGCGCCGTCGTATTCAAGGTGTGATCGCCACGCTCCTTTCGGAGCTGCCGGTGCGCGAGATCGTGCAGCTCGTCGTAGACCCGAGGCATCAGCACGTCGACGGCGCTCCGGCCGCCGTCACTGAGCTCCGCTAATAATTCGGTCGTACCGCGAGGCTCGTCCATGCCTACAACTTCTTTATTTACCAATATATGCGACGGGCATTATCAGTTTCGATGGAAAATGCTGCGCAATGAGGTGAGTGTTTGCTCGAATAGTTCGTAATCGCACGACGACGATCGAGTATAGTATCGGCGGGCCGCGTACGCTTTAAATAGAAGTGGGGGTACATACCTGCCGAGATACCTCACCTAGATTGAAAACCGCATCAAGAGCTTGACGGTCGCGAGGTAGGCGGGCTATCTTTGCGTTCGCCCATCGGAACCGCTCGTGGGCGGGCAAGGTTCGATGGCGCAGATGGCAGGGCGCGGCTATCTAGACATACCTTCCTCGGTAGCTCAACGGTAGAGCATTCGGCTGTTAACCGAAGGGTTGTAGGT
>CAZQAS010000215.1:0-5762 GCA_964591285.1 uncultured Rhodothermales bacterium
CCCGTACCCATCAGCCCGAGGCCGTCGATCGCCATATCCACGTATTCGGCCGTGAAGGAGACATCCGCCGCCCCAGCGTTCCGCGGATCGACCGGCTCGACAGCACCAAACCCTAGGTCGCGGCTCACCTCGTCGTAGAGCTGTAAAAGCCGCCGGTTGCCGTCGGTCGGCGCCATAGGAGGATAACTGTCCTCGAAGGTGATTTCCGCGGAGGTGTGCGGTAAGCTCTCGGCAGCGATATCCTCCATCGCCGATTTGACGCGCACGAGCTGCTCCGCCGACAGCGCACGCACGTCGCCCGGCACGACGGCATGTTCGGCGACCACGTTGATCTTGCCGGAGGCCGCGACGCGGTCCTCTTCGGGCTCGTAGACCACCTCGGTACCGCCGGCGAACAGGCCGGGATTGAAGGACAGATTCTCCTCATCGGAGAGCGCCTCGTAGAAGAACGTCAGAATCCGCGCCGCCTCAAATATGGCGCCCGCGCCGACATCCTCCTGAAACACTTGCGACGAGTGCGCCGGTCGGCCGTGCGTGCGGAGCGTCCAGCCGGTCCACCCGCGGCGCGAGATGACTGCCGTCCGCGGATTGCCGTCGCCGTCCTCGAATCCGATTGCGATGTCGGCCGCCTGCGCGGCTTCGATCAGATCGCTGCGGGCCGCCGACAACGGCCGGCCGCTCTTCTCCTCGTCGCCCATCAGGACGACCGTCACGTGCAGATCATCGAGCGCGCCGACCTGGCGGAGCGCCTTCAGCGCCTGGAGGATGATCACGTTGCCGCCCTTCATGTCGATGACGCCGGGGCCTCGCGCGGTCGAGTCGTCGAGCAGTTCGTACTCCTGAAAGGGGCTGTCCGGCTCGAACACCGTATCCAGATGACCGATCAGCACCAGCCGCGGTCCACTCCCATCGTTGACGGCGACGAGCTGGCCCGCGCGGCCCCAGCCCTCGCCATCACTCCACCGCGTCTCGAAGCCGAGCGCAGCGAACTCATCGCGGAACAGCCGCCCCACCTCGCGGACGCCCTCGAAATTCATCGTGCCGCTGTTGATGTTGACGGCCCGCTCGAGAAGGTCCAGGGCCTCGTCATTCTCAGCGTCGATGAATTCGACGATGCGCCGCTCGATGTCACTGACGTCGGAGAGCTGGGCTGCGGCCGGAAGTACGGCCACGGCCAGAACCATTGAAAAAAGAATCGTGGCGAACCTCATTGCGCTGAATCTCCCCTGTTGTTAGAATGCCGGGTCGTATAATGCGGGCGGCTTCAATCTACGCCGCGCAACGCTGATCGTCGAGCTCGAAGCTTCGATCGCCCTTCAGGAGCGCAAGCGTCCGTATCCGCGCGACCCCTACTCGCGCGATCTGAAAGGCGCGCCCATCCACCCGACAACACTCACGGCCGTGATCCCATCACGGCGCAAACTGCGATAAGTGCAATGAAGGGCTATCCAACCGATCATCCGTCACAGACCTGTACGTTCGTGAGGATCCGGCAGGCGTCCGGGCGGAACCACCCGCGCGTGGCTGTCACGGCGGACGGTCAGGTCGCGCTCGCGCTTTCCCGGCATCATCCAGATTCTCGTAACGCGCAGTACATACATGATCAGACACGCAGGCCGTCTCCTCCCCCTCCTCATCGTTGCCATTCTCACCGATCCGGCCGCGGCGCAGTCCTATGCGGATTACGTCGATGCCTGGAGGGGCGAGCGGCGAGCGCGCTTCGCAACCTACCGGTTCGACCGGCCTGATCTCGATCTCAACAAGGCGGGATGGGTCAGCGATCGACCGCTCGAATGGTCGCAGAACCTCGGGATCCAGGGCGACAACGAACTCGTCGACCCCTTCGAAGTCGGCGAGGGCGCGAAGCACGTGCTCATCATGGTCCACGGCTACGGCCCCGGCAACGGCTACGTGGATCGGGACGATGAATTCAGCACCGAGTTCGTCGATCACGACACCGGAGTGTGGGCATGGTTTCACGACCCCACCGGCCCCGGCATGTACACCTACCTCCGAGAGCTTCCGGGAGGATCGTTCGTCGATTACGCGAACGACGGATTCGATCCGGATGAATGGGTGATCCTCGGCGTCACGATCGACCTGTCGCAGGGCTCGGGGCTCTCCATCCTGGATAATCAGGAGCGCGTCCGCGCGCTCATGGACCTGCTCTGGCACCACAAGGCGCATCGCATCCGCACCATATCCTTCGCCAGCCACTCCACCGGCGGACCGGTCGTGAAGGGGATCCTCGGAGGCAGCGATCCGAACGACCATCCATGGATTGACTATGTGGATGATCATCTGAACCTCGCGGGCGCGCTGGGAGGAACGAAAATGGTGACCGTCGACGTACCTGCCGGCTTCGATGCCCCCGAGCTGCGGCACCAGCTCATGTATGGGATCCAACACCCCGACGACTTCACGGGCGCTTATCGGTATTACGCCGGCCGTACTGCGGAGAACGGCGTTCGGAAACGTTCGTACCGGTGGCCGGATCACGTCAACGTCCTGTCCGTCGCCGGCGTCGTGTTCGGCTCGTTCGACGGCGATCCGTGGTCGGGCGATCGCGTGCGGATCGTCCCCTGGAACATCTCCGATCCGCTTGATCTTCGCTCCGTCAACGTGTACGACGGCAAGAGCGACGGCGTCGTGCCCAGCATGGCCGTCCTCGAGCAGGTACAGTACAAGCAGATCGACCTCAATCCGCTGCCCGGTGATCCGTTCGAATGGCAGCATCAGATCAGCGAAGAGTACCGCTACGGCGCCGACTACAGCAGTAGCTGGACGCTTCCGGCCGAGGAAACGCCGCCGATCATTTTTCCGCATGGCGGGGCCGGTTGGATCGACCCGGGCGAATCGTCCAATGCCGACAACATCCCCGCCGCCGATCAGTATCGCGGCAGCTGGGTGACGTACGCAGAGGTGGCGGCGCAGCACAACGGAATGCTGCACAACGAGCACCTGCTGCGGGCCCTGCGCAAGCGGCTCGGCACCCATACGGTGGAGCCCAACGTTGAGCGTCCTGTCGTGACCGACCTCAGCCCGACGAGCGGTCCTCCGGAGGGCGGCAACACCATCGACGTCTACGGCACGGGATTCCGCCACATCTCGCAGATCTACTTCGGAGAGCAGGAAGTGCTCGGTCCCTTCGACGTCAACAATCCACCACCTCTGCCCTGGACGGTTCTCAACGATACGCATTTACGAGTGGACGTGCCCGAAGCCGTGCCGCGCCTGGCCGACGATCCGACCCGCTACCTCGTCGACGTTCACGTGCAGAATCCCGCCGGCCGGAGCCTCGACCATGGCACGCTCGACGACTACGAATACCTCTACCCGGCCGCGGCGCCCACCATCACCCCAGATGGCGGCGCGTTCGACGCGCCCCCGGAGGTCACGCTCGAGACGACGACACCCGGTGCGACCATCTACTATACGTTGAACGGCACCGAGCCGACGGTCACAAATCCCGCCGTCAACATCTATTCGCAGCCCGTCCTCATTCCCGTTCCTCTCGAAGCCGCGCCGATCACTCTGATGGCACGCGCGGTGCGGGCGGGATACTCCGACAGCGAGGTCGCGGAAGCCGTCTTCAACGTAGACGCCGCGCTCCCCACCCCGACGATCTTTCCGGACGGCGGCGACTTCACCGGTTTCGTGAACGTCACGCTGGGCACGGCTGCGGGCGTCTACGTTTTTTACACCCTCGACGGCACGGATCCGACCTACAACAGCACGCCCTACAACGGACAGTTTCAGCTGGGCGTCGGCGATCATGCCGTCAAGGCCCGGGCCTATCGGATCGGCTACAACGCGAGCGCGATCTCCGAGGCAAGCTTTCGGGTCTACGACACCTCGACCGAGCGCGTCGCCGATCCGGTCCTCTATCCCCTCGGATCGGGACAGTTCACCGATTCGGTCCTTGTGCGAATGATCGACTACACGGAGGATGCATCGATCCACTACACCATCGGCCAAAACGAAGCACCTGCGGTGCCGACCGAGAGCGATCCCGCCTATACGGAGTCCTTCGTTTTGCACTACGATCAGGCGGATGTGGACGCGTTCGGGAGTACGAACTGGTTCATCCGTGCGAAGGCCTTTAAGAACGGACTGCCGCCAAGCAACGTTGTCCAGCGAAGCTACGACGTCTCGCCCGCACTCGGGGCAACGGCCGCGCCGACCTTCTTTCCGGCGCCGGACACGTTTCACAACGAGATTGACGTCACCATCGAGTCAGCGACCCAGTTTGCCAGACTCTACGTCACCACAGACGGCAGCGAGGCTGTTTACGATCCGGACGTTGCCAGCGAGAGCACGCCCCATGAGGAGACGCTTCGCCGGACGACGACCTTGCGCGCACTCGCAAAGCGCGGCTTCTTCAGCGCCAGCGACGAGGTCGTCGGCGAATACGTGCTCAAAGCCGCTAGCCCATACATCGACGTAGAGGCGGCAACCAATCAGGGAGATACGGACGTCGTGTTTGTTGACTCGGCCATGGTAAGCCTGAGTTCGGAAACGGCGAACGCGGTGGTCCGCTACACGCTCGACGGCGGCATCCCGCACGAGGAGTCGGCGGAATACGCGGCGCCGTTCTCCGTCAATGCCTCCGTGTCCGTCACCGCGCGTGCCTTCAAGAACGGCTACGTCCATAGCGATCTCGCCGCACGCACGCTCGTCGTGCACGACGGCGAGACCCCGGTCATCACGCGTCATCCGCAGAGCATTCAGACCGAAGTGGGCGCATCGGTCACGCTCCGCGTACGCGCCGACGGCGTCCCGGCGCCGTCCTTCAAATGGCAGTTCGACGGCGAGGACATCCAGGGGGCCGAGGCCGACTCGCTTCAGATTGACGACGTTCAACTGGATGACGGCGGATCCTACCGCGCCATCGCGAGCAACTCCGCCGGCGCGGACACGAGCGACGCCGCGCTGGTGGCGGTCGATCCGTCCGAAATCGCCCCGAGCATCGTCACGCATCCGGCCGGCCGCCGCGTCGCCTCGGGCGGCGTGGTCACCTTTACGGTGGCCGCCGGTGGCAAGCCCGAGCCGGTGTACTCGTGGCTGAAGAACGGCCAGGCGCTGCCGGGTGCGGAGGCGGCAGAACTGACCCTGCGCGGCATCGGCGACGACGATGCCGGCGAGTACCGGGCCGTGGCGGCGAACGCCTCCGGCACCGACACGAGCCACGTCGCCGTGCTGGAGGTCTACCCCGGCGCCCGGCCGACGATCGAAGAGCACCCGACGAGCCTGACCCTCGCGGTCGGCGATACGGCGCGGTTCTGGGTCCGCGCCTCCGGCGATCCGCTTCCGGCCGTGCAGTGGCTCCGCGACGGCGCGGAGCTGTCGGTCGCTGCGCAGGACACGCTCGTGATCGCAGGCGTCACCGCAGAGGACGCGGGCATGTATTCGGCGCTGATCATCAACGTGGCCGGCGTAGACACCAGCAGCGTGGCGATCTTGAACGTGGAGACGAACGTCGGAATCGAGGAGATCGGCGGACTCCCGAAGACCTTCGCCCTCCATCCAAATTATCCGAACCCATTCAATCCATCGACGACCATCGGCTTCGATCTGCCTCGGGCCGGCGACGTGCGACTCGTCGTCTATGACGTGCTCGGTCGCCGCGTGGCGCTGCTGCGGGATGGGTCGATGACGGCGGGGCGGTACCGTGAGCGATTCGATTTTTCCCACCTGGCCAGCGGGCTCTACTTTTACGAGCTGCACGTGGCCGAAGAAGGCGGAACGCTCTTCCGGCAGGT
>CAZQAS010000216.1:0-5739 GCA_964591285.1 uncultured Rhodothermales bacterium
CGGTACGTCCGGCTGACGAGCTTCCAGCGGTCGCTGCGGAATCGATAGTACGTCACCGCCGCCGGCACGCCGGTCTCGAACAGCAGTGCCAGATAGAGGCCGGTGATGCCTAGGGACGTCACCGCGCCGAGATAGGCGGCGGGAAGCGCCAGCAAAAGCAGCCCCGCCAGTTGGCCGTAAAGCGGCCAACTCGTGTCGCCGCTGGCGCGGAGCGGGCCGAGAGAGCCGTTCATGATGCCCCACAGAACGACGCTGATGCAGGTGACGCGTACGAGAGCCTTCGTCGTGCCGATGACGTCGGGATCGCTCACGAAAAGCCGGCTTACCGGGTCGGCAAAGATGAATACGGCCGCTGCTGCGAGTCCGTAGACCGTCACGGCGAATCGGAGCGTGTCGTGGGCGTACGCTCCGGCCTCGTCCTCCTGGTTCACGCCCAGCGACTGGCCGACGAGACTGCTCGATGCGAGCCCGAAGCCCCATCCGGGCGTGTTCATCAGATCGCGTATTCGCAGGGCAATCACGTAGGCTGCCACGACGTTCGGGCCGAAAAGGCTCACGATCGCCAGCATCGGAAATTGTCCGCCGTGCTGACCCATGTTGGTTAGCACGAGCGGTGTCGAGATTCTAGCGAGATGCCGGGCGGTCCGCCGGTCCCAGTGCGGCGCAGACCATTTGAGGTGTACCGGGAGCTTACCGATCACAGGCAATGTTCCGCTCGTCAGGCCCCACGTGAAGGCGGCCATGGTAGCCACGTTCGACAGCACCGTTCCGAGCGCCGCGCCTACGACGCCGAGGTCCAGCACGAAGATGAGGACCGCGCTCAGCCCGACGTTCACGACGGCTCCTCCCGCGCGGAGGACCATGGGCGTCCACGAGTCATTGGCGGCGACGAGTGTTCGGCTACCGACGAGACTGAGCGCCGCGAAAGGCATCGCCGTACCGACGACGCGCAGGTAATCCGCCCCGTAGGCGATGGCCTCTTCTCCGGAGCCAATCAGGCGGATGAGCGGCTCCGGGACGAGCCAGAAGGTGATCGTGAGGGGGAGGGTGGCCGCGACGGCAAACAGGGCGCTGACCTTCACCGCGGTGCTGCTCTGCTCAATCTGCCCGGCCGACAGCCGCTGCGAGACGAGGCTGATGGTGGCGCCCGCGATGCCACCGCCGATCATGAATGCGAGCGCCCAGAATGGAATGGCGTACCCCACGCCGGCGATCGCCGTGGCACCGAGCGCGGTGCCGACCATCGCGACGTCGGCCGTGGCTTTCGACATCCGGGCCAGTCCGGTCACGATGCGGGGCCAGGCCAGGCCGGAGACGCGCTCGGCGCGCTGTCCGTCGATGATGTTCAGACGGGTGAGGACCGACCCCACGCCTTCGATCGCAGCGCGGACCGGCTTCAGCAAAAAACGGAGCATGCAAGCAGGGGCGATTCACAAGGGTCGACGCCGTTGGTGCTCAGACGGCTCCGCCGGGTTTGGCCGGCGGCATCGTTTGCTATCCCATCCATCGCACCGGAGTTCGGCCGACAGACGTGAGATCGCCATTCTGCCCACAACTTCACGTTGTGCTCACGGTGGCTTCACGATTGTAGGGCGGGGCAGCGAAGGACGAGGAAGCCGCGGTTGGCTTCGAGGGCCCTACCGACGGCCGCGCCGCCGATCGCCGCCGCCTCGCTCCGCGCTGCCCGCGAGCGTGTAGCGGATTGAGAATTGAAGGCTACGCTCCTGCCGCTCCCGGTAGTATTCCTGATAGAAGCGCTCCATATCCCTCTGGATCATGAAGCCCGACTCGCCGAAAACGTCTTCCGCCCGGAGTCCGACACTTACACGGCCGGCCATCCACTCCTGCCGCAAAGCGATGTCGGTGCTGAGATCGGATGCGATCCGCCCGCCGGGAATGTCGCGCGGAGACCGATAACGCTGCGAGAGCTGCAGCTTCAGCCCGGCACCTACGTCAACCGTGCCCGAGAGCCGCGAACGGAATCCGATCGCGTCGTTCGAGAGCTCCGAGGCGAGGTTGCCTGCTTCGGTCACCTGCTTGTAGAAGTTCGTGCTCAGCTCACCTTTCAGCCATTCTCCAAGCGTCAGGGACGTGACGAGCTCAGCCCCGTAGGACGTCTCCGTATCGAAATTCTCGAAGGTGACGATCGTCACGCCGTCGTCCGTGATGCGCTCGTGCCAGGAGATTTCGTCGACCGAGTACCGGAGATATGGTGAAGCGGTGATCGTGTAGCTGTCGCCCAGCAACCGATAGCTGAGCTCGCCGCTATGCGTATACTCCGGCGTGAGATAGGGATTGCCCTCGCGGCGCGAAGTGGGGTCGCCGTAGTCTCCGTAGGGATTCAGTTGCCACTCATTCGGGCGCCGCACGCGCTTCGTGTAGGAGGCTTGCAGGCGGCTTCGCTCGGAGAGCTCGAAGGTCAGGTGAGCGCTCGGGAAGAAGCTTACGTAGTTGTTGCTAAAGGCCTCGTTTGTGGTGTGCAGGTCGAAGTCCGTATCGGCGTACTCGAACCGGAGTCCGAGCTGGGCGCCGAAACGGCCGGCTTCACCGGAGAGCACGGCGTAGGCGGAGTGCTGTTTCTCACTGTAGGTGAACGTGTTGTTGAGGTTCTCATCCGGGACGAAATTCCCCGATTCGTTCATCGTCTCAGAATAGAAGGAATTATCGACCCATTCGAAGTCACTCTCCAGGCCGATCTCGGCCTGCAGGCCCTCCGTGATCGGGCGTTGATAGTCGAGGTCGAATTCGAGCTCCCGATCGTGCTCCAGTTCATCGACCGTCTGACGCTCGGAAATTGTCCCGGAGCCGTCCGGCTCCTCTAGCGGCAGCATCCGCCGCGTGAACCGCTCGGTCTCGTCTTCCCGATCGTCCTCGAACCGCACCTCGATGGCCAGCTCGTGCACGCGGGGTTGGAAAACGTGCCGGAAGTCTAGCCGGTAGTCCATGCTGAAGTCGGCGTCCGTCTCCTCGGTCAGGCGGAGGTACCGCTCAAACGGATCCTCGTTTTCGTCCATCTCCAGGTAGGCGTCCTCGTCGTCGCCTTCGTTGCCACGCCGACTAAGCACGGCCGCGAGCGAGAGCGTGCTGTTCTCGCCCATCGAGTAGTCCATGGAGGCGTTGAAATTATGTGACAGTCCGGCCGACGTACTCTCCATGTCTTGCCGGAGGAAGGTCGTGGGCTCGAGGAAGCGGTTTTCGCGGTAGCGCCAGCCGGAGCGATCCCACGAGCCGTAGCGGATGCCGTAGTTGGCGAAAAAGTTCAGCGGACCGGTCCCGTAGTGGGCGTTGACGGAGGCCCCATAACGTCCGCGGGTATTGACCGACGTCTGCACGCCCGCGCCGAAGCCGAGTCCGCGCTCCTTCGTGAGCACTATATTGAGGATTCCGGCCGTTCCCTCGGGTTCATAACGGGCCGACGGATTGGGGATGACCTCGATCCGCTCGATGTCAGCGGCGGACAGCCCGCGGAGAAAGCTCGTCAGAGCTTCGCCGCTCATGGGAGCGGGCTTACCGTTCAGATAGACGGTGACGCCCTGGCTCCCTCGGAGGCTTATGTTGCCGTCGATGTCTACTTCCACAGAGGGGATCTGCTCGAGCACGTCACTGGCGGCCCCGCCCATCGTGACCGGCTGATCCTGTGTATTGTAGATGGTGCGATCGACACCGAATTCAATGAATTCGCGTTCGGCGGAGACTTCGACCTCGTCCAGCTCGGCCGTATCGGGCTGAAGCCGGACGTCCCCAAGCTCAATCTCTGGCTGCTCGGTGGAGATCTCCAGGTCCGTGATTCGATGCTCCGTATACCCGACGAAGCCGATGCGGAGGAAGTAGGTGCCGGATGCGAGATTCGGGATGCGGAAGTTGCCGTCCTGGTCCGCGGCCGCTCCGCTGACGAGGCTTGAGTCGGCCGGATTTCTCAGCTCCACCGTGGCTGTTGAGAGCGGCTGCCGCGTCTCGGCGTCAACCACGCGTCCGGTGATGACGCCGTCTTGTGCGGAAACAGGCGATGCTCCGGCGGCGAGCAGGACGACGAGGAGCGTCGATGCTACCACGGCGCGGAGGTCCGCAACTCCTATGACCGCGCGGATGTACGCAGCCGGCTCTGGTGCCGCTGCTCTGCGTGCGGTCTTGCGTAGACCCGCTCCGTTTCCCACGTGTATCCTCCTCATGTCGCTTCGCTCCAGGTCATCGCGTGCCAGGTGATTGCCAGGTGATGGTGTGCCCGCATCGCCCTTGACGACGCGCCCACTACAGCCTATCGCTTCGCGCGGCATTTGGTCGCGCGCGCTTCATGAGTTGCACCTCCGCGTTCTGAAGTGCATCGCAATCCAGGAATGCGTGCCGCAGGTTACGACTGCGGTACATTTAGTCACGTGCGGTTACTTATTACGGGCGGATAGTCACGTACGGTGAATCACGTGCGCTTAGTCACGTACGGTTTGATCGAGGGGCCGCCCAAGCCGTTCGTAGAGACTCCGGCGCGCCGCCTTGTCGGTGTCGAGCACGCGGCGGGCGGCACGTGCGACGTCGGGGGCATGCTCGCGAGGCACGACGACAACCCCGTCTCCATCGGCCACAATCACGTCGCCCGGACGAACGAATGCGCCGCCGATCTCGACGGGCTCGTTGACGGACTCGAGCATGTTGCGTCCGGGTCGGATGCCCCGTCCACGCAGGAGCGGATCCATATAGAGAGGAATTTGCTGTTTGATGATCTCATCCGTGTCGCGCGTGCTGCCGGTCGTCACGATTCCGACCGCCCCTCGCGCATACCAGTCGAGCGAGTTGAACGAGCCGATCGAGCCCGTGTCGCCGTCGCCGCTCGCATCGATAACGAGCACGGTGCCGGGTTCGATCATCTCCACGAACGGCTCGGGAGAAACGTCATTGTACCACTGACCTTCCCAGGCGGCGAACGAATCCGGTGTCATGGGATTGGGGACGATGCGATTGTGCGGAACGTAACGGACGGTGAGCGCAATACCACGAAACTGATGATCCAGCTCTTCGATGTCCTTCCAGAGGGCTTGTATCCGCGTGTCGACGAGGCCGACGTTCCGAAGCCCGACGACGTCCATTCCGTCGCTGACGTCGGCGACGCGAAGTCCGTCATAGAGTTCGATCAGCTGGTCGTCAGTGATTTCCTGGGCGACGCAGGGTGAGGCAAGGTGGAGAGCGAGGAGTAAGGCGCTAAGCGTTGGCAGTAGAGATTTCATAACGTGTCAGGTCGGTTCGTTGCGTTCAGAACGGGTTGTGGTAATTGAACAAACGAGACGATTCAGAGACGGCGGGGCATTCACACCATCGAACACATGGCATTCATAATACAGACGAGAGGATGATCTGGAATCAACTGAAGAAGCATGAGGACGTCGGCCTGCTGATTTTGCGGCTGGGTGTAGGCATCGCGTTCATTGTCTTTCACGGCTGGCGGAAGATCGCCGGCGGTCCGGAAGCGTGGGCACAGACCGGAGGTGCGATGGATGCGGTCGGCATCGGCTTCGGGCACACGTTTTTCGGGTTTATGGCGGCCTTCGCCGAGTCAGTGGGCGGCCTGTGTATTGCGCTGGGCCTGTTTTTCCGGCCGGCGTGTCTACTGGTGATGCTCACGATGATCGTCGCTACCAACATGCACGTCGTCACAGGGCGAGGCGGTCCGGCGCATGCGCTGAAGAACGCCTTCTTCCTGTTCGGGCTGTTCTTCGTCGGACCGGGCAAGTACAGTCTGGATGCGCTGCT
>CAZQAS010000217.1:0-5637 GCA_964591285.1 uncultured Rhodothermales bacterium
GGCGGACCTTTCCAGCAGCCGGACAACGTGCTTCATTTCGTGGAGATCGAGCAGCGCATCGTTAAGGCATGTGTCCGGGAATTGTATCACGACGGCCTGATTCGACGCCGGTCCGGTAGAAACGGCACCCGCTGAGAACCACGTGTGCGGCAGGTTCGGTCCGAGGAAAACCAGATCATGCTGTTGGTATTCTGAGACGTCGTCGCCAACGATTCGTGTGCCGTGTCCTCGATAGACGTAGGTCAACTCATACTCGGGGTGGTAGTGCCAGTTGAATTCGTACACCTGGCTGATCCGCCGGTAGCAGAGAAAAGACGAGACGGAAGGCGTCTTGACGTGTTCGAAGGCAGCTCTCACCGGTAGATATCTGGTCTTCTACTTACCTTCTAAGTGGATCCGTCGCGTAATTGACATCAAAATAGTATCAGAGTTCGCCACAATCCAACTAGGAATTCGATGGGTGGCCTGATTATTTGTCTATCCGGCATTCGCATCTATGGAGGAAATCATGTCCGCAACAGACACTCACGTACCGTCCATCAAGGTGGAGCTAGACGAGCGCTATCCACTCGCTTCGGAGGAGAAGGATCACTTCCGTGAGCGAGGCTACGTGAAGCTAAAGGAAGTGTTTTCGAGGCGGACGCTCAACCATTACGGGGACGAGATCACGACGAGGGTCAAGGAGCTCAACACGATGCACCTCCCGATGGAGGAGCGCACGACGTATGATCGGGCGTTTCTCCAGGTCATGAATCTGTGGCGCGAGAGTGAGATTGTGAAAGAACTTGTCTTCAGCCGTCGTCTCGCAGGGATAGCGGCCGATCTCATTGGTGTGGACGGCGTGCGGCTTTATCACGACCAGGCGCTTTATAAAGAACCCAGCGGTGGTCACACTCCCTGGCATGCCGACCAGTACTATTGGCCGCTGCAGACGGATCGAACGTGCACGGCGTGGATTCCGCTGCAAGCGACACCGTTGGAGATGGGTCCGCTTGCATTCAGCGCAGGGAGTCACCGATTTTCCTTTGGGCGGGACCTGGAAATT
Organism: uncultured Rhodothermales bacterium; assembly: GCA_964591285.1. GTDB lineage: Bacteria > Bacteroidota > Rhodothermia > Rhodothermales > VXPQ01 > CAZQAS01. The sequence continues at coordinate 1,046 of CAZQAS010000217.1, forward strand.
AGCGATGAGAGCGAGGCACGTCTACAGGAGGCCCTCAGTAAACGGGAGTTCGAGCACGTCGTCGAACCGTTCGACTTGGGCGAAGTCAGCTTTCACGCCGGATGGACCTTCCATCGTGCAGGTCCGAACGTCACAGAAATACCGCGTAAGGTCATGACCGTCATCTACATGGATGCCGAGATGCGTCTGAAAGCCCCGACGAACAGCTACCAGCAGAACGACTGGGAGACGTGGTGCCCAGGTGCCAAGATCGGCGAAGTCGTCAACACGCCTTTAAATCCGGTCCTTTTCTCCAAATGACTGGCGTTCGAGTAATGGGTGTTTTATCCTCAGATACCGATCGGTGTAAACGTTTACATAACACCTAGCTATCGAGCCGCTTCGTCTCCGGCGCCATTATAGATGCGTCAGCACCATGGGTGTACGTATCGTTCTCGCATCGAGCATGACTATACCTGATCCGCTTCGAGTCCCCCTCAGACGTTTGGCCCCGATCGCCGGGCTGTTGTTTCTGGTACTCGTCTCACGTCATCGACGGCGATTCGGTTCGGTTCTGGGAGTACGCCGCACGCGGAGCCAGCCTTCGCGGCGTCAACGACGACGGGACCATCGCGCCATGGGCCGCCGGCGCCTCAGTGCCCTTTGCTCCGGAGGAGACCATTACCGCTCTGATGACGATGGCCGAGCGCTACGGCGACGATCTCTACGACCCCCGGTACGGCTTCAAAGATGCGTTCAATCCGACGTTCGACTTCGAGGACGCGAAAGTTCGGCGGGGTACCGTCGTACCCGGCGTGGGCTGGTTCGACTCGGAATACATCGGTATCGACCAGGGTCCGATGCTGCTCATGATCGAAAACTATCGATCCAGCTTCGTCTGGGACGTCATGCGGGACAGTCCGTACATCATCCGTGGGCTCTGCCGCGCCGGCTTTTCCAGCTCATGGCTAGAGGGAAAATGTCAGACAGATGAATTGGATCTTTGATTGGCGCCGATGGACCCGCTTGCTGGCGGCGGTGGCCCTGTCGTCGTCGTGTGCATTAGCCCAAGAAACAACCTCGATGGAGACACAACAGGTAGCAGCAACAGAGACGGACCTCTCCCGTGAGCGCTTCATCGATTCGCTCCTGCTGGACATGACCATAGAGGAGAAGTTGGGGCAGCTGACACTATATGTCGGCCAGTGGAGCGACGTGGGACCCCGCGTCGAGGAGGGTGGTGAGGAAGAGATATTGCGGGGGATGGTTGGGACCTTTTACGGAATTTATGGCGCCGAGTATACGCGCGAACTGCAGCGCCTTGCCGTCGAGGAATCCCGGCTCGGCATTCCGCTGCTCTTTGCGCACGACGTGCTTCACGGATTCAGGACGATCTTTCCGGTGCCGCTTGGGCAGGCCAGCAGCTGGAATCCGGCACTCGTCGAGGAAGCGGCACGGATCGCCGCCGTCGAAACGTCGGCCCACGGCGTGCACTGGACGTTCACCCCAATGGTCGACGTCTCACGCGAGCCACGCTGGGGACGGATCGTCGAAGGACCCGGTGAGGACCCATATCTGGCCTCCGTCCTGGCGGCGGCGCAAGTGCGTGGATATCAAGGTGAGGATCTCGGCGCCGTTAACTCCGTGCTCGCAACCGCGAAGCATTTTGTGGCCTACGGAGGACCCGAGGGCGGTCGTGACTACAATACGGTCGAAGTGACGGACAGGACACTCCACGAGATCTATCTTCCTCCGTTCAGGGCCGCCGTGGATGCCGGCGTAGGGTCCGTCATGGCGTCCTTCAACGACGTTGACGGCGTCCCCATGCACGCCCACGATCACCTGATCAATGGTGTGCTTCGCGAGAAATGGGGATTCGAAGGGGTAATGCTCAGCGACTACACAGGGATCCTGGAGCTCGTCGCACACGGCGTAGCGGCGGACTCGGCGCACGCCGGCGCGCTGGCCCTCAAGGCCGGCATTGACATCGACATCGTCAGTGGCATCTTCCTGACCTTGACGGATGAGGTAGAATCCGGCCGGCTCTCCGAAGACATCGTGGATGATGCCGTGCGCCGCGTCCTGCGGGCCAAATATCAACTGGGCCTCTTTGAGGATCCATATCGATATAGCGACGCCCGCCGCGAAACAGCACACACTTTGACGGCCACACATCGAGTCGCGGCACGCAAGCTCGCGCGGGAGTCGATCGTCCTTTTGAAGAACGACGACGACCTGCTGCCGCTCTCGAAGACGGTGCGGCGGATCGCCGTCATCGGTCCCCTCGCAGACGATGCGGCCTCTTCGCTGGGGGGATGGCCCGGTGTCGGCCGGGCGGAAGACGTCGTCACGATCCTTGACGGAATTCGGGCTGCGATGCCCGATGCCGAAGTTGTCCACGTGCAGGGGGCGGATTGGGAGACGCCCGACACGGCAGGCATTGCAGAAGCTGTCGAGATCGCGCGCTCCTCGGAGGTCGTCATTCTGGTCGTCGGTGAACACCGCAGTCTGAGCGCCGAGGCCAGCAGCCGGGCCTCGCTCGAACTCCCTGGCGGCCAGAGTGAGCTCGTTCGCGCCCTCGTCGCTGCAGGCATGCCCACCGTTGCCGTTCTAACGAACGGACGTCCGCTGGCCATCTCCTGGATGGACGAGCACGTATCCGCGATCCTCGAGACGTGGTTTCTCGGAGTGGAGACCGGCACAGCCGTCGCCGACGTCCTCTTCGGCGACTTCAATCCAAGTGGAAAACTGCCCGTAACATTTCCGCGCTCGGTCGGTCAGGTGCCCATCTACTACAACCATAAGTCTACGGGCCGCCCACCGAATGCCGAGGAGAAATTTACCTCGAAATACCTCGATGTACCGTGGACGCCGCTCTACCCATTTGGCTACGGACTATCCTATACAACCTTCTCGTACAGCGCACCGCGGCTCAGCGTGGAGCGTATGGGCTTGGATGAGCCGCTATCGATCGAGGTCGACGTTTCGAACTCCGGCTCGCGTGCCGGCGAAGAGGTAGTACAGCTCTATGTGAGAGACGAGGTCGCAAGCGTCACGCGGCCCGTGCAGGAGCTTAAGGGCTTCCGAAAGATACACCTCGAACCGGGCGAGCAACGCACGGTGCGATTTACCTTGACGACGGACGACCTGCGCTTCTACAATAGAGACATGGAATACGTCGTCGAGTCGGGATATTTTACTGTCCTTGTCGGCGGCAGCTCCGACGACGTGCGCGAAGCCCGGTTTGAGGTAGTCGCGGACTGATGCATTGCGCTTCTTGTTGACAGACCACGGCGATCAGAGGATCTGGAGTGTGCCAATGCGATGTTTCGTCCTGCTCGTCTTCTGGCTGCTCCTGTGTCCCGCCTCGCAAGCGCAGGAGATCGTCGTCATTCTTGATGAGAACGATTCGGTAGAGGCTGACTATCGCATGGCCTCGGACGGGGAGGCCACACTCCCTGATTCGCTGCTGCTCATAAATGGCTCCAAGCTTCCTGTGGAGCGTGAGCACGCCTTCAGCGGGGAGAGCAGCGGCCTTCTGCAGTATCGCCACTCAGAGGGCGCCTGGCGGATGGCCGTTTCGCGGTCGGGGTCGCCGTCGTTCGACATCTCCGGATTCGACAGCCTGATCGTGTTTCTGAACGGCCCCGACGAGATTACGGGGGCCGAGCTTCCGCGGATCGCGCTGATGGATGAGAACGGAGGCGAAACGGAGCCGGCGTGGCTGAGTCGCATCGAGAGCGTGGAAGTAAATCAGGAGGCGAGCGGGTTTACGGAGGCGAGCGAGACGGATGCCGTGGTAGCCGCCAGAAACGTGGGCGTCCGGCGTTCCCCTATGCGCCGGCATGGATATCCGGAAGACCTCGAGATCCGCTTCGCCGACGAGCCGGTGGACACCTCGGAAGCTGCGATCGGGCTTCCGGCCATTCCCGCCCGCTTCGAGGTCGTGACCGAAACCGGCGTGCGCCCATCCTTCCGTTTTCGTGATACTGACGAGGACGGCACGCTTAGCCGGACGGACGAATACATCGATATTCGCTTTCCTGAAGAAGAAGGATCCGCCGAGTCGATCACCACGTGGCGCATCGAACTCGCCGCCGGCCCCGAACCGATCGATCCGCCCGGCCAAGGCGACGTCTACCGCCTCGTCGTGTCGTTTGATGAGTTCAGGCTTGACGACGATCCAGGCACCTGGCAGCGACTCAGTCTGCCGCTGGACTACCTATTGGGCACCGGTGCCTTCGATCCAACCATCTCCAAAAGCCTCGTCTTCTCGCATGGCGCGCACAACAGTGCGATGCGGACGCTCTGGTTCGATAGGCTCTTCGTGCAGAGTAATGACGACGACGCCTTCCTCGAGATGGTCCAGCGGGCCACGTTTGATTTCTTTTGGTACGAGGCGAATCCCGCCAACGGCCTCGTGCGCGACCGGACGACCGGCAACTACTCCAGCATCGCTGCGGTCGGGTTCGGCCTGTCCGCCATCACGGTCGGCATCGATCGCGGTTGGATCACCGCCGAACAGGGGCGGGAGCGCATCTTGACGACGCTCGAGTTCTTCTGGAATGCGCCGCAGTCCACAGCTTCGAACGCGACTGGATACAAGGGCTTTT
>CAZQAS010000218.1:0-5457 GCA_964591285.1 uncultured Rhodothermales bacterium
GGACGGACGCCTGGTCTACGTCCCAAACGAGCGAGGCGACGTCGTGCCGGACTTCTCCCATGCCGGATACCGCGGCGGCGGCGTCGCGCTGCCGGAGCTGCCGATTCGCGTCACGCTCTACCCCGCACCCGGCGACGACACGCGGCGCATCCAGGAGGCGCTCGACCAGGTCGGCGCCCTCGAAATGGACGACGTCGGCCACCGGGGCGCGGTCTATCTGACGGCCGGCACCTACGAGATCGGCGGCGCCTTGCGCATCGATCGCAGCGGCGTCGTGTTGCGCGGAGCCGGCGACGAGGAGGGCGGCACGCTTCTCGTGGCGACGGGTCCCGACCCGCGAACGCTCATCGAGATCCATGGCGAGGGCGAATGGGAGGAAGTATCCGGCACGCGGCAGGATGTCGACGACGACTACGTGCCCGTCGGCGCGCGCAGCTTCAACGTGGCGAATGCCGAATCGTTTGACGTCGGCGACCGCGTCATCGTCTACCGGCCGTCTACCGCGAAGTGGATCTCGGCTATTGGCATGGATCGCATCCCGCCGAATCCGTCACGCCCGGAGGCGCTCGTCCAATGGACGGAAGGATCGCGCGACCTGAAGTTCGACCGCATCATTACCGCCCTCGACGGCGACCGGATTACCATTGACGCCCCACTCACGCACTCGCTCGACCAGAACTACGGAGGGGGCTACATCTTTGTCTATTCGTTTCCGGGCCGCCTAAGCGACGTCGGCGTTGAAGGCATTCGCGCCGTTACGCCTTGGGACGGCGTGCTCGGACTTGGCCGCAATCGGGAGCGAGAGGGCTTCGATCCTGACTACATTCGAGCGTTTGCAGACTGGCAGGGCGGAGACCGAGACAACCCGGGCGGCACCGGCCGCGCATCGCGGTTCGTCTCGTTCGACGCCGTCGAGAACGCCTGGCTGCGCGACGTCACCGCGCGCCACTTCCGCGCCGGGGCCTCATCCGTCGGTCGCACCGGCAAGTGGATTACCATCCAGGATGTGCGCAGCCTGGATCCCGTCTCTCGCCTCGCCGGTGGCGGACGGTATTCATTCCCGCTGAACGGCCAGCTCACGCTCGTCCAGCGCTGCTATGCCACAGACGGTCGCCACGACTTCGTGACCGGCGCCGTCGTCACAGGGCCGAACGTCTATCTGGATTGCGTCGGCGAACGTTCGCGGGCCGCGGCCGGACCGCACCAGCGCTACGCCGTCGGCACGCTCTACGATAACATTCGACTAATCGACAGCGGCGAACATCTCTCCAGCGGGGGCATCGAGATTCGCAACCGAGGCCCGCTCGGCTCCGGCCACGGATGGACCGCAGCGAATCACGTGGCATGGAACGCCGAGGCGAGGTGGATCATGGTTGAAAGCCCGCCCCTCGCGCAGAACTGGGCGATCGGATCCATCGAGACCGATCCCGATGCGCCGCGGCCGCCGTTCAACTCGGAGTCGCGTCCGCCGTCCGACGATCCGCCTCACGGCAACGGCGTGTGGGATAGCTATGGCGAGCACGTCGCCCCGCGCAGTCTCTACCTGAAGCAGCTCGAGGACCGGCTCGGCCGGCTTGCCGTGCAGGCCGTCACCAAACGCGGGCAGGCCTCGGATCGACTCACGGGGGACGCCGCCCAGCGCCCGCTTCGCGCCGATGACTTCATTCTCAACGAAGAGTACGGCTCGTATGGATCATTGGTCGAAGAAGTCGGCCCGAATCACTTCGTGTTCCACCGCGGCCATCAGCAGATCGGCGATGAGGAGCGCACGAGCTGGGCGCAGTTTGAGATCCACAGCGGACTCAGGGGCAATCAGTTCACGCTCGACGTCCCGGGAGCCGGGTTGCCCTCCTCGGGCCACAATACGCATTACGCCTATTCGCTCGACGGCAGAGAGTGGACGCCTATTCTGCAGGAGCTGGTGGAGCCCAATACGAGCCGTCTCACGTTCGGCCCTTTCGACTCCGATGATTTCTATTTCGGATGGCAGATTCCGTTTTCCAACGAGCTAGGGATGGAGATCCTGGAAGAATGGTTGGACGATCCCGAGCTCGCCCGATATATCACCGTACATGAGGTTGGCCGCTCTCTCGAAGGACGCCGGCTGTATCGATTCGAAATAACAGACCCGGACAGCCCCGTCGCGCGTGAGGACCGGTGGGTTCACTGGGTTTCGTCGAGTCATCCGCACGAAGGGAAGGCCCGCTGGCGCGTTTTCGGCGTGGCGGATTGGCTTTTGAGCGACGAAGCAGCCGACCACCGGAAGCGTCACATCTGGCACGTCGCCTTCATGATGAATCCGGACGGCGTGGCCCGCGCCACAAGCCGCTTCAACGTCCAGGGTTTCGACATGAACCGCTCGTATCGGCCGGAAGGCTCCGATCCCTCACAGGCTCATGAACCGTATCTTTTCCAGCGGGAGATCGAGGCCATCATGGCTTCTGAGGCTCCGCTGACGACATTCACGGACATGCACGTCTGGGGCAACGAGGTGGAACCGATGATCCGCCCGGGCCCCGAATTCAGCGACGATGGTCTTGGTGACTGGACGGACCTCCGCGAGATCATGAATCGCCTCGATTCGCAGGATCTGATCAAGGAGCTTGCGCTGCGCACGTCAACGAATACCACGATGTGGGATGGAGGGGTGTTCGAACAGTTTGGAATCACTGCCAGCCTCGTCGAAGGCGGTGGAACGCTCGACAGCCAGGAAGAAAACATCGAAGCCGGCCGCGTGTACGCTCGCAGCTACGATGCTTTCTACAAGGGCACGAAGCGATCCCACTGAAGTGGCACAAGGAGGCTAATTGGCCGATCTTGGCGAGGGCGAAGGCCCTGATTTCACCAGATTTTGCAACGCAGTAGTCATGTTCAAGACACATCGACCGTTAAGTTCGTTGGCCCTCGCAGCGGTGCTGCTGCTCGCCGCGGGGTGCTCCGAAAAATGGCCCCCCGAGGTGGTCGATCCGGAGGACTCGCCGGTTCTCTCACCGGAAGAAGGACTTGAGTCGCTCGTCGTACCGCCCGGTTTTCGGGTCGAGCTCGTCGCGGCCGAGCCGCTCGTCCAAGACGCCGTCGCCATGGACTTCGACGCCGACGGCCGCATCTACGTCGCCGAGATGCGCGGCTGGATGACCGACATCGACGGCGGAGGGGCCCTCGATCCGATCGGCCAGATTGCCGTGCTTGAGGACACCGACGGAGACGGGGTGATGGACGCACGTACCGTCTTTCTCGATAGCCTCGTCTCGCCCAACTCGGTCAAGGCGCTATCGGACGGCGTGCTCGTGGGCGAGCCCAACAACCTGTGGTTTGCACGAGACGTCGACGGCGATTTCAAGGCCGACGAGAAGGAGCTCGTCTCCGATGACTTCGGCATCCGCAAGGCGAACATGGAGTCGAATGCCAACGGCCTCGTCTGGGGGATGGATAACTGGATCCACACCACCGAGAACGAGGCGCGCTATCGGCGCGTCGACGGCGAGTGGGTCGAACAGCCGACGCTGGTGGTCGGACAGTTCGGTCTGACAATGGACGACTTCGGCCGGATGTACCGCAACAACAATTCGCAACCCGTCTATGCCGATTACGTCGAGTCGCATTACTACGCGCGCAATGCGAACATGCCTCGCTCTTCGGGCGTCGAGGAGGCGATCGCAGACGACCGGCAGGTGTGGCCGATTCGGGTCACACCCGGCGCCAATCGTGGATACCAGGAGAACATACTTCGTGAGGACGGGACCTTGCGTACGTTCACGGCGGCCTGTGGGCTCAGCGTCTACCGCGGTGGGGGCTTCCCTGACGAGTTCACCGAGAAGGTCAACATTTTCGTCCCCGAACCCGTCGCCAACCTCGTTCATCGATATGTGATCGAGGAGAATGAGGATGGTACGCGCACCGCGAAGCACGGCTATGCAGAGGCATCATTTCTGACCTCGACCGACGAACGCTTTCGCCCGGTCAATTCGATGACCGGCCCGGACGGCGCACTTTACGTCGTGGATATGTATCGGGGCATCATCGAGCATCGCGACTTCCAAACGACGTATCTGCGGCAGCGGATCGAAGAAGAGGAACTGGATGAGCCTGTCGGACTCGGACGTATTTACCGCGTCGTACATGAGGACGCGCCGGCGGCACGGCAGCCGTCCTTATCGGGGGCCTCGTCCGAGGAGCTCGTCGAGTATCTTCGCCACGAGAACGGATGGTGGCGCGATACGGCGCAGCGGCTGCTCGTCGAAGGATCGCATACGGATGCCGCGTCGCGGCTCCGTGAGATGGCGTCCACCGACGACGACCCGCGGACGCGCTTGCATGCGCTCTGGACGCTCGAAGGTCTCGGCGCGATGGATCCTGAATTGGTACGCCAGGCGCTTCAAGATAGCAGTTCGCACGTTCGCGTCGCTGCGGTCCAGCTTTCCGAGCCGTTCCTTCAGGACGGATCAACCGATCTCCTTGAGGCGCTCGCCGCCCACGTCGACGATGCGTCGCCGGCGGTCCGGCTCCATCTCGCCACGGCGCTCGGTGAAGCGGAATACGAAGCCGCCGCGCCGCTCCAGCTGGCGCTGCTCGAAGGGCATGCGGAGCAGCCGTACCTGGTGGAGGCGGTGCTCAGCGGTTTGCATGGCCGTGAGCTCGCCTTTCTGGAGCGCGCCATGCAGGACGAGGCGTGGCACGAGAGCGGTCCCGGCTATGACCGCGTCGTCGAGACATTGTCGTCGGCGATCATCGAGAGCGATAATCCATCCGACATTAACCGCCTGATCGCCCACGCGGCCTCGGAGGAGGCGCCGAAATGGCAGCGCCTGGCCGTTCTGGCGGGCGTGGAGGATCAGTTTCCGTCGTCGCGCGGGGTCGTCCTTCCGCTGGAGCTGCCCGCTCGGCCCGCGTCGCTCGATCGGTTGGCGGAGGCGGAAGACCAGGAGGTACGCGAAAAGGTACAGACCATCGCCGAGCGTCTGATGTGGCCGGGCAAGCCGGGATCGCAGGATCGCTACGACGCTCTGGCTCCCGAGGCGAAGGAACGTTACGACCATGGGCGCGAGATCTATGAAGCCCAGTGTGCCGTTTGCCACGGCCCGGACGGGGAAGGCGAAGAGGATGTCGGCGTAGCGCTCGTCGGCTCCGAATGGGTGAATGCAGGCCACTACAATCTCGTTCGCATCCTCCTGCAGGGGAAGGAGGGTGAGATCGGCCTCATGCCGCCACAGCGCAACCTATCTGACGAGGAGATCGCGCAGGTGCTGACATACGTCCGCAATGCGTGGGGCAACGCCGCCTATCCGGTGACGCCCGGCCAGGCTGCCGACCTCCGCGTCGAAACGGCGGCCCGCGAAATGCCGTGGACGGATGCAGAGCTTCGAGCCACCGTACACTGAGCCGTGCCACGGCTCCCTGCCATCCTGCAACCATTCCGAGAGCATCTGACGTCATGACGCATCAGCACGCAGGCCGCCG
>CAZQAS010000219.1:0-5210 GCA_964591285.1 uncultured Rhodothermales bacterium
ACCGCTGCGTACTCTCGAAGCCAGTTAAAGGAAACATTCATGGTTATTCAGTTGCATATACGGTTGCAAGTTGCATGTTGCAAGTTGTCTCATGAAATGCATATCGATGCCAAACCCTGGGCGCCGTACGGATGACACTGAAAACGCATCCAACGAGCAAGAGAACCTGCAACTTGCAACCTGCAACCTGCAACTATCCTTAAAACTGATCGAGGAATCGAATGTCATTCTCATAAAACGTGCGAATGTCGTCGATACCGTAGCGCAGCATCGCAATGCGCTCGACGCCCATTCCGAAGGCGTAGCCCGTGTAGCGCTCCGGGTCGACGTCCACGGCCTCAAATACGTTCGGGTCGACCATTCCGCAGCCGAGGATCTCCAGCCATCGACCGCCCTCGGGAAGCGATTCATCCGCCCACCAGATGTCCACCTCCGCACTGGGCTCCGTAAACGGGAAGAAGCTCGGTCGAAACCGCATGCGAACGTCGTCTCCGAAGACCGCCTGTGCGAAGAGGTGCAGCACGTGCTTCAGATCGGCGAACGTGACTCCCTCGTCCACAAAGAGGCCCTCCACTTGATGGAAGAGGCAAAAGGACTTGTAGGAGATCGCCTCATTCCGGTAGACGCGGCCCGGGACAATCACGCGGACGGGGGCGCCGCGCTCCTCCATCACCCGAATTTGCACCGGTGAGGTATGCGTGCGCAGCACGACGCGGTCCGGCTCGATGAAGAAGGTATCCTGCATGTCGCGCGCGGGATGATCCGGCGGGAAGTTTAGCGCCGTGAAGTTGTACCAGTCCGTCTCGATCTCCGGACCCTCCGCAATCGCGAAGCCGAAGCGTTCGAAAATACGCTTGATCTCCTCCAGCGTCTGCGTAATCGGGTGGATGGATCCGCGCGGTGCCGGCCTCCGCCCGGGAAGCGTCAAATCAATCCCGCGCTGCGTCCCGTCCACGGCGGAGACATCTCGCGCCTCAAACTCCTCGAGCCGCTGCTCGGCGAGCTGCTTCAGGGCGTTCACCTCCTGACCAAAACGCGGCCGGTCCTCGGGCGCGACGTTCTTCATCTGCTTGAAGAGTTCCGTGATCTGACCGCTCTTGCGACCCAGAAAACGGATGCGGAACTCTTCGGCAGACTCGTCGGAATCGAGCGGTGCCGATTCGATCTGCTTTCGAATGTCCTCAACAGCGTCGAGCATGGTGAAATGACGGTCTGTTTGGCAGGCGGTGACCAACGGTGTCTTCACGTTGAGCCCGCGAACTGAAGCGACAAAAAAAATCCCGCCTCACCTGAAATAGGGGCGGGATTAGTGCTCGTGCGCGCAGCGACTCCTGCGACGCCCCCGTTTACAGGTAGGAGGGACGTCCGCTAAAAAATCGGCTGGATCGTGCCTGCGCTTTCATGGTCGGCTATTTTTTGGAAACCTGCTGAACGACCTGCGTGAACGTCTCGGGATCGCGGACGGCGATGTCGGCCAGGACCTTTCGGTTCAGCTCGACCTCCGACTTGCGAAGCGCTCCCACCAGGCGCGAATAGGTGGTCCCGTTCTGACGGGCCGCGGCGTTGATGCGCGTGATCCACAACTTCCGGAACTGGCGCTTGCGCTGCCGGCGGTCCCGGTACGCGAACTGGAGTCCGCGGTCGATGGTGTTCTTGGCGACCGTATAAACCTTGCTCCGCCCGCCGCGATATCCTCTGGCCATCTTCATGACCTTCTTCCGACGGCGTCGCGAAGCGACTTTGTTAGTAGCGCGGGGCATCTCTTTATCGTCTAGTGGTTAGGAAGAAAATGCGGCCGGCCGGCATGTTTTTGAATCACGGGCTGGTCGCCTCCTCGATCAGGTCTGGATCAGATGCTGGATGCGCTTGACGTCCGTCTTGTCGACGAGCGTCTTCTTCCGCAGATTCCGCTTCCGCTTCTGCGACTTCTTCGTCAGGATATGGCTGTGGTAGGCCTTCTTCCTCTTGATCTTTCCCGTGGCGGTAACCTTGAATCGCTTCTTGGCTCCGCTGTTTGTCTTCATTTTGGGCATGTCAGCGAGAACAAATCTCGATTGCGACAACTGCGGCAGGATGAAGCGCCGGTCATTTTGCGGCGCGGCACGTATTACAGACGAAAAAAAGAGGCGTTCCGCTGGAGCGCCTCTCTGCCTGACGACGGGGGCCTTGTCAGGAGAATAATATTCGGGGCATCGAACGTCAACCGGAGAGGAACGACCCTCACCAGCCGCACGGCGAATTCCGCATGAATGCCGCGCTGCCCGCCAACCCAGGCTTCTGGCTACACTCGTGCTCGCACACCGCGTCCTCGCGAGTGCCGGCCTACTTCTTATCGGGGGCTAGGATGGTGGTCATCCGACGACCCTCCATCTTCGGCGGCTGGTCGATCTTGGCGATATCCTGCAACTCCTCGATGAAACGGCGCAGCAGATCCATCCCCTGATCCTTATAGATAATGTCGCGGCCGCGAAACTGGACCCACGCTTTCACCTTATTGCCCTCGTCCAAAAATCCGCGCGCATGCCGCGTCTTGAACTCGAAGTCGTGGGTGTCGGTGTGGGGGCGGAACCGCACCTCTTTGAGCTGTACCGTCTGCGACTTCTTCCGAGCTTCCTTCTCCTTCTTCTGCTGCTCGTAGCGGTACTTGCCGTAGTCGATGATCTTACATACGGGGGGCTTGGCCGTCGGAGCAATCTCAACGAGGTCAAGCTGAAACTCACGAGCGCGCTTAAGGGCCTCGTCGATCTCCACCACTTCATGCTCCCCATCCGGTCGTACCACGCGAACCTTGGGTGCCCGGATTTCTTCGTTTACACGTGCTTTGTCTGCGATAACTCTCTTCGATTTAATTCAACAAGTGATGCGCCAATTTGCGGTACGGTGGAACCGCACCACTATTCACACGCACCGCAAGAGAGGAAGGTTTCGCGGCTAGCCCCCGATTTGAGCAGCGATTTCCGAAGAAATCTGCTCGATGAACGCGTCGACCGACACGGTGTCCTGTTCGCCCTCGCCGTGGCGGCGCACAGAGACCGTTTCGTCTTCCATCTCACGTCCGCCGACGATCAGCATCACGGGCACTTTCTGGACCTCTGCGCTCCGGATTTTATATCCGACCTTCTCGTTTCGGCGATCGACGTTCACCCGGATGTCCGCAGCTCGCAGCTTGCCGGCCACCCGTTCTGCGTAGTCGTAGAAATCCTGCCCTACCGGCACGATCTGCACCTGGACCGGCGCCAGCCAGGTCGGGAAGTTGCCGCCGCAGTGTTCAATGAGCACGCCGATGAAGCGCTCAAGCGAGCCGAACGGCGCACGGTGGATCATCGCGGGACGGTGTTTCTCATCGTCGGCACCGACGTAGCTGAGCTCGAATCGCTCAGGAAGATTGTAATCGAGCTGTACGGTGCCGAGCTGCCATTCGCGTCCGAGGGCGTCCTTCACCATGAAATCCAGCTTCGGCCCGTAGAAGGCCGCCTCGCCGACTTCTTCGACGGCCTCCAGATTCATCTCCTGTGCCGCCTCGCGGATCGCTTGCTCGGCCGCATCCCACTTGTCGTCATCCCCCTGATACTTCTCCTTGTTCTCCGGATCGCGGAGCGAAATCTGCGCCTTGAAATCGGTGAACTCGAGAGCGCCGAGCACCTTGAGCGTCAGATCGATCACGTCCTTAAACTCATCCTTGACTTGCTCATCGGTGCAGAAGATGTGGGCATCGTCCTGCGTGAAGCCGCGGACGCGGGTAAGTCCGCCAAGTTCGCCGGACTGCTCATACCTGTAGACGGTCCCGAATTCTGCATATCGCACCGGCAGGTCGCGGTAAGAGTGCAGCGTATCCGCATAAATTTCGATGTGATGCGGGCAGTTCATCGGCTTCAGAAGAAAGCCCTCTTCCTCTTGCCCATTCGCGGAGGCCTCCAGCATCGGCGGAAACTGGCTCTCCCTATAATAGGGGTAATGGCCGCTCGTCTTGTACAGTTCGAGGCGGCCGATATGGGGCGTTATGACGGGCTGATACCCGCGCTTGATCTGCTCCTTCTTCAGGAAGCTCGACAGTGTCTCTCGCAAAACCGCTCCTTTCGGCAGCCACATCGGAAGACCGGCACCGACTTTTCGGCTGAAGGTGAATAGCTCCAGCTCGCGGCCGAGCTTACGGTGGTCCCTCTCCCGGGCGAGCTCCAGTCGCTCGAGGTGCTCATCGAGCATACTCTTCTTCGGAAAGCTGACGCCGTAGATGCGCGTCAGCTGCGGCCGGCGCTCGTCCCCACGCCAGTATGCACCGGCGACGTTGAGCAGCTTCGGGTACTTGATCCGACCGGTCGACGGCACATGCGGACCGCGGCAAAGATCGATGAAGTTGCCCTGCTTGTAAAACGTAATGCTTCCGTCTTCAAGGCCCTCGATCAGTTCGAGCTTGTACTCATCTCCCTTCTGCTCGAAATACTCGACGGCTTCCTGTTTCGAGACCGGCCGTCGCTCGTAAGCCACGTCGCGCTTCGCCAGCTCCTTCATTTTCGCCTCGATCTTCTCGAGGTCGTCCGTGCTGAGCTTGCGATCGCCCAGATCGACGTCATAGTAAAAGCCCTGATCGATCGGCGGTCCAATGCCGAACTTTACGTTCGGATAGAGGGATTCGAGCGCTTCGGCCATGAGGTGGGCGCTGGAGTGCCAGAAGGTCATGCGACCTCCGGCATCGTCCCACGTCAGGATCTCTACCTCGGCATTCGTATCGATGGGCCGCGTGAGATCCCACACCTCACCGTTGACGCGTACGGCGAGCGCCTGACGAGCGAGTCCGGCTGCTATGTCCGATGCAACATCGTATCCCGTCACGCCCGCGTCGTATTCGCGGGTGGATCCGTCGGGAAAGGTTATGGTGATCTTATCGGAGGCCATTCGGCTGCTGGTGGCAAGTGCTTAAACGGAAGGATGCGTCGCCCATGCGACGGCCTAGAAACGGCCTCTGGTGAGGAATGGTTGCGGCCGTCTCCGCAAAGAATAGTATAACTTCGATGGGACGCTGCCGCTGGTGGGGAGTGCGAGCGGACCGCCGATTTGGCGACGCGATGACCGACCAACGATCGGTGCGGCAGGGCACGCATACCAACGCCTAACGAACTTAAGTTTTACGCCTTTCCGCCGATATACGAACTACGACGTAGCAGGATTAGTAAAGCCCTTGACCGGAAGTATTGGTCTTGGGCTTTTCCTGT
>CAZQAS010000220.1:0-1394 GCA_964591285.1 uncultured Rhodothermales bacterium
AACCGCGGCCGGAGGCCCGCATGCCTCGGCCGCATCACCCGGTAAAGATTTTCGATCGTCGAATGTATAAATTCGGGCGTCCCACCGGCGGCGTATCGAACGATCTTGTACGTGCGATCGCGATACGGGAAACAGTGCTCATAAGCCCACCATCGCTTCGCCGCGAACCCTCGCTCACACACGAACCTCCCCTCACGCACCTCCATGGCAGCCCCAACGGCCGACCGAGGCCAGTGGTCATCGAAACTTGGATTCGTATTCGCCGCCGCCGGCTCAGCCATCGGGCTGGGAAATATCTGGCGCTTTCCCTACGTCACCGGGCAAAGCGGCGGCGCGGCATTCGTCATCATCTATCTGGTCTGCATCCTGCTGATCTGCCTTCCGTACCTGTTCGCGGAGCTGACGATCGGCCGCTACAGCAAGAAGAATCCGGTGGGCGCGATCAAGTCCATCAAAGCCGGCACCCCGTGGACGCTCGTCGGTGGGCTGTGCGTGCTCACGGGCATCGCGATCCTGAGCTATTACGGCGTGATTGCAGGATGGGCCTTCGGATACATCTTCAAAAGCGTCGTTAGTCCGGCCACGGAGTTCGGCGCCTACATCGCGACGCCGGGTATCGTCATCCCGCTCTTCGCCCTCTTCATGCTGCTTACGATCCTCGTCGTGTACGGCGGGGTCGAGCATGGCATCGAGCGCTGGGCGAAAGTCCTCATGCCGATCCTCCTTGTTCTGATGTTCATCGTCATCATTCGATCCGTCACGCTCCCGGGAGCGGGCGCGGGGCTCGAGTTCTACCTGAACCCTGACTTCAGCAAAGTCAACGGGACGGTCATCCTTGCCGCGCTCGGGCAAGCGTTCTTTTCGCTCAGCCTCGGCATGGGTGCGATGATCACCTACGGCTCCTATCTCCCGAAGAAGGAAAACATCCTCGCAGCGGGCGGATATGTGGCCGTCTTCGATACGAGTATCGCCATACTGGCAGGCTTCATGATCTTTCCGGCCGTCTTCGCCTTCGGACACGATCCGACGGAGGGGCCTGCGCTTATTTTCGTGGTCCTTCCGGCGATTTTCGATGCGATGCCGGCAGGTATGTTGATGAGCGTGCTCTTCTTCCTGCTGCTCTCGATTGCGGCCCTCACATCAACGGTCTCCCTGCTCGAGGTGGTCGTAGCCTATTTTGTCGATGAGCAAAATTGGCCCCGAAAGAGATCGGTGTGGATCGTCGGGTTGATCACGTTCCTGATCGGCCTGCCGGCGGCGCTTTCCGCCGGAGCCGTGGAGGGGCTCTCCAACATGTCTTGGCTCGTCGGCGAGGACGGCTTCCTCGGCCAGATCGATTTCCTCAGCATTATGGACGCGATCTGGGGCAACATTTCCCTCGCTCTCGGCGCGCT
>CAZQAS010000220.1:1494-5195 GCA_964591285.1 uncultured Rhodothermales bacterium
CGGTCGACTCGGCAGTCTCGCGCGGAACCCCCCACCCACATTCCCGTTGCGTCCTCTTTGACGCCCGTGTAACAATCGGAGGGCTCATCCTCGACCGAATTGGACCCTGACTCTGCCTCGTTACTTTTCCAGGTTTTCGTCCTCCAGCACGCACTGGTCCCACTGACGACGGGGTTTGTCGTCGGATGCCTCCTCACCCTGCTTGTTCTGCTCCTCCTCTCGGCCGTTTTCTCCGGCTCTGAGGTGGCCCTCTTCTCGCTGACGGGACCGTCCAAGGACGCGCTAGCCGAGCGCTCGGACCGCGCCAGCGCCCGCGTGCTGAAGCTGCTGGAGCGACCTCGCCAGCTTCTCATCAGCATCCTTATTCTGAACACCCTGGTAAACGTGGCGGCGGCCATCATTGCCGCCGTGTTGACCGGGTCGATCGCCGTTGCGATGAACTGGAGTCCGACGATCACGATCGTGCTGGAGGTGCTCATCCTCACGTTCGTGCTTCTGGTAATGAGTGAGATCACGCCGAAGCTGATTGCCACGCAGCATGCCGTCACGTATAGTCGGACGGTGGGCGGATTTCTCACCGTCCTGCATCGAATCCTATATCCGCTCTCCAACTTGTTGGCGAGTTCCACGCGCCTGATGCAGGGACGCGTCTCCCCCGGCAAGCGGTACATATCCAGTGAAGACCTGAAGGCCCTCGCCGATGTCGGCGAGGCGCACGGCACGCTCGAGGAAGAGGAGCGCGAGCTGATCTATTCCATCGTCGAATTCGGGGAGACGTCCGTCCGCGAGATCATGGTCAGCCGGCTCGACGTCGTTGCCCTTCCGATCTCGGCCACCCTCGACGAGGCCCTGGCGCTGATCCGAAGCAGCGGCCACTCGCGCATGCCGCTTTACGTCGATCACCTCGACAACATTCTCGGCGTCGTTTACGCGAAGGATCTACTGCCGCATCTTCACCAGGATGAGGGCGCGAGCCGGCTGGACTGGACGCGGATTGCACGACCGGCCATTTTCGTCCCGCTCGGCAAGAAGCTCGGAGATCTGCTGAAGGACTTCCAGACGAAGAAGACGCACATCGCGATCGTCGTCGATGAGTACGGCGGCACGGCAGGTCTCGTCACGCTGGAGGACGTGCTCGAAGAGATCGTCGGTGAGATTCGCGACGAGCACGACGAGCGAGACGAGGAACTCTTCGAGCGGGTCGATGAGCAGTGCTACCGCTTCGATGCGCGCATCAACCTGGACGACATCAACGAGATTCTCGGCACCGAGCTCGACACGGAGGCGTACGATTTCGAGACGCTCGGGGGACTGATTTTTCACGTGACCGGCAGCATCCCGGACCAAGGGGATGAGATAGAGTTCGATCCGCTGAAGATGCGCATCGAGACGCTCGAGAATCACCGCATCGGGCAGGTTCTCGTTGAGGTCTTGCCGGCCGAAGTTGAAGAGGAATTGGCAGAAGACGACGCAGATAGAGA
Organism: uncultured Rhodothermales bacterium; assembly: GCA_964591285.1. Lineage (GTDB taxonomy): Bacteria > Bacteroidota > Rhodothermia > Rhodothermales > VXPQ01 > CAZQAS01. The sequence goes on from CAZQAS010000220.1 coordinate 2,976, forward strand.
GCGATAGCATCCATGAAGCGAATCGTCTCAGCGGGCGCCTGTATATTCCTGATAGCGGCGTCGCTGTGGCCGATTGCGCCGGTGCAGGCGTGCCATCCGGCAACCCAGCCTCCCGGAACTGTCGAGACGAGTGCCGCGAGCGATGATCCGCGCACATCCACGCCCTCCGAGCTGCGCAGTCGCGTCCTCTACGGCGGGACGTATCGCGCGTCGGAGCTGCGGAATCGCCTATTGTATGGCGCGGGTGAATTCTATACTTTCCAGCATTCATTGGCGAACGGAGCGCGGCGCGGCGAAACTCCCGTCCGGAAGCCCCCGTTCGACCCGCAGACTGAAGATCGATGGGTCGCCTTTGACAAGGTGCAGCACCTGACCTTCAGTTTCCTCTGGACGCTCGGTACCCAGTACATAGTCGTGAATAAGGGCCGGATCTCCGAACAGCACGCCCTTCCTCTCTCCATCTCATCGAGCGCCGTCGCGGGCCTGTCTAAGGAAGTCTACGATCTCCGCATCGGTCCCACGCAGTATTTCAGCACGAAGGACCTCGTCGCGGACGCCCTTGGAATCCTCCTCGCAACCGGCGTCATCCTGCTCTAATTCATCTTCGCGCAGAATCGCAATCCGCATGGCCGATGGAAGATCGTGTGAGGGGTGCCGACTCGGAACGGAATTTGCATGAATATGGGATGGCTAAGCGCCTAACTAATAGTAACTTAGGCCGAATGCGACAGATCAAAGAATACTGCGGCATCTTCGGGATCTTCAACGCGCCCGAAGCCGCCCGCCAGATCTACTACGGACTGCACGCCCTCCAGCATCGTGGGCAGGAATCCTCCGGCATCGTCACGTCGACCTTCGACGAGTCGAAGCAGCGGCGCGTAATGCCTACGCACAAGGACCACGGGCTCGTGCTCGACGTCTTCAGTGATTCGGCTCTTTTCGAGACGAAGCTGCTCGGCGATGCGGGCATCGGACACAATCGGTATTCGACCAGCGGCTCGTCGCGCAATAAGGCGAACATCCAGCCGCTTGTGGTGCATTACCATGACGGCAACATCGCGATCGCGCACAACGGCAATCTCTCAAACGCCCGCGAGCTGCGGCAGTCCTTCAGCGATCGCGGCACACTCTTCCAGACGACGAGCGACACGGAGCTGATCCTCCATTTGATCTCCCAGAGCAGACGGCAGAAGCAGCTCGATCAGATCATCGACGCGCTGACGCAGGTCGAGGGCGCTTTCTCGCTGGTGATGCTCACCGACGACAGCCTGATTGCCGTGCGCGATCCGAACGGATTCCGTCCGCTCGCGCTCGCGCGTCTCGGCGATCCCGATCAGCCCGGCGGCGCCGCCTACTGCGTGGGCAGTGAGACGTGCGCGTTCGACTTGATCGGCGCCGAGTACATCCGGGACGTAGAGCCCGGCGAAATCCTCGTGATCGACCGTGCGGGTGCCGAGAGAGGTGAGTTCAAGAGCTATCACCTCCCGCAGCGCTACGGCGTGAGCCAGTGCGTCTTCGAGTATGTCTATTTTTCGCGGCCGGACTCGAAGATCTACGGCGAGATGGTCGACAAGGTAAGACGGAAGATCGGCAAGCAGCTCGCGCACGAGTCGCCGGTGCCGATCTCGCCCGACGGCGAGAAGGAGCCGATCGTCATTTCCGTCCCCGACTCGTCCAACACGAGCGCTCTCGGATTCGTGAGCGAGTGCCAGAAGCTCGGCCATCCGTGCCGATTCGAGATCGGACTCATCCGCAATCACTACGTGGGCCGCACGTTCATCTCTCCGGGTCAGGACAAGCGCGAGATGAAGGTCCGCTGCAAATTCAACACCGTCGAGGGCGTACTCAAGGATCGCAGTGTGGTCATCGTCGACGACTCCATCGTGCGGGGCACCACCGCGCGCTACATCGTCAACATGATCCGCGAGGCGGGCGCGAAGGAGGTCCACTTCCGTGTGGCCGCCCCGCCGGTCATCAGTCCGTGTTACTACGGGATGGATTTCCCGAGCCACGATGAGCTGCTGGCGCAGCAGTTTGACTCAGAGGACGAGATGGCCCGCTGGTTGGGCGTCGACTCCCTCGCCTATCTATCCGTCGACGGCCTGATGAAGGCTGTCCGCAGTGCCAACGACTCGAAGCTCGGATACTGCAACGCCTGCTTCACGGCGAACTACCCCGTGCCGGTGGAAATGGGGGTGGAGAAGGAGGAGAATGAGTGGT
>CAZQAS010000221.1:0-5185 GCA_964591285.1 uncultured Rhodothermales bacterium
AACGAATAGAAGTTGTGATGGCATGCGCTGCTAGTCGGCGCTTGACATAAACGGTGACAATCAAACAAGTACTCTTGTATCAATCACCACGGAGGAAACCACTATGAAACGCGAACTGCTACAGAAGAGCCTATCGATGGCCGTTCTGCTGCTTGCGGCAGTGATGTGGACGGCTACGACGGCGCTCGCGCAGGACTACGGCGTCGGCGAGACGATCAACGTTCCGCAGACACCGGGTACGACGCCTATTGACGGCATCTATGAGGCCGACTTCTGGGATACCGGCGCTACGCTGGATCTGATGGCCAACACAGATTTCTGGTCGGAAGACTTTCCTGACCCAGGGGGATTGGCTGCGGAGGGAAAGGTCCTGTACGTCCAGGATTCGCTGTACATCTACGTGACCATCTCGGGCGATGACGTGTTTTTCGCCGGACGTGGAGGCGACCACATCCTGCTGGGTATCGATCCGATTCACGAGGCCGGCAACACGGACGAGCTCGTGGACGACGACTTTGCGGGTTGGCCGGAAAATGCGCCCGATCAGGGGCCGCACGCCTATGTCATTTATGGCGGAGAGGCTCCCAACTTCACCTTGAGTGATGGAACGGATGCCGTTGACGAAGGCTGGATCCGCGGTGAAGTCTGGAGCGACGAAGAGAATGACGAATGGGGCTTCGAGGCCGTGGTTTACGCGCCGGGAGTCGCGACCGATGAGGAGATCGGCTTTAACATCGGCGGCGGTACGACGACGGAGGAGGCGCACGCCGAGATAGGGGACTCCTATGGCTACTTCTCGCAGTGGTCAGTGCAGTATCCTGGCGGAGACGTCATGCATCAAACCTCCAGCTATGGCACGCTTCGGATGGGCTTTGGCAGCGAGGGCTACGGCGGCGGCGTCGTCCGACAGGTACCCCGCGTCGATCCCGGAGTCATTACCATCGACGGTAACGACGACGAGGCAGCCTGGGAAGATGCGCAGTCCGACATCGAGGTGACTGCGAACTGGAACTCGTACGGCTGGGGCGAGGAGAACGCGCCTGAGCCGGACCTGCTTGGCGAGACCAAGCTGCTTTGGAGTGAGGACACGCTCTACGTCCACCATCGCTTGTTCGACCCCATTCTGTTCTGGCAGGAAGACAATCCGTGGGGCTCCGACATGATTCTGATCGGCATCGACAATAGCCTGGAAGGTGATACCCTGTTCGGCCCCGGGTTTGACGGAGGTATTCACAACGCTCCGGAGGGTGTCTACACGTACTTCGTTAGTGCATTGGAGGGCTTCACGTTTGCGTGGAACGACTCCGTAGCTCAGCGTGACCCGGGCACCGTGAACGGTGTCGTCTATGTTGACGAAGACAATAGTGAGTGGGGAATCGAAGCCGCGATCTACGTGCCTGCCATCGAGGAAGGTGCTCAGATCGGATTCGACATCGGAGGTGCTCAGGCGTCGCAGGAGCAGCAGGATTCCGAGGGCTTCGGCGACTACGCCTACTATGCATGGCAGAGCGGAACCGGCGGCGCCGATCCGGGGCTAATCAACCGCGACGCCAGCCAATGGGCGACGCTCACGATGGAACAGAGCATCGCGATCGAAGACGTCGGCGAGGTGCCGGAGCGTTTTGCCCTCGAGCAGAACTATCCGAATCCGTTCAATCCGGTGACGACGATCGAGTACGCGATCACGCGGCCCGGCAGCGTGCAGCTGGAGGTCTACAACCTGCTCGGCAAGCGCGTGGCCACGCTCGTAGATGAAGCCCACTCGACCGGCACATACCGCATGCGCTGGAACGCCGACGGCTTCTCGAGCGGCATCTACATCTATCAGCTTCGGATCGACGGCGAGCTCGTCGACACGAAGTCGATGACGTTGCTCAAATAAGTTGCAGGTGGCAGGTTGCAAGTTGCAGGTTCTTGAATTCGACCTAAGCGGTTAAGATTGAGGAACTTGCAACATGCAACCTGCAACATGCAACCAACCAACCCATGAAAGCAGCCATACTTGAAGCTCCCGGACGATTCGTCCTGACCGACCGGCCTCGGCCGGAGATCGGCAGCGACGAGATCCTCGTGCGAAGCGAGGTGTGCGGGGTCTGTACGTCCGAGGTCGACATGTTCGAAGGCAAGAACGAGGCGCTCGAGTACCCGAGGTTTATCGGGCACGAGGTCTCGGGGGTCGTCGAAGAGGTCGGCAGTCGCGTGCGGGACTTCGAGCCGGGAGACCGCGTGGCGGTCTACTCCGAGGGTGGCGGGTATGCCGAGTACACGGTGGTGCCGGCGTCCTGGGCGGTAAAGCTTCGCGATGAGACGCAGCTCGAGCACGCGCTCGGTGAGCCGATCGCCTGTTCGGTGAACGGCGTCCGGAAGGCGCGGCCCGAGCTAAACGACAGCGTCTGCATCGTCGGCTGCGGATTCATGGGTTTGATCATGCTGCAGGTCTTCAGGGCCGGCGGCGCCGGAAAGGTCATTGCGATCGACCGGCGCCGCAGCGCCCTGGATCTTGCCGAGGAGCTCGGCGCCACGCACACGATCGCGGCGGGTGAGTCCGACGCGGTCATCGATACGGTGAAAGAGATCACCGACGGGCGCGGCGTTGACATCGGCGTGGAGGCCGCCGGCGTCCAGGCGACGCTGGATCTGACCTCGCAGATCGTGCGAATGGAAGGGAAGCTCGAAGTGTTCGGCTTCCATCAGGGCGGCCTCCGGAAAGTAGATTGGGCCCACTGGAATTGGATGGCCTTTCAGATTGTGAACGGGCACACAAGGTCACAGGATATTTATGTGGAGGGCATGCGCCTGGGACTTGGACTCATCGAGTCCGGCCAACTCAACATGGCGCCGCTCGTGACCCACCGATACGGGCTCTCCGACATCAACGACGCCTTTGAATCGGCGTCTGCGAAAGAGGAAGGGTTCGTAAAAGGTGTCATTACCTTCAACAACGGAACGGCTGGATAGAGAACGATGGGTAAGCGCGAGGAGAGAGCATTACGAATTCTTGCCGCAGTCTTGCTGGCTATTTTTGCCGGTCTGGCGACTGAGCAAACGTTTGCGCAGGGCACCGGAAAGATTTCCGGAACGGTCACCGAAAGTGACACGGGCGAGCCGCTTCCGGGTGTTAACGTGGTCGTCGAGGGCACGACGCTCGGTACGACGTCGGACGCCTCGGGAGACTACTTCATCGCGAACCTCGAGCCCGACACGTATTCGATTCGCGCATCCTTCGTGGGCTTCACGCCTGTGACGGTCAACGACGTCCGCGTGCGGTCGAACTCGACGACGGATATCGACATCGAGATGCAGCCGGAGACGCTCGAGCTGGGCGAGGAAGTGGTGGTTACCGCCGAACGGCCCCTCGTGGAGCGCGACAACACAACCTCGCTCGTCGTCATGAACGCCTCCGAGATCGAGGCGCGACCGACGCGCGATCTCAACGACGTGCTCGCGAGTCTACCGAGCATCAACGTGGAGAGCGGAGAGATGGTCTTCCGCGGCGGCACGATCGATCAGGTCTCCTTCCTCTTAGACGGCCAGCGGGTCCGCAATCCCGTCAATCACAATCCCTATACGCGCATCAACCTGAGCTCCATCCAGGAGATGGAAGTAATCACCGGCGCCTTCAATGCCGAATACGGCGAGGCGCGCTCCGGGGTGATCAACGTCATCACGAAGGATGGAACGGGCGGCTATCAGCTCTTCATGGACAGCCGCTACTCACCGCCGGGCGTGCGGCACTGGGGGGAGGGATTCTACGATCGCAGCACGGACCTGTACTGGGAGAACACCCATGCCCGCCATCTGGAATGGTGGGTTGAATATCCGGATATGTGGGTCGACCCGAACGGCACGCCGGGAAGCAGTCCGAACAGCACCTGGACCCCCGAGGAGGCGCACGAGAACTATCTCGAAACGCACCAGCCGTTAACGAATTACGACGACATACCGACGTACGAGACGGAGATCGGCGTTGGCGGACCGATACCGCTGACGGACGACTTCTTCTTCTATGCCAGCGGAAAGTACCGATCGGAGCCGCCTGTGATGGGAAATGCCTTCCGTGACCGCGCTCAGTGGTATGACGGTAGCTTCAAGCTCACCTGGCAGATCGGCGATGGTCGAAAGCTGACCGGGTCCGGGTTCTATGGAAAGGAGGATGCGGGATGGGGATTCTCCCCCGACGTGTTCTGGGCCGAAGCCTACGGGCCCGGCGCGCGGTACGCCTATTTCGATCAGGCCGGCTATGAGGAGCAATCAACGCAGGGCCAGACGTTGCGCTACACGCACGTCCTCAATACGGCATCGATGTACGAGGTAAAAGTCTCGCGCCTCAACGCGCTCCGCAGGCTGTGGACCTTCCCCGGTGATTCGCTGGGATTCGACGCATCGGAGGCGAGGCGGGACAATCTGCGAGCCGTCGACGAAACCGGCTCGCCGATTCCCGGCGGCTTCTCCAATCGCATCGGCTATCACACGTCGGGATATCTCTTCCGCTTCGACAACGACAACACGGAGTGGTCGCTGGAGGCGAACTACAGCAACCAGTTCACGAAGCAGTGGCACCTGAAGGCCGGGCTGCAGGGCACGTATTACCAACTCGATCACTACAACGAGGCGAAATTTCCCGCCAACAGTCTGGACGATAACCTCTACCAGCCCTATCAGGGTGCCGCCTACGCCCAGAACAAGATCGAAGTCGGCGGCCTCATCATGAATGCCGGACTTCGTCTCGACTTCTACAACCCGAACGACGAGGTGTACAGTGATCTGTTCAATCCGCTCACGGGCGAGACGGAAGCGACGGAATTGTACGCACAGGTGAGCCCGCGGCTCGGCGTTTCACATCCGATCGACGAGAATACCGTGCTGCACTTCTCCTACGGCCACTTCTTCCAGCGGCCGTCCTTCTTCGACAACGGTGAAGGTTTGGGCGGCTTCGTATCGGGCAGCCTCACGACGCTGATCATCTCCGACACGTCCACCACGTCGGATCCCATTCCGGTGATGATCGGAAATCGGAATCTGCGCCCGACGAAGACGATCAATTACGAGGTCGGCATCGAGCGGAGCTTCATGGACTTCTTCGTGCTCGACCTGACGGGATTCTATAAGGACAGCCGCAACACGATCCGAACGGTCGAGGTCAGTACGCCCCAGGGCACGTATCGGACGAACGGCAACGGCGATT
>CAZQAS010000222.1:0-5175 GCA_964591285.1 uncultured Rhodothermales bacterium
TCGAGGAGCTCATCGATCAGCTGGGCCAGGCGGATCCGGACGGCGAAGACATCACGCTCGATGCGCTGCTCGATGCTATCGGCCGCCGCTCCTTCGGCCCGATGGTTCTCACGGCGGGGCTCATCACACTGGCCCCGATCATCGGTGACATCCCGGGCGTGCCGACGATCATGGGTATCCTCGTCGTGCTGACGGCCGGACAGCTCCTCTTCCATCGCGACCACATCTGGCTGCCCGACTGGATGCTCAAGCGCTCCGTCAAGCGCGATAAGCTCTGCAAGGCCCTCGACTGGATGCAGAAGCCGGCGCGGTTCATCGACCGTGGGCTGCGGCCGCGCCTGACGATGTTCATCCGCACGGCCGGCGTCCACGTGATCGCCGTCGTCTGCGTGCTCATTGGGGCTGCGATGCCGGCGATGGAGGTTGTGCCCTTCAGCGCCAACGGCGCCGGCGCGGCGCTGACCGCCTTCGGCCTCGCGCTGATCGCACACGACGGCCTCGTGGCGCTCATCGCGCTCCTCCTCACGCTCGGCACGTTCGGCTTCGTGGGCTACAGCCTGCTGTTTTCGTAACCTCGCTTCTTTCGGAGGATCCACATATTCTCATTGGCGACACCTATCAACCCTAGAGACGCATGACCGAACAGCCAACCTGCGGAGAGGGACTCGCCGCGCATGCCGCGCTCCACACGCAGCTCTCGGATCTGCTTGCGGCCGTCGGCAAAAACCTCGAGCTGCACCTCACGTCGCTCGATCCATCCGACGAGGTCTCGCAGCCCGAAGTCGAGGCCTACACCTCGCTCGTGAAACAGCACCGCGACCTCGCGGCCCGGCTGCGGGCGACGGCCGATGAGATGGCCTCGTACCGTGATCTTCCGATGGCGAATCACGACATGGAGGTCCTCTCCGGTCCGGACGCGACGGAGGCCTTCCGCGAGCTGGTCGCGCAGCAAGAGGAGCTCCTCTCCCTTCTGCAGCAGTGGAATGAGGAGTACCGTGCGATGCTGGAGGACGAACCCGATGCCTAATCTGCGACGCCGTCACCCGGCCATCTCATCTTCCCCAACCATACCGGTCTCGTAAGGTGCGTCGAACGGTGCTACTTATCGTCTTCGTGCTGCTTCTCGGCGCGTTCGTCGTGCTCGTCATGCGGTCGGAGGTCGTCAAGCTCGCGGCCTCGGGCGGACTCAAGGAGCTGCGCGATCCGCTCCGGCCGATCCGCGGCGAAACGCGCGTGCTGCTCATCGGACTGGATGGTGTCGGTTCAGCCGATCTCTACGAATCGATCGAGACCGGAACGATGCCGAACGTCGCAGCCCTGTTGGGTTCCCCGGCGGACAGCGCCGGCCTCTGGGCACATGCCTACGGGGCGCGAGGTGTTATGAGCGTCCTGCCCGCCGAGACGACGGCAGGCTGGACGGCCGTTCTGACTGGCGCGCCCCCGGCCGAGAGCGGCGTTCCGGGCAATGAATGGTTCGTGCGCGATAGCCTCACGTTCTTCGCGCCCGTGCCGCTGTCGGTGGAAAGTCTCGCGCATACTCTCCGGATCTACACGGACGGCATCGTCGGCGCGCAAATCCAGGTGCCGACGCTCTTCGAGCGAGTGGATGATCTCCGCTCGCACGTGGCGCTCGGCTTCGTGGCGCGCGGCGCCGACATTTTTACTCCGCCGGACTTCAGTCGGCTGCCGGATCTGTTGCAGAGCCTGTGGGATGCCGCCTTCGGCCGCGACAGCGCCGACGAGGAGCTCTACTCGATGCTCGACCATCACGCCGTGACGGGCACTGAGAAGGCCGCTGAGGCGCACGGCCTGCCGGACCTCCAGTTCGCCTACTTCCCCGGCGTGGATCTTCTGACGCACGTAAGCGAATCCCCGATCGAACGGCAGCACACGTATCTCGCCGAGGTGATCGACCCGGCCGTCGGCAGCATCCTCGACCTCTATCGATCGCACGATGCGCTGGAGACCACCTACGTCGTTTTCGTCGCCGACCACGGCCACACGCCTCACCTAAACGATGACGAACATTCGCTGACCGACGAGCCGCTTGCGCTCCTGGATTCGCTCGGCCGGCGCGTGCACGATCCCGAACTGGGCCCCGACGAAGCGGCCCGCTACGACGCCGTCTTCGCGGCCAACGAGGCCTTCTCGTACGTGTATTTGGCGGATGGATCTACCTGTCCGTCCGAGGGCGACGTTTGCGACTGGTCGCGCCCGCCGCGGCTCGAGGAGGATATTCTTCCCGTGGCGCGCGGCTTTCGCGAGGCCAATGAGAGCGGCGCGATGGCGCCTGCCATGCGCGGCACTCTCGACCTCATCTTCGTGCGTGATCCGTCGGATGGGCCCGCCGCACCATACCGCATTCTTGATGCAGACTCGCTGGTGGCGATCGACGCATACCTCACGCGCCAGCCCCGTCCGGACCTTGCTCATCTCGAAGAGCGACTCGGCTGGCTGGCGGATGGATCGTACGCCCACCATGCCGGAGACATCGCGCTCCTCGCGAAGGACGGCCCCGAGCGGCCGATCGACGAGCGCTACTACTTTGCCTCTCCGCAGTTTTCCGGCCACGGCAGCGCAGGCGTGCAAGACGGTGAGATCCCACTGCTCATCGCTCAGCCCACCGCCTCCGGCGACGCCCTCCGCGATTTACTGCATGAGATCGCCGGCCCATCCCCCACGCAGCTCTCGGTGACGCCGCTCGTGGAGGCGTTGCTCGAACGAAACGAGCTTGCACCGGGACAGTGACATCCATTCGGCCGGCGGCAGCACAGTGAACCAGCCACAGCCCAACTCCTCTACGGAGCCCGCCACGCGAGCGGTCATTCGCACGGAGATCGTCGTGATCGGCGCCGGGCAGGCGGGCCTCTCGTCGGCCTACCATCTGAAGCGGCGCGGGCTCGAGCCGCACCGTGGATTCGTCGTGCTCGACCACGCGCCCGAGCCGGGCGGCGCCTGGCAACACCGCTGGCCGTCCCTGACGCTGAGCACGGTCAACCGCATCCACGATCTACCCGGGATGCCGTTCGCCGAGGCGCTCGACACCGACGAGCCGGAAGTGCCCGCGCGGGAGGCCGTCCCGAAGTACTTCGCTGCGTACGAAGAACGGTTCGAACTGCCCGTCTACCGTCCGATCGACGTGATCGTCGTCTGCCCGCGCGAGGAGCGTTTTCGGATCGAGACGGACCGTGTGGACTTCTCCGCGCGGGGCATCATCAACGCGACCGGCACGTGGGAGGCACCCTACATCCCCGAGTATCCTGGACAGGATCGGTTCCGCGGCGAGCAGCTCCACACGAAGGATTACAGCACGGCGGATGCCTTCGAGGGGAAGCACGTCGTGATCGTCGGCGGCGGGATTTCGGCCATCCAGCTGCTCGACGAAATCTCGCGCGTGACCTCGACGACGTGGGTGACGCGGCGCCCGCCGGACTTCCGCGAGGGGCCGTTCGACGAGGAGGCGGGCCGGCGAGCGGTCGCGATCGTCGAGGACCGCGTGCGCCGGGGCGAGCCGCCCGCGTCGGTCGTGTCGGTGACGGGACTCCCAGTCACACCGGAGATCAAGGCAATGCGCAAGCGCGGCGTGCTCGAGCGGCACCCGATGTTCAGCGAGATCGAGGAGGACGGCGTCCGGTGGGCCGATGGGCGCTTCCAGCAGGCGAACGTCATCCTCTGGTGCACGGGCTTCCGGAGTGCGCTCGACCACCTCGCACCCTTGATGCTGCGCGAGCCGGGCGGCGGCATCACGATGGCGGGCCGCCTCGCCACGCAGGTCGCAAAAGAGCCGCGCGTGCACCTGGTCGGCTACGGCCCCTCCGCCTCCACGATCGGCGCGAACCGCGCGGGCGGGGCCGCCGCGGCCGAGCTGATGAAGCACCTCGAGCTCGATTGAGGCGAACCCAACGACTCGCCTCAAGTAAAATGAAGCCTGAGATCATCCGGGATTACCTGCAGCGCGCGGAGATGACCGAGGCCCAATCGACAGCGCTCTCCCACATTCTCGGGGAGATGGCAACCCGAAGCGACGTCTTGCGGCTGGAGGATCGCATGCGGTCCCTCGAGGAGCGGATGGATGAGCGTTTCAGAGCGTACGAGGAACGCATGGATCGAAAGCTGTCGGACATGCAATCGGATATGACCTGGAAGATCGTCGCGCTGGTGAGTCTGATCGTGACGATCGGAACCGCTCTAAACATTCTCGTCGGGTAAGCTCCGCCAATTTAGATCTGACCGTTGAGCGGCAACACGACGAACACCGCATCTCCAGTTTGCTGCGTAGCGATTCGCGCAGAGACCGCTCGGGAGGTTAGTTCTTGACCCGAATGGTAAGATCGGCGACGACCGGGCGGTGGTCGGAGGCCGTCGATTCGAGGACCGCGACCGAATCCACTCGAACCTCCTCGCTCACGAGGATGTAGTCGATCCGTCGATCGGGCTCACCGGCCGGAAACGTAAAGCCGTCCCCGGATCCGCGAACGCCCCACGCATCCACGAACTGCGCGAAGACGGTGTCCATCTCTGCCGCATCAGGCCGTGCGTTCAAATCTCCCAGGAGGATGATCGGGCCCTTGACGTCCTCAATGATCTCCAGCATCTCCGAAATTTCGATCTGCCGGATGGTCGGATCCGGCCGGTAATCCAGATGCGTGTTGTAGACGTGCAGCCGCGCGCCGCCCACATCCAGCGTCACCGCGGGGAAGCCCGGCAGCTTAATCACTTCGTCCTCGTAGGTCTGCCGCGTGAGCTCGTGGTTCGTCTGCTCGATGATCGGGAAGCGGCTCAGGACGGCGAGACCGTAGCGGCGCCGCCCCTCCTGTGAGGCCGCCGGCTCGAGGTCGTAGATGGGCGCGTAGAAGACCTCCATTCCGAGTTTCTCGGCAAGCTCCCCCGGCTGATCGGCGAAGGCGCTCCGCTCCGCCCAATAGCTATCCACCTCCTGCAGCGCCACGACGTCGATCTCGTGCGCGGCAATCAGCCCTGCGATTCGATCCAGACTGAGCTCCCCCTCAAGGTCCTCGCCGTGGTGAATGTTGTAGGTCATAATGCGGATCTGCGCGCCGACCGGCTCGGCCGGCCACTCGCCGGGCGAGGCGCAGGCACAGAGGAGGAGTACACAGACGGAGGGGAAAAGATATTGCACGGCCATCGCTGGCAATGGAGAGAAGGTGGTCACGG
>CAZQAS010000223.1:0-5141 GCA_964591285.1 uncultured Rhodothermales bacterium
GCTTGCTCTCCAAGCGCTCGTAAATGGCCTCATTGTGCCTCGGCCAGAACCGGAAAGCGGGGCCGAGGTCGGCGGACGCAAAGCTCGGGGCAGTGGGCATGGTTTCGTTGCAGGTTGCAGGTTGCAGGTTGCAGGGTTCTCCGCAATCAGCGTCGAACCAGCAACCGGGCGGAAATGCGTTGGGCTATTCTTCGTCTTCGATGCGGGATCGGGGTTCTTCGTAGCTCTTCGGGGTGGGGCGGCCATGCGCGGCGGGGAACGGATCGTACTGGATCTCGCCCTCCGGTGTCTGCGGCGGCAGCGGCAGCGACCCCGGAATGCCGAGCTGCGGAAATTCCTTGCGCTGCGGATAATACTCGAAGTCCTCCGGCATGTACATCCGCCGGAGATCCGGATGGTTTTCGAAACGGATGCCGAGCATGTCGTAGACTTCCCGCTCGTTCCAGTTAGCGGCGCGGTAGATCGGCGTGATGCTGGGGACGGTGAGTTCGTCCTCATCCACCCGAACTTTCAGACGAATTCGCTTCCGCTTCGCGAAAGAAACCAGATTATAGTATACCTCGAAGCGGTCCTCGTCGGTGAACCGATCGACGCCGCCGATGTCGGAGAGGTAGGAGAACTCCTGCTCTTCTTTCAGGAAGCGAGCCACCTCCGCGATTCGTTCTTTCGCCACGAAGACGGTCTGCTCGCCCGCATACTCGTGGACGTCCCCGACGTCGTCACCGAAACGATCCCGCAGCGCGTCGATGACCTCGGAAACCTGGGTCGTGGATTTGGCGAGATGGTTCGACGCGTCTTCGCGGGGCTCGTCGACCGGCGTGAAGAAGAACTTGAGGGCCTGATGGCTCTGTTCTCCTTCGACCTTCGGAACTACGTTGTCGGAATCTCTGCGCATCAGGAGAACTCGGTCACGACGCGGTCGGAGAGGCTCTGTGGGGCGCGTTCTTTCAGGTGCCGCTCCTGATCCGCCGGCTCACCGACGGCCCGATCCTGAATGACGGAGTATTCGTTGCGAATCTTCTCCTGGATGTCCATCAATGCATGTAGGACGCCTTCCGGTCGGGGCGGGCACCCGGGGATGTAGACGTCGACGGGGAGAAAGTTGTCGCAGCCCTGGACGACGCCGTAGCAACGATGCATGCCGCCGGTCGATGCGCAGGCGCCCATGGCGATGCACCATTTTGGATCGGCCATCTGATCCCAGACCCTGCGAATCGCGTGGGCCATTTTGTAGGACACCCATCCGGCCACGATCATCAGGTCGGCCTGTCGCGGCGAGAAGCGCATGGCCTCGCTGCCGAAGCGGGCGGCGTCGTATTTCGGGCCGGCGAAGGCCATCATTTCGATGGCGCAGCACGCGAGTCCCATGGGCATCGGCATCAGCGAGTTGGAGCGCGCCCAGTTCACGACGGCGTCCACCCGTGTCGTCAGGAAGCCCTGATCGTCGATCGAGTTGTCGAGGGACATGATTTATATGATCGAAAAGTCTATGTGCAAACGAAGCTTCAGTCAGGCGTTCTCGTACTCGTCGCCCTTGGCGGACGACACTAGGGATTTAATGTGCCATCACATCCGCTGTTTCAGGAGGAGATATCGGTTACGTCCCGCAGCGCCGTGAGGCGAAGCGCGCCCGTGCCGGCACGCCGCAACCGGTCAGTCGAACTCCAATCCACCCTTCTTTATGTCGTAGAGCAAGCCGACGCCGAGAATGATGATGAAGAAGGAGACGACCGCGAGGGCGCCGAAAGCAACGCCGGCGTCGATGAACTCGTGGAAGCTGACCGCCCACGGGTACATGAACACGATTTCAACATCGAAGATGATAAAGATCATCGCTACGAGGTAGAACTTTATGGAATAGCGCTCGCGCGCCGTTCCGACGGGATCCATCCCGCTCTCATAGGCGGCCTGTTTGATGAGGTTGCCGCGACGGGGTCCGAGCAGCTCCGCCCCCTTTAGGAGGGAAAAAGCCATTCCGGTGGCCAGGGCCACCATGATGAAAAAGGGAATGAACTCCGCCAACATCGACTGCTGAACCGTTCTCTAGAGATGCTCTACTACGCACATTTTTTGTCCGCGAAAAACTAGCCAATGCGCCCCCGGTAGTCAACGCGAGAGGGTCGTGAAGATCCGACCAAGGCCCCTGCATCTCGCCGGTTGGGCACCACGGGGCAGGCGCTGATCGGGTGGATGGATCCGTCCTCACCGTCGGCGCCTCGAGACCCGCACGAGAAGGAGCCCGCGCGGGGCGCTATTCGAAGTTGTACGTCAGACGGGCGATGGCCATTCGGCCGAGCTGCGGTGCACCGATGAATTCTCGATGTACTTCGTCGAACGCGTTGAGGACGGTCACGTCGAAGCTCAGCCCCTGGACGTAGGCGCCAAAATCGTAGCCGAGGCCGACGTCAAGCAGCGTGTACGGATCGACCTGGCCCTCGTAGGGTCCCGAGATCACGCGGAAGCCGCCGGTGTAGCGGAGGGACGCGTTCGCGCGGATTCCATTCGGCACGGAATACCGAAAGCCACCCTTCGCCTTGAGCTTCGGCGCGTTCATCGCAAGCTGCAGCGTGGTGCCCTCCTCATCCAGCTCGTCGGGTCCGAAGAAGTTGTCATTTACCCAGGAGAGATTGCCGAAGACGTCCAGCCGCTCGGTCGCCATGACCTCAGCCGAAATGTCCATTCCGTAGTAATCGACCTCGCCGTAGTTCCGGTAGGTCAGGAGCAACTGGCCCGCTATATCGTTTTCCACCGGTTGTACGATTCCGATGGGCGAGCCCTGGGCTGGGAGGTTCTCCTGAAGCGTGGGTCTCGCCAGCGCGGTCAGCAGGGCCGCCACCTGGTCGGCGCTGTAGCCCTGCGATTGAAGGTATTCATTTAGCTGCGCATGGCCGGTGATGCCCGCCGCCATCGCCGGCTGGAGGTCGGCAATGACGTCGTCGGGCGCGGGCGCGAGTACGAACGGCGATTCGACGACCAACGGGCCCACGAAATTTCGCTTCTGGACGTAGTACGCATCCAGGCCTACGAGCACCCTGTCGCCAAGCAGACCCTTGTATCCAACCTCAAAGGTCTGACTGACGGTCTGTTTGAGCGGCTCGATGTCGACGACGTCGTCGGTAAAGCGGTCCAGTGTTTCGGTCGTGAGATTCACATACCCGAGCCCCTCGGGGCCGGAGGGCGTATAGCCCGTCACGTTCGTCCCGGCGTCAGGGTCGAGCAATGCGACGAGGCTCGCCACCTCCTGCTCGGACAACTCGATGCCCTGCTGCTCCAGTATCGCCTGGAGGTCGGCCGTCGGGATTTCTGAAATGGCCCCGTAGACCTGGCGGTACACAACCGGCATCGGCATTCCGACCGGCATGTCGGTGCCGAAGGTCTGCGGAATCAGGCTCGATGCGATGAGATTGCCTTCTGAATCGCGCTGGAAATGGTAGCCGTCCGCCGCGCCGCGCGCCTGAATCGTGAGCACGTCGAAGGCTCCGGCATCGATGTCGAGAAAGAGCGAGTTTGTGCCGGGAGAGGAGAAAGCCCTATTGTAGGTTGCCCGCACGCTATGCGCCGCGGTCGGCTTGTACACGAGCGCGGCCCGCGGCGACAGCTGAACTTGCTCGACCACCGTGTTGTAATCGGTTCGCAGCGCCGCCGTCGCGTCGAGCTGCTGAGTTATGCTCGTCATACCCTGCACGTACGCGCCGACCTCATGCGTCTGGTCGTCGTCTTCATTGCGGCCGGTGATCGTTTCGTCGGTATCCGGCGAGGTGAGCTCATAGTCGGCACCGACGATGACGCCGACCCGATCATCCATCAGTCCGAAATCGTACTGCGCTTGTGTATTGAAGAGGATGGAATTGTCGATGACCTCCTCAACGGCGGTTTCGCGGTAGACGAACGAGTCGCCCGCATTGTTGGCGTTCACGTACGCCTGCGCGAAGAAATTTCCGGCATCAAGGCGAAGCTGGCCGTAGCTGTAGCCGAAACCATCCGATTGCAGCGTTCCGATCCCGGAGAGAAAGATGCTTTTTGATGATAAAAATCCGCCGTTCGCGCTAAGCGTCACATCCGGCCGGAAGCGATAGGAGAGCTGACCGTTCAGGTTGTATTTGTAGTTGTCGTAGTCCAGGAATCGCTCGACGATCTGAGTCTCGCCCTCCACCGCGCAGGGCACCCGTACCGCGTCGTCTCCCTCGATATCAGAACGAAAGCTGCAAAGCTGAACGGCGTCTAGCGCATTCCCTGGATCAAAATGCCACTCCTCTCCCCTCGAGAAATCGCCGACGACTTTGTAGCCGAGCCGATCGTTGACGACGCCGGCATGTCGGGCCGAGGCCATGATCATGTCCCGCATCCCGCCCCCTACCGTAACCGTAGTGCCAGGATACGTGAATGGGTCCTTCGTGATGAAATGGATGACCCCGGCGTCGACGCCGGCGCCGTACAGCGCGGATCCCGGTCCACGCACGACCTCCACGCGGTCAAGGTCGATTTGCGTGATGGGCATCATCTGAAACGCATTTACGCCCAGTGACGCGATCGCGCTCTGACGATAGTCCGTCAGTACGTACGCGGCACCGGAGAAGGCGTTGTTGAATCCCCGCACAACAACCTCGTAGCGGTCAATGCCCGTCTGCGCCATGTCGATGCCCATCGTATTGCGCAGCACCGCGGCCGACGAGGGGAGCGCGTTGGTCTGAATCTCCTCGGTATCGAGAACGGAGATGGAGGCCGGGGCATCCAGCACTTTCTCCGCCTGGCGGGAAGCCGTTACGATGACCGTATTCAGGTCCAATCCGGTCGGATTCAGGGTTGCGTTCACCGTCTCCCGCTCACCGGTTGCCAGCGAGACGGATATGCGCTCTTCGGTGTAGCCCACGAATCGGAAGGCGAGCACGTAGGAGCCGGCGGGAATCCCGCTGATCTCGTAGCGGCCTTCCGCATCGGTGGCCGCGCCCGTCACCATCGTCGTCCCATCATCTTCGAAAAGCACGATGTTCGCTCCGGAAAGGGGAAATCCCTCCTCGGCATCCACGACCGTTCCGGCGACCGTCGCGGTCTCTTGAGCCGACGCAACGCGGCTTGAAAGCGCTACCAGGAGTAGAAGGCTGAACAGAGCGGGTGTGCGCATCATGTCCTACTTCCGAGAT
>CAZQAS010000224.1:0-5114 GCA_964591285.1 uncultured Rhodothermales bacterium
TGGCATCGTCACCTACTATCCACGCGTCTCCTTCCTTAGGGACGGGGAGCGCCACGACGTCGATGGTCGCCAGACGCTTGTTTTTATGAGATCGGATGGAGGATGGAGGATCGTGCACGAGCACGGGACCGTGAGACAGTAAGGCTGCCGAAATAAGCCCTGTGGGGTCTGATGCCTCGGCTTGCCGTGCGACGCGTGGAGGCCCCGCTCGTTGAGGATCCATAGGCAATGACTGAGGATCCAGTCCGAGCCGAAGGATTTGTCATTTGACGAGCTTGGATCGTATCGTCCATTTTGGGATGAATGGCGCGAGCGACGCGCGACTAGACGAAGTAGTCAGAAGCGACGGGCGATGGCATGGACACCCAGATGCCGGGATACCAACGCCGGATGGCAGATACCGAGGAGCGTCAACAGTCGCTGACAGGATAATCACCATGGCACGTCGAAAGCTCACCCGTAAGGATTTCATTAGACAGACGACGGGTGCCGTGGCGGCCACGGCGCTAGCAGGTCCGCTGGACGTTTTCGGCAGCACTTTCCGGGGCCGGCAACCCCGGCGCATCGCCCTCGTCGGCACCGGCATTCGGGGCGCCACCTTCTGGGGGCGAACGGTGCGCGAACGCTACGGAGATGTCGCCGAGTTCGTTGGTCTCTGCGACATCAATCCGGGCCGACTGGATTTTGTCAAGAACTACATTGGCGTGGATTGCCCGACGTTTACGGATTTCGACGAGATGATGAATCAGACCGGCCCGGACATGCTCATTGTCTGCACGGTCGATTCCACGCACGACACGTTCATCGTCAAGGGGTTGGAGCGGGACATCGACGTGCTGACCGAAAAGCCGATGACCACCGACGAAGAGAAGTGTCAGCGGATCCTGGATGCGGAGGCGAGATCGCAGGGCAATCTCATCGTCGGCTTCAACTATCGCTACAGTCCCCATCACACGCGTCTGAAAGAGCTGCTCGCCAATCAGCGAGTGGGGCGAATTACCTCAGTGGATTTTCACTGGTACCTCAATGTGTACCACGGAGCCTCCTACTTCCGGCGCTGGCACGGGATTACGGCGAGCAGCGGCACGCTCCTTGTCCATAAGGCGACGCATCATTTCGACCTGTTGAACTGGTGGCTCGATTCAGATCCGGTCGAGGTCTATGCGGAGGGTGCACTGGAGCATTATGGAAGCAATCATGCGTTCCGTGGTGAGAAGTGTCGCGGGTGTCCCCATCAGAGCAGGTGCGATTTCTACTGGGACATCACCCAGAACCCCATGTATATGGATCTCTACGTGGCCAACGAGCACTACGACGGCTACATCAGGGACAGCTGCCTCTGGCGACATGAGATCGACATCTACGATAAGATGTCCGTTCAGATCAAATACGCCAACGACGTACAGGTGACCTATTCCTTGACCACCTACTCGCCTTACGAGGGGATGCAGATCGCCTTCAACGGCTTCGACGGGAGGATCGACGCCTGGCACGGAATCCCCTGGAGAGAGCGGGAGCGAATCGATCAGGCAGAACTATACGCACAGGGAATGTCACAGGAGGAGGTCGAGGAAGCCTCCGACTTCGAGGAGATCATGGTGATGGATAACTTCAGCGAGGATTACGAACAGATCCGCGTGCACCAGGATCGGGGAGGACATGGTGGCGGCGACGTCCGCCTGCAGAACGAGATTTTCCGGGAGCCGGATATGCCGGATCCGCTGCGGCACCGGGCCGGCAGCCGCGACGGTGCAATGTCGATTCTGATCGGAATCGCCGCCCGCAAGAGCATCGAATCGGGGGAGCCGGTGCAGATCGCGGATCTCACCTCGCTTGAGCCTCACCCGTCGCGCGCCTCCGGTGAGTGATGTCCGCACCTCGACATGATGAGGAAGTTGGTACGCTCGTTTTAGGTTGGTCCGGTGAGACGCGATGCAATTAGAGGATGAAGTGAAAAATACAATGGCCTAAGCTCCCTGAGCCCGAGACGTGTCCAGTCCAGCGCTTCCGGCCGAGGCCTACTCACGCAGTAGGCGCGACCGCGGTAGCAGGCGCTGCGCTCGCCGACCGCTTACCAGAATGCACCGTTACTGCTGCATATCAACGCATCATCTGTCGAAAATTTTCTGCAAGACTCGGAGAGAGAGACATGTCCAACCGCCGTGAATTTCTTCGAGCATCACTCCTAAGCGGCGGTGCGCTGCTGGCGGGCAAGAGTTCAGGTGCTCCTGCGGGCACTGCGCCCGCATGGGACCCGCCAGCCAATGTGCGTCCTGCCGAAGCCGCCCCCGATGAGGAGTTCTGGCGCGGCGTACGGAAGGCATTCGACCTCAGGGAGGATGTGATCAACATCAACCATGGTCTCAGTCCCGCGCCGCGATCGGTCCAGGCGGGCCTCGTGGCAGACCTCAACAGCATAAATAAGGCGCCTTTACTGCACGAATCGGATCCTTCGGTTCAACGCAGTCGCGAGGAGTCGCGGCGCGCCGCCGCGCAAGCGATCGGCTGCGATGCGGAAGAGCTGGCCCTCACTCGGAGCGGCACCGAGAGCCTCCAGATAGCGCAGCTCGGCATCGAGCTCGAGCCTGGAGACGAGGTGCTCACGACGCGCGAGGACTACTGGTCGACGTGGTCCGTGTGGCAGCAGCGGGTGAGCCGCGAGGGCATCGTCTACCGCGAAATCGACCTAGGGGGCCCGTACCCGCCGCCCGATGAAATCGTTGCTCGATTCGAGGACGCCTTTACGGATCAGACGCGCGTCGTTCTGTTTTGCCACATGACCTGGCGAACGGGCCACATCTTACCCGTGCGCGAAATCTGCGAAGCAGCGCGCAGTCGCGGAATACAGACCATCGTGGACGGTGCGCACGCGTTCGGTCATATCCCCTTTCGGCTCGCCGACCTAGGCTGCGACTACTATGGCACCAGCGGCCACAAGTGGTTGCAGGCGCCGCTCGGCACGGGCCTCCTCTATGTACGTCAGAGCCGCATCGGCGACCTATGGCCGCCTCCTCCGTCATGGAATGACGGTCCGCTTCGCGAGGACATCCGCAAGTTCGAGGTCCGAGGCAGCGAGACGCCTGCCTTCGACATGGCGGTCGCCGACGCCGTGCGTTTCCTCGAGACCCTCGGCGTCGAACGAAAGGCCGAACGGCTCCACTACCTCACCAGCCGCTGGGCAGCTCGCCTTTCAGAGCACGAGCGAATCCACGTCGTGACGGACCTGTCCAAAGGCCGATCGTGCGGCATCGCCTCTTTTTACGTCGACGGGTGGGACTCGGACGCGCTGGCGCGCCGCTTACTCGACGAATACAATATATTCGTGGGGGGTCCCAGCGAAGACGCCTGGAGCGGGCCACCGCTTGTTCGGGTCGCGCCGAACGTTTACACGTCGGCCGACGAAGTGGATGCGTTTGCCGGCGCGGTTGAGGAAATCCTGGCTGACGGCCAGGATTAGCCTGCCCCGTTCTCCTCGGTGAACACCTCCTGATTTGCTGGACGTTGCCGAGGAGATCGGATTCTTGGGTCCGGTCATATGATAGCGTCATGCTGAGGCTTCGCACGAATGACATCCGCCTCAGCAGCGGAACTCAGTAGCGAAGAACAAGGGGCATGGTCGGGCGGAGATCGACTTCTTCTTCTCGCCGTGCTGAATCGAATGTGAGTTCGAGTAGCGGCCTCTCTCCTACTTTAAACTCTGCCACTGCACTCTCCGCTAGAAGTCGCGTTGGCTCGGTGAGACCGCGGCGATCTGTGACTGTGATACCGACGCCTGTCAACCTCCTTACGCCGACAGGATGGTCCAGCAATGCCGCTAACGTAGGGTCCTCACGCATGCGAGCGGCGAGGGCAGCGGAGTCTTCGACGGCGAGGTAGTCAGGCACGATAAACAGTCGCGGAGCCAAGGTGTCTGCAGCAACGCCGAGCCGCTCTATGGCCGTTCCCTCGCGAAGCCACTCTGGGCGGTAGGGCCGCGTCGAGAAGGGCAGGGAGCCAGATGCCTCTGACGTGCGATGCAGGCCGACACCGATAGGGGAGGCTCCCGTTACTCGCCACTTGCTCCGACGCTCGAAGTCGGCTACCTCCCCCTCCATATCCGTATCGACGGAAACATCGGGGTCAAGGTAGATTAACTCAAGATACGCGTTGTCAAATTCGACGGACACGGCGGCAGTCCCCTGTCCAGGATGGCGCGTCGGTTCGGCATCGACCGTGAAGCCTGCCCGTCTAAGCGCTGCCATTTCGGCCTCGGCGCCAGGGGAGACCCAGAGGTAAACATGGTCTACTTCGATAGCCAGGTGTCGACTCTCGGTCAAGGTCGGACTCGGCGGGAGTGCCCGCTGTGCACATCCGCAGCACACCCAGGTCGAGAGCAGTACAGCGACGGTCCGTCTGATTGCGATCATTAGTCGGGGTTCCTCTTCGACGTCACGCCGCACCTCCTCAGGCAGGTTTCTCATCGACCCACTCGAGCACCGCGTCCACGAAGACGTCGAGGTCGCGGCGGTACCGTCTCTTGATATTCAGCTGGATCTCCGTGGCGTGCTTTCCGGGAATCTCGTTCAGGAGCTTCGGACTGTGCGATGCCACGAAGAGTCGGTCTTTGAAGAGGCCGTGCTTTATCCGCACGTCGTTTATCAGTCCCCGCTCGGCTTTTACGATGTCATGGTCGCCCTTCAGGATGCCGAGCTTCAAGACGTCGTAATCGAAGACGAGGAAGTCGTCCTCAAGGTACAGGAAGCCGGCCATCTCGTTGAAGTCGTCGATTTCGGCCTCGAACGGTATTCTCATCGTCATCCAAAACTGGTTCGTGCGGGTTGCCGACGTCAGCCGGGCTGCCACCGGAGCAGGTCCTTGCGCACTTCTCGAGCCTCGGGATCGACGTCGGGAAGCCCGTCGAACGCGAGGCGATCGGCGTACCTTTTGGTCTCGTCCGATTCCTCGATGCGTCCGGCCACGACCGAAACCCATACCGAATGTAGCATTTATCGCGAACCGCCGCCCGGCAGTGCGGTCGCGTTGCCCTCGAAGCAGCGGCGTCCATGCCGTCCACGCAATTGCAATGGCGAATCCATAGAAGAGCACCGGATGAAAGCGCCCGGCGGGATGCGAGG
>CAZQAS010000225.1:0-4902 GCA_964591285.1 uncultured Rhodothermales bacterium
GCGCAGAGATCACCGATGCGGCGATGGCCGAACGCGCCGAGTGCGTGATGCTCAACAAGGGGCCCTTCATCGTGAATGCGATCCGCACGCTCGACGACGTGCTCAAGCGCATGGAGGGACACCAACTCAAGAAGACGGCCCTTCTTCGCAGCCTGAAGGTATCCGATCTGGTGGCGAACGACGGATACGATTAGATCACGCCGTCACGAAAGCACCTCACGGTTCGATCACATTGCGATGGCTAGACCACCTCCCAATCGATCGTACCGCGGACCCGGTCCGGGATGGTCTCATTAAACGCCTCCTGGATCTCGCGTCGCTTCGTGCGGTACGACGTCTGGAAGATCAGTGTGACGCGGCCTTTCGACAGGTTTCGGCTCTGATTGATCAGGTGATATCCATGCTGGCTGAGCGCTTGCCGATAGGCATGCGTGGCATCTTCGACGAGCTCTTTTTCAAGTCCTTTCACCTCGATTCGATAGGTGACCTTCGAATCCAGCACGAAAATCAGTGCCATGGCAAAGGCGGTAGCGAGGACGGCCAGGTGTGGAAAATCGAGTCCCGCCGAAAGCCCGATTAGCGTAACGAATATCAGGCGGCCGGTATTCGTGGCCGAAGGTAGTGTCGTGCGAAAGCGGATCAGCCCGCCGATGCCGAAGACGACGAAGCCAACCACGAGGCCGAATTGGACGACCATGATTCCGATGATCGCGCCGACGGCGGAGTAGGTGATATAGACCTTCGGTGCTTCGGCTTCCTCAATCGTATCGACCACCCGGCGCGTGCGTGGATGGTAGGCGACGGCCGCTCCGAGCATGGCCGCAAGCGTGAGGATCAGCACGGCGTGCAACATGAACTCGACATCGGTGAACCCCCTCCATCCCTCGCCGGCAAGCTCCTGGCTTGACGGTACGCCGAAAATCTGTTCCTGCGCCGCCGCCGGTGAGGCGGCCAGTGAGGATAGAAGAATGATCAATGCTACGGCTTTGAATCGTTGCATCTGAATTTCACAAGTAAGGGTACACTGCCGATCCGGCCCTCCGCGGTTGCGGGTTGCACGCGGGATCGGCAACGCGCTTTGCCACTATCCCGCGCGCGCTAAAAATAGCCTGCCGAAGAATGAAATTGTCAGTAAAGATCGTCCTCCTTACCGTCGTTTTCGTGCCGCTCTGGGCGAATCCTGCGGCGGCGCAGGTGGATGAGGACTCCCTCTACATCCGCCAACACTATACGAAGATCGAGCGCCGCGTTCCGATGCGGGACGGCGCGCGGCTCTTCACGTCCATTTACGTTCCGAAAGACTCCTCGCAGGCGTACCCCATCCTCATGCAGCGCATGCCCTACAGCTCGACAGCCTCCAGACGGACGACGGAAGGGTGGGCGTTTGGGGATCTCCGCGCCGGGATTTTACGCGACGCACCGGGTGTACTTCTCGCGAGAACACCCGTCGCACCTCAAGGTGCAGGTGCTGGAGTAGGATCGGCCCGGTTCCCGGCTTTCCTGGACCAGCCCGTCGCGGGCTACCATCGTACGGGTTCGCCGCGAACGTCGACGTGGATGAACGGTCCGCGATGCGGCGTCGGCTCGTAGACACCGAGACCACCGGTCAGCGGCTCGTACCACGGCTCGCCGCGCTGGTCGTCGACGATCTCCGCCATGAACACCGCATCGGCCGCCGTGACGTCTCCATCGTCGGTCAGGTCATCCATATAGGAGTCGTCGTCCGTGTCCACGAAAATGTCGGCGGCGCCCCCATACAGATGCTGGCTATAGGACGTGGTGTTGCCGATCAGACGGTTGTAGAACGGGGTGCGAAAGGCGCTCATCACGTGCAGCGATGGCGTGTGGATGCCCCGCTCGTTGATCTCGCGCAGCACCATCTCGAGCTTAAGCAGCAGTTCCTCTTTTAGAAGGAGGTATTTGGGATAGGGATCTACCTGCTTGCACAGAAACTGCCCGAGCGTGAAGTGTGGAGAAACGAGCACCTGCTCGACGTCCGGCGTGACTTCGACGAAGCCCTCCGGAGGCTGGTACATCGGATTGTCCTGGTACGGCTCACTTCGGTAGCTGCCGATGCGGTAGCCGTTAAGCGACTCCTGGTCGAATTCGTACGGCACCATCACGAAGGCATTCAGCGTAACGGTGGACTCAAAGGCCGTCGTCACGTTATCTCGCTGGTCCACGTGCACCGGGTAGATGCCGGGCTCCTCCGGTGCACGCCAGCGCCACGCATGATCTCCGACCGGTTCAAGCTCCCCGCCACCGGCCTCGATCGTGTACTGCGCGGCCGGGTCCGGATCCACCACTTCGATGGTCGTTGCCTCGCCGGGCATGACGAACATCCCCATGATGCGAAACGGCGTAACGATGTCCTTGAATCGCACGGAAAACGCCGCCACCTCGGGTCGATACGAGTCCGCCACGTCGGTCAGCACGTCGCGCTCGATCTCCGCCTCCAGATCGACTCCCCCGGGTGTGATGTCCGGCCGGTAGGGCCACAGGATGGCCATGATGCCGACGATGGCGATGAGTGCGGCGGCGACGATGGGCCAAGCAGCTTCGCGATTCACGGCAACGGCCTACGAATCCGTATCAAGAGCGGAGAGCAGCGTCTCGCACGGAACGGCGCTCTCGCCCGGCGCGCTTTGCCGGAGCGCTTCGTCCAGTTCGTCGTCGCTCCCGTACAGATCCTCTCGAAAATTCATCCTCCCCTCAGCATCGACGAAGGCGGTCCAATACAGAATGTAGACCGGCAACGGACTCTGCAGGTTTTGTATCTGCCGCTCGCCGCTATCGATCGCGCTCCGTATGTCGTCGGCGTCCCACTCGTCACTCGTAAAGACGAAGTCGCCGAGCTCGACGGGCCGCTCGACGCGGATGCATCCGTGACTGTAGGCCCGCTGCGCCCGTTCGAACAGGTAGTCTTCGGGCGTGTCGTGGAGATAGATATTGAATTCGTTCGGAAACATGAATTTGATGCGTCCGAGGGCGTTCTGCGGGCCGGGCTGTTGGCGGAGCCGGTAGCGGCCGCTCTCCACCATGTCGAGATTCTCGGGTGTGGGCGGCACGACCTCCGCATCCTCGCTCCAGCTTGTGGCGATCTCGTAGCGATTTTGTTCGAGGTAGCCGTCATCCTCGCGCGCGTTGGGGAGGATCTCCTCCTCGGCAATGCTCTGAGGGATGTTCCAGTAGGGGTTGAAGACGACGTACTCCATCGTGTCGGAGAAGACCGGGGTCGCCTGATCGTCGTACTCCTCGCCCACGACGACGGCCATCGACATCTGCTCCGTGCCGTCCTCGAAGGCGTGCAGCTCGAAGGCCGGGATGTTGACGTAGATATATCGCCCGCCGAGCTGAGCGGGAATCCATCGCCACCGCTCGAGGTTCAGCTCGATCTGCCGCGCCCGCTCATCGGCCGGGACGTTCATCGCCTGGATGACGCTCTCGCCCACGACGCCATCGGTTTCGAGCCCGTGCCGCTGCTGGAATGAGCGAACGGCCTCTGCGATGCGCTCGTCATACTCTAGAGTAGAGTCAGACGGACTCCTCGAATCGTCGGCTGTCGTCGTTTCACTGAGCGTCGTCGTATCGTTGAGCGCCTGCGAGTCAACGAGCATCGTGGAGTCGAGATCGCCTGAGGCGGCCAGGCGGCGCACCACTGCCTCAACTCGCTCGCCGGTCGCCCCCTCGGTGAGGGCCTCTCCCTGGGACACGGTTGCCCACCCACCTTGCGACGCGATCGACCGATAGCGACTAAGCTCCTCGCGCAGGGCCGCATATTCGGGATGAGTACTCGAGACTCGCTCGGAGATGCTCCCGAGTGAATCGTCCGCGACGGCTTGGGCCAGCATTCTCGCCGGGTCGATCGTATGGACCGGCGTCTGCCACGAGTCGCCGAAATCGGTCGGGTTGACGCGGCCGGTGATGACGTCCGACGTGTAGTCAAGCAGCGTGGATGCCAGGGCGACGTCGAGCGCTGCAAGCCGGCGCGTGCGGACCGAGTCCGACGGCGCATCCTCGGCAAATGCCTGTTCGATGCTCTGCTGGAGGGCCTCGGTTAGATAGTCAGCCCGGTTCAGTCCGTGTTCCTCTGCCGCGCAGAGTTCAGTGAGGGCGGCGCGGACGTTCTGTTGCTCCGTCGACACATCCACAAACGCCGGGTCGAATCCGCGCTGTTCGTAAAAGTTGTGAACGGATTCGGAATCGCCAAGTGCGCTCGCCTCTTCCGCCCGCCCGCTGGAGGTGGTATCGCCCTGCACGATATCCTGGATGGCGTCGCGAATGTCGCTCGTTTGCGGCCGGCTTTCGCCGCAACCCAAGCAGGCCATCAGCAGCCCGGCGATCAGCACGTGCGAGATACGTATCATTTAAGTGGGTCACACCTGTTGTCGTATTATGTTTGAAACAAACCGCGCCCACGTGCAGAGCGTTCGTATGTTCATGCAACGATGTGCGTACAGATGGCGATACAGGTGTGAGAGGGTGTGATGGCTCACGCTTGCCGTGCGTCCACCAATGACACCATTCGATCCAGATCATCCCCATGAGAATTCCCGGATTATCGGAAGAGACCATCGAGCGAAACACGGAGGAGGACTCGCTCATTCGCGGGAAATCGTACGTCGAAGCCGGCGCCGTTAAGTCCTTAAAGCGTAGCTCCGCTACCGAGGTGGAGGCCTACGTGCAGGGCAGCGATATTACGCCATACCACGTGACCATCCGCCACGACGACGAGGGGATCACGTCGGCCAAATGCACCTGTCCCTACGTGGGTGGCACATGGTGTCGCCACATCGTAGCCGCGTTGATGGCCTCGCTGGAGAGCAAGGGTGTGTTGTCACGCCCGCTCGACGAGATGCTGCGTGACCTCGATCGCGAGGACCTGGTTCGGCTGATCGAATC
>CAZQAS010000226.1:0-4879 GCA_964591285.1 uncultured Rhodothermales bacterium
AGGCGGTCCCCAGGAAGGCAAAATACAGGATAAGCAGGGCCGCGAGTACGTAGAGGATCGAATGCACGTCGCGCCGCCGTCCGCTGAAGAGCTTGATGATCACGTACGCCACGATCCCGAATACGATGCCGTTGGCGATCGAATAGGTCAGCGGCATCGCGGCGATCGTCAAGAAAGCGGGGAGCGCCTCGTCGATCCGATTCCACTCGATGTCCCGTACGCTGCCCATCATCAGTGCCCCAACCACGATCAGCGCCGGCGCGGTCGCGAAAGCGGGTACGGCCGTGACCAGCGGCGTCACGAAAAGCGCCAGCAGGAAGAGCCCGGCCACGACCAGCGTCGTGAGGCCCGTCCGTCCGCCTTCTTCGATACCGGTCGCCGACTCGATGTAGCTCGTTACGGTGCTCGTTCCGAGCAGAGCGCCCACCGTCGTGCCGACGGCGTCGGCCGTAAAGGCGCGATCCGCCTCCGGGAGGTCGCCCTTCTCATCCAGAAAACCACCCGCCTTGCCGATGCCGATGAGGGTACCGGCCGTATCCAGGAAATCCACAAACAGGAAAGCCAGGACCACCGTCACGAGCTGAGCGGAGAGGAGCGTCTCGAAATCGAAGGCGACGAGCGTCTCCTCGGGCAGGCTCGGGAGCGTGAAAACGGCGCCGGGAAGGGGCGAAGCGCCGAGGACCCATGACAGCGCCGTCACGGCGACGATGCCGATCATGATCGCTCCTGTGATGCCGCGCGCGAGCAGCACGCCGATCAGCGCGAGTCCCATGAGCGAAAGAAGAACGCCCGTTGAGGCGAGGTCGCCCAGTGTCACGAGCGTCGCCGGGCTCGAGACCACGATCCCCGCGTTCTGGAATCCGATGACCGTCAGAAACAGCCCGATCCCGCTCGTGATCGCCGCCTTCAGCGTCATCGGAACCGCATTGAGAACCGCGGCGCGAATCCCGCCGAAGGCCAGTGCGAGGAAAAGCAGCCCCTCGAGAAAGACGGCCGCGAGCGCGGTCGTGTAGCTGACGCCCATCCCCTGCACAACGCTATAGGCGAAGTACGCGTTCAGTCCCATACCCGGTGCAAGCGCGAAGGGATAGTTCGCGTAGAAGGCCATCACGATCATCGCGATCGCCGACGCAACGGCCGTCGCGAAGACGACGTCGGCCGCCGGCATGCCCGCATCCGACAGGATCTGCGGATTGACGAGCAGGATGTATGCCATCGTGAGAAACGTCACGAAGCCGGCGCGCAGCTCGGTCGGGACCGACGATCCTCGCTCCGAGATCTGAAAGGTCCGGTCGAGCCACGAATGCATCAGGCGCTGGCCCGATAAATCTGGTCGAACTTCCGCCGCACGTAGGCCAGCCAGCTGGCCGCGCTGAGCCCTTCACCCGTCGCATGCTCGAGCAGATCGAGGGCATCCATTTTCCGGCCGTATCGGTGGATTTTCTCACGGAGCCATTCGAGCAGCTCAGCAAAGTCGCCCTCGGCGATCTTCTCCTCGATATCGGGCAGCTCGCGCCCGGCCTGCTCAAAGATCTGGGTCGACATCAGATTCCCGAGCGCGTACGTCGGAAAGTAGCCGAAGGCGCCGAGCGACCAGTGGATATCCTGCAGCACGCCGTCGGCATCGTTTTCCGGCTTGATGCCCAGATACTCGCCCATCTTCTGCGTCCAGAGCGCAGGTAGATCGCTCGGATCGACCGTGCCGTCGAGAAGCGCCTTCTCGAGTTCAAAGCGCAGCATGATGTGGAGATTGTACGTGACCTCGTCAGCCTCGACCCGGATGAGCCCCGGCTCGACCTTGTTGATCGCGCGATAGAAGGTTTCCAGCGAGATGCCTTCGAGCTGCTTCTGGAAGGTGCTCTGCAGACGCGGATAGTAGCGCTGCCAGAAGGGGCGGCTACGCCCGACGAGGTTCTCCCAGAGGCGTGACTGTGACTCGTGCATGCCGAGCGACGCACCGTCGGCCAGGGGCGTGCGCTCGAGGTCCATGTCGACGCCCTGCTCATAGAGCGCGTGACCCGCCTCATGCAGCGTGCCGAAGAGCCCGGTGGAGAGAAACTCCTCCGAGAAGCGCGTCGTGATGCGCACGTCGGTGATCGAAAAGCTCGTCGTGAAGGGATGGGCGGAGAGGTCCTGCCGTCCCCTCCGCAGGTCGTATCCGAAATCTTTGATGACCTCCATCCCAAACTCCCACTGAAGGCCGGTGTCGAAGCGCTGATGGAGAATCGCGTCGTTTACCGGCGGCCGGTCGGCGATCTCCTGGACGATCGGGACGAGCTCCTTCCGGAGGTCGTCGAAGATCTCCGTGACGAGCGCCGTCTTCATGCCCGGCTCGTAATCGTCGAGCAGCGCGTCGTAGATGTGGTCCTCGTAGCCGTAGGCCTCCGCTTTCTCGATATTCAGCTCGATGAGCGTGCGCACGTGTGGCTCGAAATGTGCAAAGTGGTCCTCCGCACGCGCCTTTTTCCAGGCCTGCTTGGCGCGGCTGACGGCTTTCGCGAAGCGGGCCACGAGGTCCGGCGGGAGCTTCCGGGCCTTCTGGAAGTCGCGCCCGACGACGCGCACGAGCGCGGCATCGATAGAGAGCGGGTCGAGGTCCGCTACGAGCGGCTCGAGGTCCTCCAAGAGGCGGCCCACCTCCTCGGAGGTGAAGTGTTCATGCGCCAGCGACTGGACGGTCGCCAGCTGCGCGGCCCGCGCCTCGGCGGCGCCATCGGGCATGTACGTCTCCTGATCCCAGGAGAGCACGGAGGCGGCGGCGCGCAGGTCCATCACGCGGCCCAGGCGCTCGCGGAGATCGGTCAGGCGTTCGTCGGTGGTGTTGGGGGCGGCGACTTGATGCATGTGGCCTGTATGATGATGCTGTATTTGGGCTAAGCTGAAACCCGAGGGCCTGTGTCGCATCCGGGTCTGCGTTTGACGCGGCGGCCGCGCTATCCGGCGGCGAGCTTCAGGCCTTTTGGGACGATGAACCGCTCGGCAAGTTCGAAGAGCCCCTGTGCGAATAATGCAAGCAGGGCCGCCGGCACGGCGCCTTCGAGGATCAGGCCGACGTCATCCAGCCGAATTCCCGTGAGGATGGGCTGCCCGTACCCGCCTGCTCCGATCAGCGCGCCGAGCGTGGCCGTGCCGATGTTAATCACGGCGGAGGTCTTGATGCCCGCCAGGATAGCCCGCGAGGCCAGCGGCAGCTCCACCAGGCGAAGCTTTGCCCACGGTCGCAGACCCAGCGCATCGGCCGACTCGCCGATGTCCGGCGGGATGTCTTTCAGCCCGGCGTGCGTGTTGCGAACGATGGGGAGGAGGCTGTAGAGGAACAGCGCGAGGATGGCCGGCGGGCCGCCGATACCGAGCAGCGGAATCATGAAGACGAGCAGTGCAAGGGCGGGGATCGTGTAGATCATCCCCACGATGCCGAGGATGATCTGTTCGACGCGGTCGAACTTGGCCGCGATGACGCCGAGCGGAATAGAGAGGAGGATGGCGGCGAAAAGGGAGATGGCCACCAGGTAGAGGTGATCCTTCGTGTGGCGCCAGATGCGGGAGGCGCGCGTGGCCTGCTGGACCAGGCCGGTGGTCTCCAGATCGAGGATTTCGCGGACGAAATCGGCCGCGATCTGCGCCGCCGACGTGCCGTCGATCTTCGCGGCGGCATTCATCGCGCGCATCTCCTCCTCAGAAATGCTGCCCTCGAGGCGGGTCAGGGCCGCGACGACCGGGGCCGGGACATCCAGCCGGTACAGATAGACGGCCTGATAATCCGGGAAGAAGCTTCGATCGTCCTCCAGCACGGCCAGATCGTAGTAGGCAATCTCCGCGTCGGTGGCGTATAGGTCCGTGACCTGAATGGAGCCGGAGGCCAGGCCGCGATAGGAGAGGTCGTGGTCCATCCCGCGAACGTTCTGCTGCGGGAGGCGATAATGGTCGCGCAGCACCGGCCAGCCGTCAGCGCGGTCCATGAACTCGTTGCTGAAGGCGAAGGTGAGATCGGGGTGATCGCGCAGGTCGGAGATCGTCTCGATACCGAGCCGCTCCGCCGTTTCCTTCTGCATGCCGATCGCGTAGGTATTGTTGAAGCCGAGCGGGCGAGTCATCCCCACGTTGCGCGTGCGAAGGGCAGATTCGAGATCCTCGCGGGCCACGTTTTCGCCCGCAAGGATTTCCTGGAGGAGGGTCCCCGTGTACTCGGGATAGGCGTCGACGTCGCCGCTCTGGAGTGCGTTCCAGAGGAAGCGCGTTCCGCCGAGCTCGTTGCGGTGTTCGGTCGGATGCTCGGTTGCGGCTTCGATGGTCCGCGCGGCGATCTCCCCGAGGATGACCGACTCCGTAAACGTCTTCGAGCCGGTCGTGAGGGTTCGAGCGTCCGCGGCTGCTTGCGGCTGCTGCGGGGACGGAGGGGGCGGTTCAACTTGCGCAGCCACGCCATGCGTCGTCACGGACGCAAAGGCGATCACCATGAACACAACTTCCATTCTCATGCTTCCAGTGGGGATCTCTGCGCGCGGATGAACTCCTCTACGAATGGATCGTCGGGCTCGTGAAGGAGCTCTCGAAGCGTGCCGGTCTGGACGATGCGACCCTCCCGCATGAGCACGATGCGTCCGGCGAAGTGAGCGGCCTCGCCGATGTCGTGCGTGACCATGACGACCGTTTTTCCGAGGGTCTCGAAAATCTCGCGCAGCTCATCCTGCAGCCCGGCGCGGATCATCGGATCGAGCGCGCCGAGGGGCTCGTCGAGCAGGAGCACGTCCGGATCGAGCATAAGCGCGCGCATGAGACTGATACGTTGCCGCTGTCCGCCGGAAAGCTGTGCGGGGTAGTCCAGCAGTCGCACTTCAGGAAGATGAACGAGCGCGGCAAGCTCCGAGATGCGGGCGTC
>CAZQAS010000227.1:0-4850 GCA_964591285.1 uncultured Rhodothermales bacterium
CGCGTGATCGAACCGTCGCCCTCCACCTCGGCGAAGTCTCGCGTGCGACGCAGCAAGCGGTTGGCAATGCGCGGAGTGCCGCGGCTTCTGCGGGCGATCTCCTCCGCGCCGCCGCTGTCGATGCCGACCCCCAGTATGCCCGATGACCGCTCGACGATGCGTTGGAGCACGCGCGCCGTGTAGTAGTCGTAGCGGAAATCGATACCGAAGCGTGCGCGAAGAGGCGCCGTCAGCAAGCCTTTACGAGTCGTGGCTCCGATGAGCGTGAACGGCGGCAGCGTCAGCTTGACGCTTCGCGCGTTCGGGCCGGAGTCGATGACGATGTCGATCCGGTAGTCCTCCATCGCGGAATAGAGATATTCTTCCACGACGGGACTGAGGCGGTGGATCTCGTCGATAAAGAGGACGTCGCGTTCTTCCAGGTTCGTAAGAAGCCCGGCGATCGAGGCGGGCTTCTCGAGTACGGGCCCGCTCGTGGTCTTGATGCTCGCACCCATCTCCTGCGCGATGATGTACGCGAGCGTCGTCTTTCCGAGTCCTGGAGGACCGGAGAGGAGTACGTGATCGAGCGTTTCGCCGCGACGCAGGGCAGCCGTCATGAAGACGCGCAGGTTATCCTTGATCTTCTCCTGTCCGATGAAGTCGTCCAGCGTCGTCGGCCGCAATGCCTTCTCGACGTCTTCCTCGGACGGCTGGTTGCGGGGCGACAAAACTTCGCTGGGTTCGGGCACGTTCATAGAGATGCACGCAAATCGGATATCACTTTAGTCCGTCCGCCGTGCGGTAGACGGCTACGACCGTTACGTAGTGACGACGGCCACAACCATTACGCATGGACGTCAGAATGGGACGGACACCGGCGGTGATGTCAAGACGTGGTGCCAAGATACGTGTCCGGTGACAAAGATCCGGAATGAACTGCCGTCGGCGGGAGCGCCGCACGTGGTGATGTCCGGCCCGCCACGATTTTTTCGGGTTTAAAGCAGGTGGAATTCTGCACCTCCTAAACATTTGTTCTTTCAGCAAATAACACAATCGCAACCGTATTCGTTTGACAATGGACAGGGGGAGTTCTACGTTTGAGGCACTATGTTTGCGGTAGATGACGTATTGGTCGCCGATGACCTGGTAAATGCGCCTTTTTGCTGTAATCTGGGCGCCTGTCACGGAGCTTGCTGCGTGCACGGGGATTCGGGGGCTCCGCTGGAATCCGAAGAGCGGGCGGTGCTCGAAGAAATTCTTCCTGTCGTCCGAAAATACCTCCGGCAGGAGGCTATCGATGTGATCGAGCACGAGGGTGTCTGGGAAGAGGTCGGCAAGGAAGAATATGCGACGACCTGCGTAGACGGCGCGGAGTGTGTTTTCGTGACCTACGACGGCCCGGTGGCCAAGTGCGCCATTCAGCTGGCACATGAGGAGGGCCGGATCGACTTCCCCAAGCCGATTTCTTGCCATCTGTTTCCCGTGCGCGTCGAAAAGCTCGGCGAGCACGATGCGTTGAACTATGAACGTGTGTTTCTCTGCACGTCCGCAGGTAGGAAGGGGCGCCGTGACGGTGTCAAGCTCCACGATTTCCTGCGGACACCGCTTACACGAAAGTACGGCCAAGCGTGGTACGAGCGCTTTCGGGATGCGTGTGAGACGCGCGAACGCGATCTCCAGTCGTCGTAATCTCGACCGAGGACAAGTGAAGGTGATATGCTAAATCTCCAACAAAAGCAGCAGCTTCAGCAGAAGCTATCTCCGCAGCAGATTCAGTACATCAAACTGCTGCAGCTGCCGACCCTTGCCCTCGAACAGCGCATCAAGGCCGAGATGGAGATCAATCCGATGCTGGAGGAGGGGGAGGAAGAGGACGACCTGGAGCTGTCCGACAATCAGGAGGAGGTGGCAGAAGAGCGCGCCGAAGCGGATGATGTCCGAGAGGAGGAGGGTAACGAGGAGGACGAGTTTGACTGGGACGAGCTCCTCAACAGCACCGACGACCTTTACGGATACAAGGCCCGCGTGGATCGCAGCAGCGAGGAAGACGATCGCGAGATGCCTATGCCCTCGAACGAGACGATGGTCGAGCATCTCCGCGACCAGCTCTCGTTTTTGGATCTCTCCGAGGATGAAGAGGTCATCGCCGAGCAGATCATCGGGTCCATCGATGAGGACGGCTATCTTCGCCGTCCGCTCGAGTCGATCATCGACGACATCATGTTCAATCACGGCATCATGCTGACGGACGACGACGTCGAGGAGGTGCTCCAGAAGGTGCAGCGTCTCGATCCGGTCGGCATCGGCTCGCGCGATCTTCGGGAGTGTCTCCTCGTGCAGCTTCGAAACATGCCCGAGGACGTCGACGGCCGCGACACGGCGATACGCATGCTCGACGAAACCTACAAGGCCTTCACGATGAAGCACTTCAGCTCCATCATGAAGAAACTCAACGTTGACGAGGAGGAGCTGAAAGAGGCCTACGATCTCATTCAGCACCGGCTCAATCCGAAGCCCGGCGAGGGTGAATTCACGGCGCAGCAGAATTACATCACGCCGGACTTCACGGTGCGCTACGTGGACGGCGACTTCATCATCACGCTGAATGGACGCAACGCGCCGCAGCTGCGCATCTCGCAGCAGTATCGCCGTATGCTTCACAAGATCGCCGCCGAGAAGAAGAAGGAGAAGGAATCCCGCAACGGGGTCGACGAAGAGACCCGCAAGTTCCTCAAGAACAAGTTCGAGTCCGCCCGCTGGTTCATCAATTCCATCAACCAGCGGCGCCACACGATGACGAAGGTGATGCACGCCATCGTGGAGCTGCAGGATGACTTCTTCAAGTACGGCGAAGGCTACCTGAAGCCGATGATCCTGAAAGACATCGCCGAGATCATCGACATGGACATCTCGACGGTCAGCCGCGTCGTGAACGGAAAATATGTCCAGACGGAGTTCGGCGTCTACGAGCTGAAGTACTTTTTCTCCGAAGGTCTCTCGACCGACAGCGGCGAGGAGATCTCCAACAAGGAGGTCAAGGCCATCATCGAGAGCATCATCGAAAACGAGGACAAGACGAAGCCGCTCTCAGATCAGAAGATTGCCGATCTCCTCGAGGAGCGCGGCTTCCAGATCGCGCGGCGCACCGTCACGAAATACCGGGAGCAGCTCAGCATACCGGTCGCCCGGCTGCGGAAGGAAATCGTCCTCGAAGGCCAGGATTAGGATCTTTGGCATAGTCCTTGCAAACTGCTCTAGGGTAGCGAATTATCGCACCCTCATCCAAACCCCAAGAGCTGTTATGCCCATGTCCCTGGTTGCTCGCCGAACGGATACCGCTCCGCTGTCTCTCCTCTTTTCGCGCTACGTCGCCGGTGAAATATCCGACGGATCGTGGACGCACATCATGTCGCTGCTCGATGAGAGCGGCGTGGACACGGATGAGCGTATGGCGCTGGTCGATTTCTTCAACGACGCCTGCACGGATCTCGGCCCCTCGGCCGTGAAAGTGCCGGCACTGGGTGAGGTTGAGGACTACATAGAGATGCTCCGAGCCGCGTAGGCGTCGTTTCTCGCCTCCGCGAGGTAACGGTCTTGGTCGCGGGACCACGAGTAGATGGATCGGCGTGCATAGCTGTACGCGAACGGCGCCCAGCACCGACGATCCATGATGCCCCTTCCTAATCGAGTACTTCTCTGTGAGGTCGGTCCCCGCGACGGCTTCCAGTACGAGGAGAAGTTCATCCCCACAGATCTTAAGGTCGAGATAATCCGCGGCCTTGCCGAGTCCGGCCTTCCGAGGATCCAGGTGACGTCCTTCGTGCACCCGAAATGGGTTCCTCAGATGTCCGATGCCGAAGACGTCGTGGCTGCCCTTCCCGAAATGCCCGGCGTTCGCTACTCCGGTCTTGCCCTGAATCGCAAGGGTGTCGAGCGGGCTCGTGAAGCAGGTCTACGCGCCGTCGACCTGTCTATCGCCACGTGGGACGAACACAGCCTCGACAACGCCAACATGACGGTGGCGGAGGCGGTGGATCAGGCGCTCGAAATGATCGATCTTGCGCGTGGCTCAGGGATGGAGGCGCAGATTGGCCTTCAGACGGTATTCGGTTTCCGTGAGCCCGGCGATACACCCATCGATCGCATCTTGGACATGGTGGAGCGGTTCGCCTCGCTGGACGTCGAGTCCATCTCACTGGCGGACACGACGGGGATGGGCAATCCTCAGATGGTCGCCGAACGCGTGACGGCGGTTCGCGAACTCATCGGCGACATCCCGCTCGTGCTCCATCTTCATGACACTCGAGGTCTCGGAATGGCGAACGTGTATGAGGCCCTCCGCCAGGGCGTCGATCGATTCGATACGTCGCTCGCCGCGATGGGGGGCTGTCCGTTCATCAAGGGTGCGGCCGGCAATATCGCTACGGAAGACACGGCCTACCTCCTCGAATCCCTCGGAATCGAAACCGGCGTCGACCGCGACAAGGTCGCCGCCTGTTCGCGGCGCATCAAAGATTTCCTGGAGAAGGAGTTTCCGGGGAAGCTGTACAAACTCTAGCAGGGTTCGACGCTGCTCTCGAGCCCAAGGATGAAAAATCTGACGTCATTCTCATGACCGTCGATGGGTCAGACGTGCGCTAGATGACGGGTGGTGATTGGTGGGTGATCTTTTGTGGATGATGTCTGGTCGCCCCGATGGCAGCCTTCGGGTTAGTAGCGATGTTTGTGGCTGGCAGTATGTGGCTGTTGGTTGTGACTAGCGTTTGTGGCTGTCCGGCCAACTTGTCCGTGATTGCGGACAAGTTGCGCAGTCTGCGCAAATCATGAAACCGGCGGCCAATGCGCTTGAATCCATGTCATCGAGCGCG
>CAZQAS010000228.1:0-4790 GCA_964591285.1 uncultured Rhodothermales bacterium
CAGACGTTGCCGAGGATCATAAAGGTTGCCGTACCGGCGCTCCAGCACTCGCCCATGTTCGGGCAACGTGCGCTCTGACAAACGGTGTGCAGGTCGTTTTCCTCGACGATGTCGACGACGTTTCGATACGTTTCGCCGTAGGGCAGCTTCACGCGCAGCCAGTCCGGCCGTTTGCCGCGTACGTTAGCGACCTGCGGCTCCTGCACGACCGGAAGCTCGAACATGCCGTCGCCGCTGTCGCCCAGCGGCTCCTTCCGAACGCGCTTGAGCGTTGCCTTGTCGGGCGATTTCGGATGGGCTTCTCTATCGGACATAGTATGGATCTCGTTGGGAGGCGAGGAAAATACGGACGCGCGGAGCATCGGATCCCCGCGCAGGTGTCGGTGGGTGCAGCTTTGCGGGTGCAGCTTCCGTATGCCGGCGGGTGCAGCTTCCGTATGCCGGCGGGTGCGGCTTCAAAGGCCCGCGCACAATTTCGCATCAGCTTCGTACGATCCTGAGGCGAGTTGGCTATCTTGAAAGCGCTTCGGACCGCGCCTTTTCGCGACCGCCTTTCTGCGGCCGAAATTTCCAGTGACCCACGCCAGTACGGGACAAGAGTAGAGTACAGGACGAGAGTAATGAACGACGCATGGACTCGATAGTCTCCAACACCATCGCTCCGGAAAACGCTCGCACGATCCTCGGCAAGCACCTGCTTACGAAGGGGATGATGCCCATCGTGCTGGACATGGAGCGAAGCCGCGGCGTTCACCTCTACGACAAGGCCAGCGGGAAACAATTCCTCGATTTCTTCGGGTTCTATGCCTCGAGCGCAATCGGGATGAACCATCCGGCCCTCGTCGAGAATGAGGATTTTCTTAAGCGTCTCCGTGAGGCTGCGGCCAATAAGATCACCAACTCCGACATTGCAACCATTCACAGCGCGCGGTTTGTGGACACGTTCGGTCGCGTGGCGATCCCTGATCACCTGCCGTATGCGTTCTTCATCTCCGGTGGGGCGCTGGCGGTGGAAAATGCGCTGAAGACCGCCTTCGACTGGAAGGTGCGCAAGAACTTCCGGAAGGGTCATCGGCGTGAGCTGGGAAGTCAGGTGCTGCACTTCGAGCAGGCGTTTCACGGCCGCTCGGGATATACCCTGTCGCTCACGAACACGGCCGATCCTCGCAAGACGCAATACTTCCCGAAGTTCGATTGGCCGCGTGTGCTCAATCCCAAGATCATCCACCCGCTCGAGGAGAATCTCGAAGCCGTCGAAGCGGCCGAGGAGGCGGCGATCGCGCAGGCGAAGATGCATTTCTACGAGCGGCGCGACGACATCGCCGCGATCATTATCGAACCGATCCAGGGCGAAGGCGGCGACAACCACTTCCGGCCCGAGTTTCTACGGCGCCTGAAGGAGCTCTCCCTCGAGAACGAGGCGCTCCTCATTTTCGATGAGGTGCAGTCCGGCGTCGGCATCACCGGCGAGTTCTGGGCGCATCAAGCGCTCGGCATCGAGCCCGACATCATCGCCTTCGGTAAGAAGACGCAAATCTGCGGGATTCTAGCCGGGCGGCGGCTCGACGAAGTCGAGGATCACGTTTTTCAGGTGCCCAGCCGCCTGAACTCCACCTGGGGCGGCAACCTGGTAGACATGGTCCGGTTTGACCGGATTCTGGAGGTCGTCGAGCAGGATGATCTCGTTTCCGCGGCCCGTGAGCTCGGGTCGTATTTACTCGAGCGGCTCAATGACCTGCAGGAGAAGCATCCTGCTGTCACGGGCGTCCGCGGTCGCGGCCTCATGTGCGCATTCGATCTTCCGGACGGCCCCTTCCGGGATGCGGTCCTGGAACGCTGCTTCCAGAATGGCCTCATCATTCTCGGGTGTGGCCAGCGCGCGGTGCGCTTCCGAAGTCCGCTGATCATCACGCAGGAAAGCATTGACGAGGGCATCGACCTGCTGGACGCCGCGATCGGCAGCGTCAGCGACGAGCATCAGCCCATCGGTGAAACGCCCTTTCATGCGGAGCTCCACGATTCGCTGCGAGAAGAGTAGGAACGACGCGCTACCGCCGGCGGGCGACGCACCTGCTACCATCGCGTTTGCTATCAACGTGCCCGGCTATCAACGCGCCTGTTATGAAAGGCGCCTATTATGAAGGGGCCTGTTATGAAGGCGCCTCTCCATTCTCTTCCGCCTCTCCATTCGCGGAAGCGTCGCCGGCGCCGGAAACGTCCCCGTCATCTTTCGGCAAATCTTGGTTCTCGCTGGGCAATTCCTCGCCGTCGGTCGGGAGTACGTCGGCATCCAGCGCGGCTTCATCCTCCTCAACGACCACGCGTGTTACGTCCGCGATTCCATCGTCGCCCTTCAAGTTGATCACCCGCACGCCCTGCGTATTGCGGCCCAGCGTGCTGATGTCGCCGACGTGCATGCGGATCATCAGGCCCTTCTTGGTCACGATCATCAGGTCGTCGGTCGCGAGGACGCCCTTCACTGCCACGAGCTTGCCCGTCTTCTCAATCGTCTTCATCGTGATGATGCCCTTGCCGCCGCGCGACTGCACGCGGTATTCGTCCAGGCGGCTTCGCTTGCCGTAGCCGTTCTCGCTGATGGAGAGCACCTGCCGCTCGCCGTCCATGAAGACGACCATCCCGACGACTTCTTCGTCGTCCGCCAGGGAGATCCCGCGCACGCCGCGCGTGTTGCGGCCCATCGGCCGCGCATCCTTTTCCTTGAAGCGCACGGACAGTCCATTTGACGCGGCGAGCAGCACGTCCGCCTCTCCGTTGGTGAGGTGGGCTTCGAGCAGCTCGTCGTCATCCACGATCGAGATCGCGATGATCCCGTCGACGCGAGGGCGGCTGAAGGCCTCCAGCGGCGTCTTTTTCACCTGGCCCTTGCGCGTGGCCATCAGCACGAAATGGTTCGTCAGAAACTCCTCGTCGACGAAGTTCTCCTTGCTGACGGCCAGCACGGCGCGAATCCGGTCCTCCGGCTCGATCTGAATGAGGTTTCGGATGGAGCGGCCCTTCGCGATGCGCGTGCCTTCCGGTATCTGGTAGACGCGCAGCCAGTAGCACTGGCCGTGGTCGGTGAAGAAGAGGATATAGTCGTGCGTCGAGGAGACGAAGAGGTGTTCGATGTAGTCCTCGTCGCGCCGGCCGCTTCCTTTCATGCCGACGCCGCCGCGGCCTTGCTTCCGGTATTCGGTCACCGGCGTACGCTTGATCAGTCCCTGGTGGGTGATCGTGACGACGACCTGCTCGTCCTCGATCAGATCCTCGATGTCGATGTCGTCGCCGCCGGTGTAGTCGATCTCGGTGCGGCGCTCGTCGTCGAACTTATCCTTGATCTCCAGCAGCTCGTCCTTGATGATCTGCATCCGAAGATCTTCGCTGGCGAGGATGCTCTGGAGGCGCTCGATTTCCTGGAGTATTTCGCGGTATTCATCCTCGATCTTCTGGCGCTCGAGTCCCGTGAGCCGGCTGAGCCGCAGCGCCAGGATGGCGTCCGCCTGCGCCTCGGTGAGCGAGAACATCGCCTCGTCGACGCGCGGGGGGAGGCCGAGCCGCTCTAGCTGCTC
Source organism: uncultured Rhodothermales bacterium (assembly GCA_964591285.1). Lineage (GTDB taxonomy): Bacteria > Bacteroidota > Rhodothermia > Rhodothermales > VXPQ01 > CAZQAS01. The sequence goes on from CAZQAS010000228.1 coordinate 3,570, forward strand.
GTTGGTGAGCCGGGCGGGATAGACGCCGGCCATCAAATTTTGCCGCGCCGCATCCGTGTCGTCGGAGTGGCGGATGATGGTGATCACCTCATCGAGGTGATCGAGGGCGATGGTGAGGCCCTCGAGGATGTGCGCCCGGTCTTCCGCCTTGCGGAGGTCGAACTCGGTCCGCCGGACGACCACCTCGTGGCGATGGGCGACGTAATGGCGGATGGCGTCCTTCAGCGTGATGGTCTTCGGGCGCCCGTTTACGAGCGCGACCATGTTGACGCCGAAGGTCTGCTGGCACTGTGTGTACTTATAGAGCTGATTCTGAACGACGAGCGGCACGGCATCGTTTTTTAGCTCGATGACGATCCGCAGGCCGTCGCGGTCGCTCTCATCCCGCATGTCCGAAATGCCCTCGATGCGCTTCTCCTTGACGAGGTAGGCGATCTTCTCGAGAAGCGTGCTCTTGTTTACCTGGTAGGGGATTTCGGTGACGATGAGGGCGTTGCGGCCTTTCCGTATCTCGTCCTCGTGCATCTTGGCGCGCATCACGACCCGTCCGCGTCCGGTCTCGTAGGCGTCGCGCACGCCGCTGTAACCGTAGATGATGCCGCCGGTGGGGAAGTCGGGCGCAGGCAGGCGCTCCATCAGCCCCGCCGTATCGATGTCGTTGTCTTCGATGTAGGCGACGATGGCGTCGATCGTCTCGCCAAGGTTGTGCGGCGGGATTTTGGTGGCCATGCCGACGGCGATGCCGTCGGAGCCGTTCAGGAGGAGATTCGGGATGGCCGACGGGAGGACCGTCGGCTCTTCGAGCGAGCCGTCGAAATTCTCCTGGAAATCGACCGTCTCCTTGTTGATGTCGCGGAGCAGCTCCTCCGCGATCTTTGTCATGCGTGCCTCCGTATACCGCATGGCCGCCGCGGAGTCACCGTCGACCGAACCGAAGTTGCCCTGGCCGTCGACGAGCGGGTAACGCATCGAGAACTCCTGGGCCATCCGGACCATCGTGTCGTACACGGACGAATCGCCATGCGGATGATACTTACCGAGGACCTCGCCCACGACGCGGGCGCTCTTCTTGTAGGAAGAGCCCGAGGTCAGGCCGAGATCACTCATCCCGTAGAGGACCCGTCGATGCACCGGCTTGAGCCCGTCGCGCACGTCCGGAAGCGCGCGGCTGACGATCACCGACATCGAATAGTCGATGTAGGAGGATTTCATCTCCTCCTC
>CAZQAS010000229.1:0-4746 GCA_964591285.1 uncultured Rhodothermales bacterium
CTGAACGTCCAAGTGCCGTTCCGATTCGGCAGAACGGTCACCGGGCACGTCAAGACCGGCGGCAAGTTTCGCTGGCTCGACCGGTTTAACGATGAGGAGCAGACCGGTCGCGGAGGGCTCCAGTACGGCAGCGGCCAGGGCAACATCAGCGAGCCGTTCGAATGCATCGGGCAGCAGCTGCCCAATTGGGATCTCGAAACCGTCGTCGGCGACCAGGGAATCTTTCCTATCGGGATGGTCCTGGACGATTATGAACGGGATGATTTTCTCGGTGGTGATTACGAAGTAGGCTTCACACCGCAGGAGTCCATGATGATGGCGCTCGCCGAGGCGATGTTCTCCACCGGCTGTACGGACGAATGGACGAGTCCGATTCCACGCAACATGGCCATCGGATCGCGCGGCCGCGATTACAGCGGAAAAGAGCGGTATCAGGCCGGGTACCTGATGGCAGAGCTCAACCTGGGCTCGCGCGTCACGCTTATACCCGGTGTGCGATGGGAAGGTGACTACTCCAGATACCGCGGGCAGCGGTTCCGCGAGGTGACGGTCGGCAATGTTCAGCAAGAGCCGGCCGATCTCGACACGCTGGTGAATGTCCGAGAAAACTCCTTCTGGCTGCCGATGGTGCAGCTCATGTACAATCCGACCGACTGGCTCCAGCTTCGCCTCGCCCGTACCGAAACACTCACTCGCCCGGATTACATCCAGTACGCTCCAATTACGACGATCAACAACTTTCGGAGCTATGTCCGCGCAGCGAATGCCGACCTCCGTCCCGCACATGCAACCAACTACGACGCCTCGGTGTCGGTCTACGAAGACCACGTCGGCCTATTCACGGTCTCCGGATTTCAGAAAAATATCGACGACCTGATCCTTTGGGTTGACTATTACCTCCATCCGGAAGTCGGCGTCCTGCCCGGCATGAACATTCCGGAGGTCTGGATTGACGACCGTCCGCTGGCCAACACCTACATCAACAATCCCTTCCCGGCCGAGTACCGCGGCGTTGAGTTCGATTGGCAGACCAATTTCTGGTACCTGCCATCCTTCCTGAAAGGCCTCGTGCTGAACGCCAATTACACGCACATTTTCTCAGAGACGACCTACCAGGGGTATTATCTCACGAGGGGCGATTCTCTGATCCGGCAGCGCCCGCCGCTCTACAACACGGTGCTGAGGACCGACTCGGTTCGCGTCGGCCGAATGCCGGACCAGCCTTCGCACATCGCGAACGTAACGCTCGGTTACGACTTCCGGGGATTTTCAAGCCGCTTCTCGATCCTCTATCAGACGAACACGAGCACGTTCGTCCATGCGACGAATCCACTGTTCGACACATTCTCTGACGACTATCTCCGTCTCGATTTTTCCGTGCGGCAGCGGCTGCGCAGCGGTCTGGAGATCTTCGCCAACTTCAACAATCTCAACGGGCGGCCGGACCGCAACTTCCGCGGCGGCAGCGAGCAAAATCCATCCTACGTCGAATACTATGGCTTCACGATGGACGTCGGTGCCCGGTACCGCTTCTAGCACGGGATCATGTACACAAAGACCGCTAACATCAACAGAACCTTTCGGAGGTATCCTATGAAGCTGAGCTATCACATTCTATTTGCGGCGCTTCTGATAGGCGCGGCGTTGGGCCCGTCCGAGAGCCGGGCGCAATCGGAGCTCGTCGTTGAATGGGCCGATCCAGGTACCGGCGAGGTCGTCGTCAACGCTCTGCGCGACGCCATCATGAACGACACCGAACGCCCGGACGACCGCGTGTACGTCCTCGAGCGCGGCGGTTTCTATTGGAACACCGACCGCATCTCGTGGGACGGCTATCATCTGCGCATCGAGGGCCAGACGGTCGATGAAGCCGACGAGGAGTCGTTCGTCTGCGGTGAGAATCAGGATGAGGACTGCGGCCCGGCGATCATTCAGCGCGTCGCCTATGACGACGGTAGTCCGCCCGACGGCCAAATGTTCAATAACGCCGGTTCCGGCAGCCATCTGCGCCTTAAGAACGTCTGGATCATGGGCCAGACCGACCAAGGTGGTCTGACGGCCTATGAGCCCTTTACGCTCAACGCCGAAGACTCGGACTACGTGATCGACAACGTCATCTTCGACCGAAACGACTGGCATCATCTGGGGCCGAATGCCGGAGAGACCGACTGGTGGGTGACCAACTCGGTTTTTAGAAATCTTTTCGGTCCGTCGCAGATCTGGGAGGGACTCGGCATCCGCTTCGAAGTGGGCGCCGATACGGTCGTCTTTGAAAACAACACCTTCCTGAACATCGGCTTTACGCCCTTCCAGTCGGAGGCCGAGCCGATGAACTATTTCCGCGCCAACCACAACACGTTCGTCAACATCGGGCGGAGTTTTTCGGCGGGTTCGCAGTGGAAGGAGGCCTACGTCACGAACAACGTCTTCGTGAACCCCTACTGGCAGGGCTCCGACGAGGAGATGTACAATGATCCGGAAGCCGACGACCCGTTCGCCAGCTTCTTCAGCATCTCGGCTCTGCCCGCGCGCTTCGGTACGGAGTTCGACCGCCGCATCGTCGTAGCCAACAACTCGTATTGGCGCGACCCGGACTTCGAGACCTTCTACTCGAACGAGGATCCCTACATCCGCAGCGAGCCGTTCATCAATGACACGACGGCCGGATGGTTCGACGCCTACGATGCGATGGTCTTCGAAGGGAACTACATCGGCGAGAACCCGGAGCTCTCCGTCTATCCTACCGACGAGATCTTCGACCAGATGACGAACAACGTCGTCACGCTCTACGGAGGGGCGTCGCTGGAGCGGGACGAGTTGTATTACTGGGATCCGGGACGCGACGAGGAGTGCTTCGTCTGCAATGTCTGGCCGCTGCCGGAGGACTTTTCCTACTCGAATACGACCCTCCTCGACGGCGGCACAGACGGGCTTCCGCTGGGTGACCTGAACTGGTTCCCCGATGACAAAGAGACGTTCATCGCCAACCACGATCAGTACGTCGCCGAGATCGAAGCTAAGGCCGGCGATCGAATCGAGCTGGAGCCCGTCGGGCTCGAGCAGGCGGAAGCCGGTGCTCTTGAGGGTGACGCACAGGTGTGGGAGGCCGAGGGCTTCCTGCACTTCTTCATGCAGGGTGGCGGATTCATCGAATGGACCGTCGACATCGCCGAAGCCGGCGTGTACGGTCTGGATCTCCATACGAACATGCGCGCGGAGACCGAGCGCGGCCAGCGTGTCATTCTCGACGGCACGAATCTCCGTAATAATGAAAACTTTGGAGAGTACTACTTCTGCACGGCCACCATCGACGGCTGCGCGAACCCGCTCCCAAATGATGAGTGGACCACGGTGGAGATCCGTCAGGGCGGACTCATCGAAGGCGCCGACGCGCTGGATCTTGAGGCGGGAACGCACACGATCCGCATCGAGCCCTCGTGGGGCTGGCAGGGGTTCAGCGGCGTAAGCATCGTCGACGCCGGCGGCAGCAGTGTTGCGGAGCTTAGCGCGATGGATGCCTCGACCGAAGGGGTCGAGGAAATCTGTGACGACTCGGACTATTGCCCACAGGGCTTTCGGGCGGTTGAGCTGGGCGCCGGCGGCAGCGCATCGTGGACATTCGACGCGCCCGGGGACGGCACGTACATGATGCGCATCTTCTACCGCGCCGATGCGCCGAGCTCCATCGACGTCTCCGCCGACGGTTCGCTCGTCGTGGATAACATCAGCCTCGAGGCCGGCGAGGACGGGGACGTCTTCACCGACGAGTTCGAACTCGACGGCGGTGCTCGGACGCTTACGCTCTCGTCCGATCAAGGCGGTCTAGTGCTCGATTACGTTCAACTCATCAGCATTGGCGCGACGTCGGTGGAGAAAGGTGAGCTGCCCGAGGGCTACGCGCTCGAGCAGAACTATCCCAATCCGTTCAACCCGGCCACGACCATCGAGTATGTACTCGGCGCGGCCGGACACGTCGAGCTGACCGTCTTCGACGTGCTCGGACGGGAGGTCCGAACGCTGGTGGACGGCATGCAGAGTGCGGGCGTCTACGAGACGCGGTTCGACGGCGAAGGCCTGGCCAGCGGCCTGTACCTGTACCGGCTGCAGACGCCGGTCGGCCGGCAGGTGCGGACGATGGTTCTCATTAAGTAGGGCATCACCACGGAGTGCGGCGGGCAGGGGGTACCCCCTCCACCTCCTCCCGCCGCCGCTCAGTGGTGAGACGTGAGGCCGTCCATGAATCTGCACGTTCTAGACCTGCTGATCATCGTCGGCTACGTGGCGGTGACCATACTGATCGGGTTCTGGATCTCGAAACGGGCCTCACGAAGCATCCGGAACTACTTCCTGGGTGGCAACACCATCCCCTGGTACATGCTGGGGCTCTCGAACGCCTCGGGCATGTTCGACATCAGCGGGACGATGTGGATGGTCTACCTGCTCTTCGTCTACGGCGCCAAGAGCATCTGGATACCGTGGCTGTGGCCGGTATTCAATCAGATCTTCCTGATGGTTTTCCTCTCGCTCTGGCTCCGGCGTTCCGGAGTGATGACGGGTGCGGAATGGATCAAATTTCGATTCGGCGAGGACCGCGGCGCGCACCTCGCGCATGTTATCGTGGTGCTGTTCGCCATCCTGAATGTGATCGGGTTTCTGGCCTACGGCTTCATCGGGATCGGAAAATTCGCGGCCGCCTTTCTGCCCTGGGAGCTCTCCGCGAATCCGGCGACGAACGTGAACTTGTGG
>CAZQAS010000230.1:0-4694 GCA_964591285.1 uncultured Rhodothermales bacterium
GCATCGAACAAAGAAGCGATAGCTCGAGCCCGCAAGACGCCCGACCCGAAAGCCGACACCTCTACCGACGGCATGGTCTTCCTCGAGGGGGGCACCTTCTTGATGGGCACCGAAGACGCTGAGGGCTTTCCGGCCGACGGCGAAGGCCCGGTTCGTGAGGTCACGCTCGATCCGTTCTACATCGACGACGGCCCGGTGACCAACGAAAAGTTCGCCGAATTCGTCGAGGCGACCGGCTACGAGACGGAGGCGGAGCGCTTCGGCTGGTCGTTCGTCTTCCACAGCTTCCTACATCCGAAAATCGCCAAGCGTGCGCGCCAGGGCGCAGCAGGCGCGCTCTGGTGGCGCGGCGTGAACGACGCCTGCTGGAGATGGCCGGAGGGACGCGGATCCCACATCGCCGACAGGATGGATCACCCCGTCGTGCACATGACGTGGAATGACGCCGTCACCTATGCCGAATGGTCGGGCAAGCGCCTGCCCACCGAAGCGGAATGGGAGTTCGCGGCGCGCGGCGGCCTCGAACAGGTGCGTTTCGCATGGGGCGATGAGCTCACGCCCGGCGGCGAGCACGTCTGCAACATCTGGCAGGGGCAGTTTCCGGACGTCAACACGGAAGAAGACGGCTTCGCCGGCACATCCCCCGTCGGCGCCTTTCCGGCCAACGGATATGGACTGTACGACGTCGCCGGCAACGTCTGGGAGTGGTGCGCCGATTGGTTTGGCGCCGATCATCACCTCGACGCTCCGCGCGACAACCCAGAAGGTCCACCCACAGGCACGACCCGTGTGATGCGCGGCGGATCCTATCTCTGCCACGCCTCCTACTGCAATCGGTACCGCGTCGCGGCGCGCAGCCGAAACACGCCCGACAGCTCGACCGGCAACCTCGGCTTTCGCTGCGTACGCGATGCGGGGTGAGGTCTACGACATCAAGGAAGGCGGTGGGCGACTCGTAGCGGCGGCGATCCACAACGGACACGGCGTTCGGGACGATGTCCGCCAGCATCTGGCACTCTCGGACGCCGAGCGCCTTCGCGAGGAGGATCCGCACACGGGCGAATGGACCGTCATTGCCCCGACGCGCATCGTCGGATTGCGCTCGCGCTTTGAAGTCGACCTCAACCGCTCCCGCGATCTGGCCGTCTACCGGAAACCCGAGGACGCTTGGGGTCTGGAGATCTGGAAGGACGGCCTCACGCCCCACGTGATCGACCGGTCGCTTGCGCAGTACGACGCTTTCTACGATGACGTGAAAAACCTCTTCGATCGGAAGGCTACAGATGGACCGTTCCTCGTCTACGATCTTCATTCATACAATCACCGACGTGGGGGGCCGGACCATCCACCCGACGATCCAGCGTTGAACCCGGACGTCAATGTTGGGACCGGCACGTTGGACCGGGAGCGATGGGCGCCCGTAGTTGATCGCTTCATCGAGATTCTCCGCTCCCTTGAGGTGCACGGCCGCCGCCTCGACGTACGTGAGAACGTGAAGTTTCGCGGCGGCTATTTCTCCGAGTGGACGCACGCGACGTTCCCGCAGACGGGCTGCGCGCTCGCGATAGAGTTCAAGAAGACGTTCATGGATGAATGGACGGGAGAGCCGGATCGAGACGCGATCGAAGGAATCCGGCGCGCCTTGGCGGTGACCGTCGACCCTGTCCTGGAGGCACTCGGATGAATGGCGCCGAAGACTTCAATGAGCAGCTCGAACGCATCGTCGCGCAGCTCTCCGACGGCGGACGCATCGACATCCGGCTGTCCGGCGGCGGCCGCCTGTACGTCGATCGACCCCTGCCTTTCCTCTGCGTATACCGACCGCCGGAGGATCGCGACGACGAGGCCACCGAGCGGCTCGTAACGACGCAAGCCGCTTATCTGATTGCCCCTCGAGACCGCCCGGGCGACGTCGACAACTTGCTGCACGCCGTCTTCAGCACGATGTCGGAGCAATTCGGCAGCTTTTTGTTTTTCGAGATCTGGACTCCGCCCGCAGGCGGTGAGGCTGACGAGGACGATCCATACAGCCTCCGGCCGGAATTTCGCATCGTCGCACTCGATCGTAAGGATCTTCGCGATACCGTCAGCGAGCTCGCACAGGCGCTCCAGCGAGTCCGTATTCACCAGTACGCTGCAGAGGTCTCGGTGACCTGTCCCGGTGTACCTGCTCCTCCGGATCGCGATCCTATCCTCTCTGGTGTCCGAGCCTCCGACGGCAGCTCGGATCGCGGCACTTCGGATCGCGGCTCCATCCCCCCACTCGCGCCCGCTCCGATCACCATCGGCATTGAAGTCGCTCCGATTTACCGCAACGAACGCACGGGCGAGTTTTATCCTTTCCTTTTCGAAGTTCTCCGGCGACGGCTCGGGACCGCCATCAAACGAGGCGCACACACCTTCGCGGGCGAATCCACCTCACTGGCAGTACCGGACTATCTCGCACTGGGTCGCCGCGCCTTCGAGCAGGCCATCTCAACGATCGACGAGGGGCTCGCTCGCATCGACGAGTCATTCGACTTTCTGCTTCAGATCACGCCGGTGAATCCTGAAGAAGCCTGGATGGACTTCGAGGAAAGCGATTTCGACGAGGACCCGGTATTCCGATACCGTCCGCTGCCGGTCGACCCGGAGCTACTCAAGCGCCGCTTGTTCGATCTGCCCATCGAGCAAGTAGAGGATCCGACCCTCGCGTGGATCTTCCGAGAGAAGATGGAGGAGCTCGATCGAAAGGTCACGATGCTCCGCGACCGGGACTCCCGGCAGTTCTTCTTCGAGAGCCTCCAGCTCTACGGCGAGGTCAGCCCGGATTTGCTGGGCGAGGCTCGCCGGCTCCTCGAGCTTCTTCCCCGTCAGGACGACGATCTCGGCTCGATCGAGAACCTGGATGCGCAAGCGTTCGCGGAAATAGCGGCCTCCGAGTTCCTCCATTACCGGGAGAACTGCGAGGAATTCCCTGAGACGGTTCACATTCGCCGCGACATGCCACCGGGACTGATGGTCTCACGTGGCCGTCTGCTGATCAGCCACCTGACTCAGATCCCCGCACACCGAGTCGATGCGCTCCTGCATCACGAAGTCGGCACGCATATGCTCACCTACTACAACGGCCGCGCGCAGCCGCTTCGGCTGCTGTACAACGGGATGGCGGGCTATGAAGCACTGCAAGAGGGCATCGCCGTGCTCGCCGAATCTCTGGCCGGCGGTCTGAACGTCGCTCGGATGCGCGTACTCGCCGCGCGCGTGGTGGCGGCGCAATGTCTGATCGACGGCGCCACGTTCGTCGATGTTTTCCGGCGGCTTCGGACCGAGCACAGCTTCGATCTGCGGGAGAGCTTCTCGATAGCGTTGCGCACCTTTCGAGGCGGCGGCATCATCAAGGATGTGATCTATCTCCGCGGGCTTCACGAATTGATGCGATATCTGCACGACGGCGGCGACTTCGACGTGCTCCTCGATGGAAAGCTCGCGTTGCGTCACCTGCCGGTTCTCCAAGAGCTCAGGATGCGAGGCATTTTGCGCCCGGCACCGCTACGGCCTCGTTACCTGTTAGATGAGCAGGCACTCGAACGCCTCGAAAGAGTTCGACGGGGCGCGACCTTGCTGAACATGATTCAACAATCCTCCGCATGAGAATCGGCCTCTTTATAAACGACCTGGCATCCGAGAAGCCGGAATATGCGACCACCTGCATCGCACGATCGGCGGTGACGAGAGGTCACGACCTCGCCTACATCGGCGTCGAAGACTTCGCCCACGACCCGGACGAGACGGTGCGAGCGCGTGCACATCTCGCGTCGAAGAAGAAATTCAAAACGAACGAAGCACTCCTGGAGGACTTCCAGTCATCTGAGCCGGAGCGCATCTCCGTTTCGGACCTCGACGTGCTGCTGCTTCGGAGCAATCCGGCCGAGGAGGCGGCCGAGCGCCCGTGGGCGCAGTCCGTCGGCATCATCTTCGGTCAGCTCGCCGCACGGCACGGCGTGATCGTGCTCAACGACCCGAGTAGTCTTGCCGACGCGTTCAACAAGCTTTACTTCCAGTTTTTCCCGGAGGAGGTAAGGCCGCACTCGCTCATCACGCGCGACCGGGACGAGATCCGAGGTTTTGTGGATGACCATCCAAAGGGCTGCGTCTTGAAGCCGCTGCAGGGCTCGAGCGGACAGAATGTGTTCATGGTCAAGAAGGATGACCTCGCGAACCTGAACCAGATCATCGACGCGATCCTGCGCGACAGCTACGTCGTAGCGCAGGAATATCTACCGGCGGCCGCCGAGGGTGATCTGAGGCTCATGCTGATGAACGGCCGTCCGCTCGTGGTCGACGGGAAAGTCGCCGCATTTCACCGCAAGAATGTGGGCGGAGACCTGCGTAGCAACATTCACGCGGGCGGCGAAGCACAGCCCGCGAAGATCACCGACACGGTGCTCGAAATCGCCGAGAAGGTCCGGCCGAAGCTCATTCAGGACGGTATGTTCCTGGTTGGACTCGACGTGGCCGGCGACAAGCTGATGGAGGTCAACGTCTTTAGCCCCGGCGGCCTCTACAGCATGGAGCGTTTCGAGGAGGTCTCCTTCGCGGATGCCGTGATCGAGGCGCTCGAGGAGAAGGTCGCCATCCGACGACGGTATGGCATGGATTTCAGCAATACGCAGTTGGCCACCATGTGAGAATCGGAACCGGGCGAACCTTGT
>CAZQAS010000231.1:0-4678 GCA_964591285.1 uncultured Rhodothermales bacterium
GATGGTCGCCCCTTGTGGCTCAAAATGTTGCATCATGGCCGTAAGGCTATCGAGCGTCCAAACCGGTCCATTCTCAATAAGTACGTACCCGTCAGATGTCATGTCGCGCAGCCTTTGATAATCGTAGTTCGCAATGGCGTCAAAGAAAGCACGCACTGTATCCGCCACTACTCGTTCTACCGCATCTGTATCGGCTTCGTCCTGCGCCGATGCAGGTTCGGCAACTGGTAAGATTGCGATCGCCACGATGATCAGAAATGTGCCACGCATGCTCTGTACCGGTATAAGTTGGAGGGGTGCGTATATATTCTACCGCTCCTACGCAAGATAGCGCGACTGGCGTGGAACCTAAAGATCTATAACTCCAGCCCTGCTTTCAAAGAACAAAAGGTGCTATATCCGCGAATGCCGGAGAGACGCTCTCGTCAGCCGTGCGGCGGAAAACGATGCGCTCGCCGGTCGAGGCGGACTCGATGATCTCGCCGGATCTCCCCCGTAAGGGCGACCCGAGCGCCGGCGCTGCTTGCTGCTGACAACTTTCCGTATCGGCGAATGTAAAGCGCAGTAGCCGGTCACGCATTCTCTAGAAGAATCAAATACACGACGATGGCTCATCACGATCACCATCATGGCCATCACGAACATCCGCACCGCGGTACGGCACCCGCCGAGCCGGGTTATCCCAAACATCCCGAACAGGATGTCCCGCGCGATGCTGAGCACCACGTCGAGGCGAAGGGCCATTCGCATCATGACCATCACGGACATGGCGGTCACGACAAGCACGCCGGACACTCACCGGGCATGTTTCGCGACAAGTTCTGGCTATCGCTCGTTCTGACGATCCCAGTCGTCTTCTGGTCGGAGCACGTGCAGATGCTACTCGGCTACGAGGCACCGGCATTTCCCGGGTCCACCTGGATCGGGCCCGTGCTCGGTACGATCATCTTTCTCTACGGCGGGTGGGTCTTCATCAAAGGCGCGATCCATGAGCTGCGAGACCGGCTCCCGGGGATGATGACGCTCATCGCGCTCGCCATCACGGTCGCCTTCGTCTTCTCTTGGGTGGTCGAGGTCGGTCTGCTCGAGGCCGAGCCGTTGTGGTGGGAGTTGGCCACGCTTTTCACGATCATGCTTCTCGGCCACTGGATCGAGATGCGATCGATCGCGCAGGCGCAGGGTGCGCTTCAGGAGCTGGCAAAGCTACTCCCGGATACAGCCGTTCGCATCACTGACGACGGCGAAGAGGAAGTTCCGGTCACCGAGCTTCAGAGCGGCGATGTCGTGCTGGTGCGGCCGGGCGCGAGCGTGCCGGTAGACGGGGTCGTGCGGAAGGGATCGAGTGAGCTGAACGAGGCGATGATCACCGGCGAGTCTCGGCCGGTGAAGAAAGGTGAGGGCGATGAGGTGATTGCGGGCACGATCAACGGTGAGGGTTCGCTCCACGTGGAAGTGACGGGTACCGGTGACGAGACGAAGCTCTCGGGCATCATGCGCCTGGTCTCCGACGCTCAACAGTCGAAATCGCGCGCGCAGCACCTGGCCGACCGGGCGGCGCAGCTCCTCACGGGCGTCGCACTCCTGGCCGGCGTCATCACGCTCATCGCCTGGCAGATCATCGGGGCACCGATCGACTTTTCGATCGTCCGCGTCGTCACCGTGCTGGTAATTGCTTGTCCGCACGCGCTTGGCCTGGCGGTACCGCTCGTGGTAGCAATATCTACCACGCTCGGTGCTCGCACGGGGCTGCTCGTCCGCGACCGACGCGGACTCGAAGAGGCGCGCCATCTCGACACCGTCGTCTTCGACAAGACCGGGACCCTGACGCTCGGTGAACATCGGGTGGTCGACCTCGCCGTCGCCGGAGGCGTCTCCGAAGACGACGCCCTGCGTATTGCGGCCGGCGTTGAATCGGAATCAGAGCATCCGATCGCCCGTGGCATTGTTCTATCGGCCCGCGAACGCGACATCGACGTCCCTCCCTCCGAGGGTTTCCGAGCAATAGCCGGCAAAGGCGTCTCTGCATCGGTCGACGGGAGCGAATACCATATCGGAGGACCGGCTCTGCTCCAGGCGGAGAACGTTTCCGTTTCGGACGGCCTGAGGCAGGCGGCCGAACGCGCCGCAGATCGCGGCCAGGCGGCGATTTATCTGGTGAAGGATGGGCAGGCGCTGGCGGTCTTTTCCGTCGCCGATGCCATCCGCGAGGAAAGCCGTGAAGCGGTGCAGACCCTGCATGACCGGGGAATTGAAGTGGCCATGCTCACGGGCGACGCTAAAGCTGTTGCCCAGGCCGTGGCAGAGGAACTCGGCATCGACACCGTCTTTGCTGAAGTCCTGCCAGAGGACAAAGCCTCCAAGATTAAGGAACTGCAGTCGCAGGGCAAACGCGTCGCCATGGTCGGCGACGGCGTGAATGATGCGCCGGCGCTGGCCACTGCCGACATCGGCATCGCAATCGGCGCGGGCACCGACGTAGCCGTCGAGGCCGGCCACATCGTGCTCGTTCGTTCCGACCCGCGGGACATCCCGAAAATCGTCTCACTATCCCGCGCCACGTACCGAAAGATGCTCCAGAATCTGTGGTGGGCGGCCGGCTACAACGTCGTAGCCATCCCGCTCGCAGCGGGCGTACTTGCTGCCTGGGGGATCCTGCTCACACCGGCCGTCGGCGCCGTCCTGATGTCCCTTAGCACGGTAATCGTTGCGATCAACGCACAGCTGTTGAGACGGGTGAGGCTGTAGTGATCACAAATCTGTTGGCGAGGTTGCGCACACCAGGGCACTTTCAGGTGCCCGAACATCGGGAACGGTGGGCGGAGGGTCCGGTATCCCTCCTTGCTCAACACGCTACGGCACGCTATGGCCCAGATCCACTCTGACCGACTCGAGAAGGAGCTCAAGCTCTTCGACGTGTATGCCATCGCCTCCGGCGCGATGTTCAGCTCGGGTTTCTTCCTACTCCCCGGACTCGCGTCGGCAGACGCCGGACCCGCTGTCGTCCTCGCCTACTTCCTATCCGGCCTCATGATGATTCCGGCCATGCTCAGCATGGCGGAGCTCTCCACGGCCATGCCGCGGGCCGGCGGCTCCTACTATTTTTTGACCCGCAGCATGGGTTCGGCCGTCGGCACGGTAGAGGGCATCGGGACCTGGGCCGCCATGGTCTTCAAGAGCGGATTCGCGCTCATCGGGATGGGCGCATACCTAGCCCTCTTCTTTGACCTCAACATCACGACCCTTGCCATTGCGTTTACTATCTTGTTTACCGGCGTGAACATCGTCGGGGCTAAGGAGACGGGCCGCCTGCAGGGCATGCTCGTCCTCGTGCTGCTCGCCGTTTTACTCTTCTTCATCCTCCAAGGTGCCTTCGAGGTTGTCTCCCTCGGCGGCGGCATTCGCAACCAGTTCAGCCCGTTCATGCCGTTCGGCACAGAAGGGCTTATCGCAACCGTCGGTCTCGTCTTCGTCTCCTACGCGGGGCTCACGAAGGTGGCGAGCGTCTCAGAGGAGGTCGAAGATCCGGATCGCAACATCCCTCTGGGCATGACGCTTTCGCTCGTCACGGCCATGACCGTCTACGTCGTGGGGGTGGGCATCATGGTGGCGGTCCTTGACGCCGACGCCCTCCGCGAAGATCTGACGCCGGTGGCTACGGCTGCGGACGCGTTCTTTTACTGGCTCCCGGGAGACGTGGGAGTTATCCTGGTCGTACTCGCCGCCGTTGCCGCATTCGCCTCGACCGGCAACGCAGGCATTATGACGGCGTCCCGCTATCTTTTCGCCATGTCCCGAGACGGCGTGCTGCCGCCTCGATTTAAGGCCCTGGGCCGCTTCCGGACGCCCTTTGACGCGCTCGTTTTCACGGGCGTGGTTCTGATCGTGTTTCTGCTGCTGCTTCCGGTGAAGGAGTTCGCGAAGCTTGCCAGCGCGTTCCAACTCTTGCTCTTCTCAATCATTAATCTGGCCGTCGTCGTAATGCGGGAGAGCCGTATCGAGGGCTACGACCCCGGTTTCAAATCCCCCCTCTACCCGTGGATGCAGATCGCCGGCGTGCTGCTCCCCCTCTGGCTCCTCACGAAGCTGGGGGCGTTCACCGTGGTCTTTACGCTGGGCGTGGTCGGGTGCGGCGTGCTCTGGTACAGGTTCTATGCTCGACACCACGTCCAGCGGGAGGGTGCCGTGCTTCATCTCTTTGAGCGTCTCGGCCGGGAGCGGGATCCCGGACTCGACCGGGAGTTGCGGGAGATCCTCAATGAAAGGACGGTCCGAGGCCACGACGTCTTTACGGACATGGTCACGGAGGCCACCGTCTTCGATCTCGAGGAGCCGATGGACTGGGAGGCGCTCGTCTGGCGCGTCGCGGCCCACGTCTCCGACATCCTGCCGATCTCAGCAAACACGTTGGCGGAGGGACTACTCGAAGAGAGCCGGACCGGCCTCACGCCTATTTCCCAAGACGTCGCCCTACCCCACCTCCGCCTTCCGGGCGCCAGGTTCTCACACCTGGTCCTGGTTCGGTCCACCGCCGGCATGGAGGTGCCCGTCTCCGCGGACAGCGCGCTCCCCGGCCCGAAGGGTCCGTTGCGCGCCTTCTTCTTTCTGCTGAGCTCGGCCGAGAACACGAGCCAGCATCTGAGCATGCTCGCCAACCTGGCGGCCCGCGTCGACGATCGGA
>CAZQAS010000232.1:0-4676 GCA_964591285.1 uncultured Rhodothermales bacterium
TCGCCGTACACGAAGCTCGTTTCGCCGACATCGCTGACGAGAATGACTTCCGTCTCGGTCGTCTCCCACAGGTCGAGCAGCTCGCGCGTATTGGCGAGGTCGAGATCGATCATGTCCTGGAGGTAGTCCCGCATCGCGTCCTTTTCTTCGGCGCTATCTGACTCGAGGAAGCCGTACACGCCGGCAACCCAGGCGCACGTATTGCGCTGCGTGGTAGCCCAGCAGCGGAGTGCGCGGATTCGGTCATGCAGATCCGTGAATACGCTGCGCGCCGGGTCGGAGGCCTGCTCCCGGGCATTGGCGATGTTGTCGAGGACGGCACCCAGGCGCGGCAGCACGCCCGCATCGAACTGTCCGGCCATGCGATCCCCGGATTCTCTCGAGATCAACTCGAAGAGCACGTCACGTCCGAGATCATTGATCGCGGGATTGTTGGATGTACTGACCAGAAAGCGCTCGTAGTACAGCCGGTCGTCCTGAGGCACGGCTTCGATATCCGGCACGAGCGGCCGGACCCACGTGCGCAGCCACACAAATCCGAAGTAGCTGTAGAGTGGGATCACGGGCAAATAGGAGACGGCGTCCTCGACGGCATCCCAGAGGTCGACGAGTGTCTGTGCGTGGTCGGCACCGGCCCATCGCTCGGCGGCGCGAAGCAGCACGTCGTCTACGGGGAGCGCACGGTTGAGCTGGACAGCCCGTATCACCTCGGGATTGGGCCAGTAAGGCGTCTTTTCGGTATTGAGAAGTCCGCCAAATGCGCTCACGCATCGCGCGTCCATTTCGTGCAGAGCGGTCAATTTCCGGTGCAGCATTCGCGGATGCGGAATGCCGAGAAGCGGCTCCATGTTGAAGCTCGATCCGGCCGAGTAGGTAAGCTTCGGTTCGAATCCGTTCGCTCGGTAGGACTCGAGTTTCGTGCGCTCGGCCGCATCCATCTCCGTGTGGAAGATCGATCCCGCGATTCCGGACTGATCCGGATATCTCGGATGGTCGTATGGCAGATCGTAGCCGCGCACGAGCAGCGACGGCGCCTCGACCGTCAGCCCATCCCCCATGCCTTCCATGATCACGTCGTGTTCTACCTTGAACGGCTCGATGCGCAGCGACACCTCGAAATCCGGATTCGTCTCCGCCGCCGCGTCGCGAATCAGCCGGAGCCATCGGGTCGCGCTCTTCCCGGCGGCCTCGGCGATCTTTTCGTGATTGCGCCATTCGCGGATCAGGTACGGCCCTCCATTCCGGCCGACGTAGAGCGAGGCTGTGTGTTCGAAACCGGCGCCGCTGTCGTTGGTCCAGATCGAAATGTAGGAAAGATCCGGCACGGCCTGCATGAGATTGCGGACCACCTGCCGGTAGTGGTCGCGCGCAGCGGGATGATCCTGGGCGAGGGTATATCGCGGCAAATGCGAGCGGAAGGGATGGTCGACGCGGGCGCCGCGAAGCGTCGGGTAGCGTTGGAAAAACCGCTCCGGCAGCGTGCGCGGCTCGAAGGTGAGCATGCCGGGCTTGAGTCCGTAGCGGCGTCCCAGATCCGCAAGCTCTTTCAGCCGCCGCAGATTCGCTTGCAGATACTCGGCGGGGTAGAGCCCGCGCGTGAGGGAGCTGTCCACGTAGTGGTTGAATCCCGCGCAGTAGGTATAGAACTGGCTGTAGTATTCGTGCGGCGCACCCGGCTCGAGCGGCACGTGCATGGCCAGGCTGTTGACCTCGAGATGGGTGAATCCGCATTCGGCGAGGCGGCGAACGTATGCTTCTGGATCGAATCTGCGGGTGCTCCGGGCGACCTGAGTCAGCGCGGAATCGTACAGTGGGCGGTTCCAGTCGAAGGCGGGTTCGACCAGCAATCCTGTAGAAATCGCTTCCTGCTGATCGGACGTCAATCCGTCGGTCAGAAGGTGAACCAACGCGTACAGGAAGGACGGCTCGGATGCCGCCAGCTCACCCGTTCCATCGGTGCCGAGACGCGCCCACATCCAAGGACGCTGCCGCGTCGAAGCATCTCCAGGGCCGAGTGCCCACGGACCGCTCGAGAGCCCGATATTGAGGCCGGCTCCCGGTTCTGGCGCAGCTTGCGGAGCGGCGATATCTAGCAGCCGGCACAGCGCCGCCGCAGCGGAGCGGACGGCCTCCGGGGCGTCGTCGGAAACATGTGCAGTACGAACGGGGCGCAGGAAATCGGGAACGGATATCGAGGGCGTCATGAAGTAGAATGGTTGCCATTTAGAGGACGCGCTCACGGGTGGAGCGGGTGGATTCAGCGATTGCGACCCATTCTACTGCAGTTCAGACTCTCCCGCAAATCCGATTCCGGAAGGACGACGACGACTGATTCAATAATTTCGTCTGAGAGAACGTCGAGAGCTCGACTTCCATCCATCACGACGCCAAACACATCCTGCTGGCGTGCGTACCACGCGTTTATCTATCCACGCGCGTCCATCTATGCGCAGTCGCGTCTCGATTCGTACCTCGCTCCGCCTGGACCTCATCATGCAGCGGATTCTCACGAAAGTGTCCGGCTTCGCCCGGCGAGGTCCGTAGTGGTCGGCGTCCTGCTCGGATTTCTCGCGCTGCTACTGCTCGTCCAGATCGGCAACATCGCCTACCTGCGCCGTCCGGCGGCGGCACCGATCGGCCTGCGCCCGTTCGTTTCGGTGCTCATCCCGGCGCGCAACGAAGCGGGCAACCTCCGCCGCCTCATCCCCTCGCTCCTCGATCAGAAATACGACGCCTTCGAGGTGATCGTCTATGACGACGCATCAGAAGACGCCACTTGGGACGTGTTGCAGTCATTCGGAGACGACCGCCTGCGCCCGGTGCGCGGCGCCGGCCCCCCGGATGGATGGATCGGCAAGGTCCACGCCCTCTTTCAGGCCTCGAAAATCGCACGCGGCGACGTGTTCTTCTTTGTGGATGCGGATGCGGAGCTGCTCGATGCTCACTCACTCGGACGATTGATCGACCGTCATCGATCGCTCGGCGATGATCGCGTGCTGACCGGCTTCACGGATCTTCGCGGAAGTGGTCTGCTTCTCGTGAGCCTCCTTCCTCACACCATCCTCACGCTGCTGCCATGGTTTCTGGTAGATCGGGTGCGATCGCGCCTGCTCGGATCACTCAATGGCCAGTGCTGGATCATCGATGCTGGAATGTACCGCCGCTACGCCCCGCACGAACATGTGCGAAACGAGGTGCTCGAAGACGTGGCGATCGGCCGCTACCTGAAGGGCGAAGGCGTCATCTCGGTGATGGTCGACGTCCGCCGTGAGCTGGCCATCTACATGTACGGCAGCTTCGCCGATGCATGGCTTGGATTCCGAAAGAACGCCTACCTGCTTATGGGCGGCCACGTGTGGTCCTTCCTGCCATGGTGGGCGATCTACACCTTCACTTTCGCCACGGCTCCGTTTCTGTGGCCGGACGTGCTCGCGGCTGTATACTGCCTGAAAATTCTGAGTGATCGTGTGGCGGGCATGCCGGTTTGGGTGACGCTGCTCGGTCCAATCGCGCACGTCGCGGGCGCGGTGCTGCAGCTCGATTCCGCGGTGAGCCACTGGACGGGACGAGCCGCATGGAAAGGGCGCCGCGTGGGCTAGACTTCCTCAAGCGTAACGGCTCTCTCGCGTGCAACTATTTTAATGCGCGAGATCGGCCTTCGACATACATTGACCTTTGACATACATAGTAATGCTGCCACGGATGTGGACTTTTCTTTGCGACGCGTGTCCGGTTTCGTGCCTAGACGTCGCCATTATCCATATAGTAGTCTCCGCTACCAACATGATAGGATCATGAAACCGTCCATGCTACAGACATTCACGGTAATCGCCCTCGGGGCAGGTGCGCTCGTGGGTATCGCTCATCCTGCTTTCGCCCAGGAACCGGATACGCTCTGGACGGCTACCTTTGGCGGAGAACAGCAGGAAATGGCGCACTCCGTGTTGGAGACCTCCGATGGTGGATTCATCATCTCCGGACAGACATCCTCTTTCGCTGAGGAAGGGCTAGATGCGTGGGTGATCCGCACGGATGTAAATGGCGACACCCTCTGGACGAAGACCTACGAGGCCGGAGAAGGCATCCATGAGGTTGCCCAATCCATTGAACAGACATCCGATGACGGGTTCATCATAGCCGGAAGCTCCTACGGTGCGAGGACCGATGCCATGCTGATCCGCACCGATGAAAACGGAGATGCTCTCTGGTCCAGAAGCTTCGGAGGTAGCGGCACAGATAGGGGCTACGACGTTCTGCAAGCCCCCGATGGTGGATTCGTGCTTTGCGGAACGTCCCGATCGTACCACAACGGTTCGGGATCCAGCGTTTGGCTGATGCGCACCAATGCCGACGGCGACAGCCTCTGGTCCAAGACATACGGTGGAAGCGATTTTCAGGGAGGCTACGCCGTCAGCCCGACATCCGACGACGGGCTCATTGTCGCGGGGTCCTACAACGACGGAGGCCCTCTTATGGAGGATGCGTGGCTGCTCCGCACCGATGCCGAAGGCGATACGCTCTGGACGAGCATATTCGAAGCCGCTGGTACGCAGCAGGGCGCCGACGTCCTACAGACCCTCGACGGCGGCTATGCCGTCCTGGCACTCTCCTCCGCAGCCGTGTCTTCGATCTTGCTCATTCGCACGGATGCAGACGGCGACAGCCTCTGGAGCAGA
>CAZQAS010000233.1:0-4622 GCA_964591285.1 uncultured Rhodothermales bacterium
CGCAGAACTCACGATCTTCGCCGGCTGCGCGACGGAAGCTTGTACGGAATCCCCCCACGGAGACGAATCGCTCGCGGGAGAGGGCAAAATTGTTGGACGTAAAGAACGGTCGTCCTCGACTCGCCTTCACGTAGAACTCGTAGAGATAATCTATCAGCAGCTGGCTCGCTGCGGAAAAGATGTTCTCGGTAAGCGCATTGACCGTGCGGCCGCCGAACATGCGTTCGGGGGACGTCTCGAGCCGATCGGCGAACGCCTTTAGCCATCGTGCCTCCGGCATGCAGTCGTCGTCTGTAAATGCGAGAAAGGCACCGTTCGATTGAGCGGCACCTGCATTTCGGGCGGCTGCCGGACCTGCGTTCTCCTGGCGGTGCAGCCGCACGTCCATCTGGTCCGCCACCGAATCGATGGCAGGCGCCAACGAAGTGCTTCCGCCGTCATCGACGACAATCACTTCGTATCGGTCTTGCGGAAAATCAAGCCGCGCCAGGGCACGGAGACATTCTTTCAATCGGTCAGGCCGATTGTACGTTGGTACGATGACGCTGAAAGTGAGCTGCATGGGTTACGTCGTGATATCGCGTAAGTCGTCTCGAGCCTCAAACCACGTGTAAAGCTCGACAGACGGCTCTCCCAAATCGACAGCGGCCCATGGATCCGTTCGCTCGCATGGGCTAGTCGGGCCAGATGTCGGGGAACGGAGCTCTCGACGGTGAACCCGAAACAAGCTCCTTGGCGGCGAGGAAAACGGCTGGGTCCAGAAAAAGTAGTGGCCACTGTCGAAATGCGCGACCGAACTCCCTGAGCGCGGTTCGGACATCGCCGCTCCTGAGCAGACCAATCGTCCGTCGTCCGTGCACGCGACCCCGTCGGTGGCGCCGAACGATCCGGAGCCACAACTTCTCTCTTGTGCTGAGCCGGCTCTCGTACTCGGAAACGACAGCCTTGACTTCGCGAGCCATTCCCTCCTGCTGTGCCATCGACTTTGAGACGTCGTGCAGGCGGTAGATCGCCATCGTCGTTGGAACGCGAACGGGCGTGACGTTTTTTGCAAAGCGAAGTCGAAGCCAGAATTCGTAGTCCATCACGTAGTGGAGATCCTCCCGGAAGCCTCCTGCATCACGATGGAGTCGCGCACTCCAGAAGCAGCCCGGCTGTCCGAACGGCGAACCTAAGAACCATCTGGCAAAACTTCTTCCGGGCAGTTCGGGGAAGCGCCAGGCGCCGACGCCGTCCTGCCGGCATTCGACCTCCCCCACGATCCACTGGTGCCCTCGACGAAACGCCTTTGCCGCATGAAAGAGCGCTCTCGGCTCATATAAATCGTCGCTGTTCAGGTAGGCATAGAGGTCGCCCGTCGCACGACCAAATCCCTTGTTGAGCGCATGGCTCTGCCCGCGGTCTTCCTCGCTCACCCACCAGGCGAAATGCTGCTCGTATTTGCGGATGATGTCCAGGCTCTCATCCGTGCTTCCGCCGTCTACGACGACGTATTCGAGATGCGGGTATCCCTGCAGGAGTACGGATCGGATGGTCTCTTCCAAAAACTCCCCCTGATTGTACGACGGTGTGACGATGCTGATCTTCGGCCAGGCACCGGCACGTTCCGAAGCGGCAGCGTCGGTGCCCTGCTCGGCATCCTTCGTCGCCACGTTCGTCCACGGCCATCCGCGGCGCCCTTCCGGTGGTGGCGGTAATGTGATCGGATCGGTCACGACCACTCCCGCCCGATGATGTCTCGATACCAGGCGAGATATGCGTCGCCTTGAGCCCGCACGTCAAACCGGCGCCGGGCATCCTCGGCGGCGTTCTCGCCAAGACGCCTGCGCAGCGGTTCGTCTTCGAGTAGTCGGTCAACGGCGCGGGCCATCGCCCCGACGTCGCCGGGAGGTATAAGGATTCCGGTGCCCGCCTCTCGAGCGTGTCCCTGCCGGTCACCGGCAAAGACCTCCGAAGACTTGATCTGCTCAGGAATCCCGCCGACGGCTGTGGCGACGACGGGGACGCCGCAGGCAAGTGCTTCGAGCACCGTCAGCGGAAAGGTTTCCGCGCGCGCGGCGTGCAGATAGATGTCCGATGCCTGGAACCACCGTGCCACCGCCTCCGGATTCGCTTCGAATGGCACGAAGCGCACCTCTACGTCGCCCATCCGCTCCGGATGCCCATCCTCTCCGAGAACGAGCAGCACGATGCTCTCCTGTTCACTGCCGTCCAGAGACCGGACAGCTGCCTCAATCATCTCAAAATCCTTGAATTCATTTTGTCGCAGTCCGCTAGCCGCGCAGAGCAGAATACGGGCATCCGGATCGATGCCGAGGGCCTTCCGCGCCGCCATTTTATCCGCCGGCCGAAAGACGGTAAGATCCACACCATTCGGGATGACGCGCGATTCCACGATCGCCGGAGCCAGCATCGACCGCTCAACCCGACGCATCAACCACTCGCAGGGTGTCGACACGAAGAGGCGGCTCTGCTCGTAGATCGCACGTTTTCGCTGCCAGTTGAATGCGGTGGCGTCCCGTCGAACGGCCGGATAGATCGACAGGTCGGGGCATTCGCCGCAACCGATCTCCCAGCGCCGGCAATCAAAAGAATGGCTGCAGTGCCCGCTCAAAAGCCATGCATCGTGAAGTGTCAGCACGACCGGAGCCAGGCGGCTCAGCCAGGGCAGCGCCCGCAGGTCAAAGTATCCGCCATGCAAATTGTGGGCGTGGATAACGTCCGGCCGGTGCGGTGTGAGCGTCGGGATGCGGTAGGTGGCCGGATAGTGGAAGCTCTCCCGCCCTCGAACCTCATCGAGCACCCGCAAGGGCCCGCCAAACTTGTCGGCGATTCGTCGCCAGACGCGGTACGGGCGTCCGTGCCCCTCACCGGTCGAAACGGTAAGGACATCAGGATCATCGCTCACCTTGCGGCCGACAGCGAGATAGGACCGCAGCCCCCGCTTTCGGAAGTGCGCAAACAGGTCGGAGGCGATACGTTCGGCGCCGCCACCCACATCCTGCGCATTGACCTGGAGTATGGTGGATAATTCGGAGTCCATCACCTCGGCGCCGGGGCCTTCACGGCGCGCACGGTGATGGTCACTTCGTAGTCGGGATCGCGGTAGTCCAGCTCGCTCGCCTTCAACTCTTGCGCCGAAACACCATGGAGCAGCGCCGTCGCTGCGAGCACATTACCATACACGTCGATGCTCACCTGCCTCGATGGGAACACTTCTTCGAACAGACGTCTGGCCGACATCGAGGTGAAGCGCCAGAAGTCGCCCCAACGGTCCGCATCGAATCTGCTGATCTGAGAAATGCCCGGCAGCGTGGCCAGAAGTACGCCGCCGGGTTTCAGCGCGCGCTCCACGTGTCGGATGGCCGACTTGAAGTCCCATAGGAACGGAAGGACTTGCGTGAGTATGATGCAGTCGAAACTCCCGGACGGGATGCCTTCTCCCGTCACCAGATCGCCGACGAGCGTCGCCTCGGGGTTACCGGCGCGTTCGTGTAGAACGTCGGACTGCACAACGCGATCGGCGCCGAAGCGGGTGGTATATTCCCGGTCGCCCACCTCGAGGACGCGTCCCTGGACGTCATCGGAGTGTGCCTCGAGAAACTGCTCGATGTAGTATCGATCGACGGGCCCTCCCCGGTCGAAGCCGAACAGGCGGCTGACCGGCGTCACCCGCCGTAGATTGCCGAAGTGCACCCAGCCTGACGGCGGCCGCAGACGCCTTCCGAAAGCCGTCAGTCCGATCACGCGTTTGACCGGGCCGGGGACCACGCGGTCCGCGACCTCTCGTGCACGCTGAAGGGTCGTATTCAGCAGACGCCGCCCTCGCCGCGCCAGTGTGTTCGGAACGGTCTCTCGGTTCGATTGAAGAAGCTCCTGAACGATCGATCCGACCTCGCCATCGCCCACGTTCTCCAGTTGGAGGTACGCATCCAGCCATTCCAAATAAGCAATCAGGGCCGCCCGATCCGTCCCGGCAGCGATCGACTTGTTGCACTCTGAGTCGGGATGCTGCCGGTATCTGTACCATGACTCGCCGGACGCATAGACCGGCCAGCGCAGGCAAATCTTTGCATGCACGATGCCGTCCTCGTGCATCCCGCGGAAGGACGGTTCATATCCCCCCACCTCCTCCAGGATCGATCGACGGACGAGCACGCCGCTCGGGGTATGCATGTCGTCGAGCAGAAAGCGCTTCACGAGTTCGGGCGGCTGGATGATCGTGTCTGCGCTGCCTCCAAGGTCCTGGATGAAGTCGCGCCGCACGTCGCTGTCTTCGCCGGTCCATCCATACCAGACGTGGAGCCGGCCGTAAACCATCGCGGCCTCCGGATGCTCCTGTAGAATGCGGACCTGCCGTTCGAGCTTGTTGGGCGTCCAGACGTCGTCGCCGTCTAGCCATGAAACGAACTCTCCTTGCGCATGACGCAAACCAAGGTTCCTCGTGGCGCTCATCCCGCGGTTAGCGCGACCTTCGTGCGTGAGATACCGCGCACGATCCGGATGCTTCGTAACGAACGACTGTGCAATCTCGGCGCTGCGGTCGGTGGACCCGTCGTCGCACAAAAGCATTTCCCAGCTGTCGTACGACTGCGCGAGGACGCTGTCGAGTGCTTCCTCGA
>CAZQAS010000234.1:0-4577 GCA_964591285.1 uncultured Rhodothermales bacterium
CGTGATCGTATGAACGAGTTACTCGGCCTCATTCGATCGGATTTCGAGTGTACACGACTCGACTCGGCTAAACATCATCTTATATGTACGCGTCGCCGATGATAACGGCAAAGCTGTTCGCGGTGCATCTACTTACTGCTGTTACTAGATTCAGCGTTCGCTTCACTCTGTCTGGCGCAGGGAGTGACCTTAGGCTGGAACGTGCAGCCGGGATGCGAGGCCGGTGGTTCCTTTGTGAAGAACTGCGATTGTTCTTGCCGCACACATAGGTTGCACCTATGTTAACATGCCGATGGATTAGGAGAATGAGTTCCTGTCGAGCATGTTCACGCACCTCCACGTACGAAGTTGGTTTTCCTTTCTGGCCGGCGGATCGTCGCCGGACGACTACATCAACCGGGCCCATCAGATGGGCATGCGGTCACTGGCGCTGACGGACGTCAACGGCGTCTATGGGGTGGTGCGGTTTCAGCAGGTGTGCCGGGAAGCGGGGATCAAGCCGATCTTCGGGGCGGAGGTCAGTGTACTGGACGCACCCGATCCTGATGGGCGCAGCGATCAGGGGCGCGGTGATCGTGAGCGCGGTGAACAGGCCCGTCCGCTCGTTTTGCTCGCCGCCACGCTCGACGGCTATGCGAATCTCTGCCGCATTCTCACCGAAGCGCACCATCGGGACAGGGACCATCCACATGCCCATCTGGATGATCTTTCGGTTTACCGCGACGGCTTATTTTGCCTGACCGGCGCGACCGGATGCCTGCTCTGGGATCTGTTGGATGCTGGACGGCTGGGGGCGGCGCGGACCTGGATGCGGCGGCTTCACGACATCTTCGGCGAGCGGTTGTCGATCGAGGTGGTGCACCATCTGCTCCCCGGCGATAAGCGTCGGCTGCAGCGGCTGCACGCGTTGTCGAAGGATACCGGGATCACGATGGCGGCCGCTGGAGATGTGCGGTTTGCCGTGCCCGAGCACTATCGACGGTACGACTTGATGACGTGCATCCGAAACGGCGTCACCGTGTTCGATCCCCATCCCGCGCGGCCGCGCAATGCCGAGGCCTATATGAAGGACGAGCAGACCCTCCGCAAGCTGATCCCCTGGCCCGAGGCATTCCATCGTACGGAAGAGATCGCGCAGGCGTGCAGTGTGGATTTGCTGCCGGGCTACATCACGCCTCCGGCAGCCCGGGTCACGACCGGCGAGACGTGCCGGGAGCACTTGATTCGCCTGTGCACGGAGGCGATCGACCGGAAATACGCGGCGAGCGGGCGTAAACCACGGCAGCGGGAGCAGGGAGCACGGCAGCGGGAGCGCGAACGACGGCAGCGAGCCAAGAAGCAGCTCCGCAGGGAGCTCAAGGTCATCCTGAAGCTGCAGCTTGAGGAGTATTTCCTGGTGGTTCACGAAGTTGTGGCGGAGGCGCGGAGGCGCGGCATCCGATGCGCCGGGCGCGGGTCGGCGGCCAATTCAATCGTAGCATATCTGCTGGGCATCACGGGAGTCGATCCCCTCGCACACCGCCTCCTCTTCGAGCGCTTTCTCCACGGCGGGCGCAAGGGTACGCCGGACATCGACGTCGATTTCGACTCGGAGCGGCGCGAG
The DNA here is from genome assembly GCA_964591285.1 of uncultured Rhodothermales bacterium. Taxonomy (GTDB): domain Bacteria; phylum Bacteroidota; class Rhodothermia; order Rhodothermales; family VXPQ01; genus CAZQAS01. The sequence continues at coordinate 1,604 of CAZQAS010000234.1, forward strand.
GAGATCATCTCGTGGATGGAGGAGCGATTCGGGATGGAGCAGGCCGCCATGACGGCGACGCTGGTGACGTATCGGCTGCGATCGGCGCTGCGCGACGTGGCGAAGGCGCTCGGCTGGCCGATGAACGAGGTGGATGTCCTGTCGAAAGCCGTTCCGCCCTCGGGAGCGCACCACGCCCGCGACTATAAGGTGACGCTCGAGCAGGTGCTGCGGCCGTCGCCGCTCATGGATACGCTCATCGAGATGACCGCGTCGCTGGCCGACTGTCCGCGGCATCTCGGGCTTCACTCCGGCGGGATGGTTCTCTCCCGCAAGCCCCTCTATCACTTCACGCCGGTGCAGATCTCGGCCAATGGCGTGAAGATGGTGCAGTTCGACAAATACGACGTGGAGGCGCTCGGCCTCGTGAAGCTCGACGTGCTGGGGCTCCGGATGCTGGCGAGTGTGAGCGAATCGGTGGAGCTGATCCACCGGCACGTCGATCCGGATTTCGATATCGAAGAGATCCCGTTTGACGACATCCCGACGTTCAACATGATCCGCGCGAGCGAGACGCTCGGGACATTCCAGATCGAATCACAGGGGCAACTGCATCTGCTGGCCCAGCATCAGCCCGAGACATTCGACGATCTGATCACCGAGATCGCGCTGTTCCGGCCGGGTCCGCTGCAGGGCGGGATGGTGCATCCGTTCGTGCGGCGCAGTCGCGGCGAGGAGAAAGTGGTCTACGATCATCCCGATCTCGAGCCGGTGTTGGAGGATACGTACGGGATCATCCTCTTCCAGGAGCAGGTGCTGGAGGTCGCGCACAAATTTGCCGGGATGACGCTGGCCCAGGCAGATGATTTCCGTGCGCTGATGTCGCGGTTTCGAGATCCGGGCGAGATGGAGCAGATGCGCGGCAAGTTCGTGCAGGGCGCCATGCGGCGGGGCGTCGACGAGGTGTCGGCCAACACCGTCTTCGATCGGGTATCGAATTTCGTCGGATATGGTTTCTGCCGGAGCCACGCCGCCGCCTTCGCGAAGACGGTCTACGAATCGTGCTTTCTCAAGAAGCGCTATCCGGCGGCGTTTATGGCGGCGGTCATGCAGCACCGGCCGGGCATGTACAACCTGATGACGCTGGAGGAGGAGGCGCGGCGCTTCGGCGTGGTCACGCTCCCGCCGGACGTCAATCGGTCGGGTGTTCGATATGATATCGAAGACGTGCGGGGCGAGGTCGAACGGCGTAGAGATATCGAAGACGTGCTGGGCGGCACCAGAGACATGCGGCGCCCTGCCGGAGGCGGGCAGACATCTCGTTTTCAGATCCGAAAACCCCTCACGTCGGTGAAGGAACTGTCGGAGGACGACGCCCGGGTGATCGTATGGCAGCGATTGATCGGCGGACCGTTCACGAGCATCGAAGATTTCTACCGGCGTGTTCCGCTCGAAGAGGATGCTTTGAGGAGTCTGGCGCGATCGAGCGCGTTCGATGCATTTGCCGGGGACAGCCGGAAGGCGCTGTGGGAGGTCGGATTGCTGCTCCGGAGTCCGGTGCCGCGAGGCAGCCGGGGATCCACGGAATTATTTGATCTGCGGGCCTTCGACGAAGATGACATTCCGGACCTGCCGGAGCTGACAGAGCAGGATCGGCTGAGCTGGGATTACGAGACGCACGGCGCCGGCCGGATGCATCCGATGACGCTCATGCGCCGGACGCTGAACGAGCTGGAGATCCGCTCGATCGAGACGTGCTATCGGTTCGGACGATACGTTCCAGTGCAGGGCAGTGGACGGAGGTATCCGGTCGTGACGGTGGCCGGCATTTCGGTGCTTCGGCAACGTCCCCCGACAGCGAATGGGGTGTTGTTCGTGACGCTGGAGGACGAGACGGGATTCATCCAGTGCGTGGTACGGCCGGAGGTGCTGGAGCATCTCGATCACGTCCTGCGGCAGAGCGCGCTGATCGTTCGCGGTGAGCTGCACATCCAGGGCAACTGGCGAGGCCTCGTTGTGACGAACGCATGGGCTCTCAATGGTATTTTCGGCGGGTACGAGGGTCATCCGTATCAGGCCGGCGGGCGGGATCGACTCATTCAGCGGGTGCAGCAGCCCAGCGAGGCGGACGCCGATACCGAGATTTGATCATGCATGCATCGCGGCCCCGTCGCGTGGTGGCGGAGGTGATTCGCGTCGTGTATTCAGATATGACAATTCGGCATTTTGTATATACTTTCTGGTAAAGTCCCGGCTTCGACGGCGGGTGCCACCATCGGAAATTGGCACCACCTCGACGACAGGCCGAGCTTTTTGCAACAAGTAGACCTTTTTGCGACAAGTAGACCTCTTGACGACAGGTAAACCTTTCGACGACAGGTATTACCTTCATCACCTGGTATCACCATTCGCTGCCGTTGCCCACGATTCTCAACTATTGACGTACGAATGCGGACGCTGCAATCCTCCCAATCACTTCAGATCAGTCTCATCATCATCGGCGGCCTGCTCGCGGGCCTGTTGGCGCCGCCGGCGTCGCATGCACAATTCATCCCCCAGGAAGAACTGATCTTCCTGACGGCGGAATGGGAAGGCGAGCGGTTCGACGACGGACGGCCACGCATTCCCGACGACATCATCGAACGCGCTCGCAATGTCTCGATCGAAGAGGCCTGGGCCGTCGCGCGTAATCACGGCTATCACAACCAGTTCGCCGGCGAGTGGATGATGATACACGACGACGTTCCGGTCGTCGGACGCGCTCTCACCGCCCAGTATCTTCCGAGCCGCCCCGATTTGGCGGAACGCATCACCGAACGCGGACAAGATCAAGGGCAGATCGGTGCGATGAATTCGTGGCCGATCGATGCGCTGGAGCAAGGCGACGTCTACGTAGCCGACGGGATGGGCAAAATCGCCGACGGTACGCTCATCGGCGATAACCTCGGCAATGCCATCTACGCCAACAGCGGCAACGGCGTCGTCTTCGACGGCT
>CAZQAS010000235.1:0-4571 GCA_964591285.1 uncultured Rhodothermales bacterium
TCTGCGGCATATGTGCGCGGCGGTGCTTCCGGCCAATCTCGATTTTTTGAAGTACGACTGGAAGTCCGCGGGCTCGTGGAATCTCGTATTTGTTTTCGGCACGTTGATCGGTGGCTTCATTGCCGTCCAGCTCGTGCCCGCCTCGGGTGTTGAGATCGGCGTCTCGGGGGCGACGAAGGCGGATCTGGCGGCGCTCGGCGTGACGGACTTCACGGGACTCGTGCCGGCGCAGTTGATCAGCTGGACCGCTCTCTCGACGCTACCCGGACTGGTCATCGTCTTGGTGGGCGGCTTCCTCGTCGGATTCGGCGCGCGCTACGCGGGAGGGTGTACTTCCGGGCATGCGATTAGCGGGCTCGCCGATCTGCAGTTCGCCTCGCTGGTCGCGGTGATCGGCTTCTTCATCGGCGGACTGATCGTCACCCACCTCATCCTTCCCTTCCTGCTCTAAACCAGGCACGATACCATGACGGAAGTCATCAAAGAAGGGCCGTCGAGATCGGCGACGACATCCCGCTCGTATGCGGGCCTGGTCGTATATCTCCTGGTTGGCATCGGATTCGGGATCGTCCTCGTTCGGAGCGAGGTCGTTTCCTGGTTTCGCATCCAGGAGATGTTTCGTTTTCAGAGCTTTCACATGTACGGAATCATCGGGTCCGCTATCGTCGTCGCGGCGCTGTCGATCCAGATCATCAAGCGGGCCGGACTCAAGAGCTGGGGCGGAGAATCGATCCGAATCAATCCCAAGGAATGGGGCAAGGGCGTTCGCTATTGGCTCGGCGGAATCATCTTCGGGTTGGGATGGGCGCTGCTTGGTGCCTGCCCAGGTCCTATATTTGCGTTGATCGGTTCCGGCGTCTCTGTAATGATTGTGGCCCTGCTCAGCGCAGTGATGGGCACGTGGGTGTATGCGGCACTCCGGCCGCGACTGCCGCACTGATCCTCACTAATCGCCCACGACCGCTGATTCCCCGCCCATACCCCTATTTGTCGCGGCAGATCCGAACGGACACCAAACGCACGACGCCATGTTCTTCAGACAGATACCCGACGAGCGACTGGCACAGTATGCTTATCTCATTGCCTGCCAGCAGACCGGTGAAGCCGTCGTCATCGATCCCGAACGCGACGTCGACCGCTACATCGATGCGGCCGCGTTCCACGGCTATGAGATCGTGGCCGTCACGGAGACGCACATCCATGCGGACTTCCTCTCCGGTGCGCGTGAGCTCGCCGAACGGCTCAATGTTCGCCTCTATCTTTCCGACGAGGGCGATGAGGACTGGAAGTACACCTGGGGCGACGACTACGACGTGCAGTTTCTCAGGGACGGCGACACGTTCCAGATTGGAAATATTCGCATCACGGCCATCCACACCCCGGGGCACACGCCGGAGCATCTCAGCTTCGAGGTGACCGATCACGGAGCCGCCGATCCCCTCGGTATCGTGACCGGCGACTTCGTTTTCGTCGGTGACCTCGGAAGGCCGGATCTGTTGGAGTCGGCGGCCGGCATGAAGGACGTCATGAAGCCGTCCGCTCAGCGGCTCTTCGGCTCCGCCCAGTCGTTCCTGGAGCTGCAGGACGGTCTGCAGGTCTGGCCCGGACACGGGGCGGGATCGGCTTGCGGAAAGTCCCTGGGCGCCATCCCGCAGTCCACCGTCGGCTATGAAAGGCGGCAGAACAGCGCGCTCATTGCGGTACGGGACGGCGAGGAAAAGTTCGTCGATGCCATTCTCGCGGATCAGACTGATCCGCCGCTCTACTTCGCGCGGATGAAGCACCTCAACAAGACCGGCCCGCCGCTACTCGGAGAGCTGCCGCGTCCACGAAAACTGGCGGCCGACGAGCTGGATGAGCTTCCCTCCGGCGCCGTCCTGCTCGACACGCGAACGAGCGAATCGGAGTTCATGAAGCAGCATCTGAAGGGTGCCCAGCTTGCGCGCTTCGACAAAACGTTTCCGACCGTCGTGGGCTCGCTCATCGCTGATCCCGACACCGAACTCATTCTAGCGATTCGTGAGGGTGACGTCGAAGAGGCCGTCCGGGCGCTCGTGCGGATCGGCTACGACCACGTCACGGGTTACGTGCCGCTGGCGGAGATGGAGGCCTTCTTAGAGACGAGCCGGCGTGCGACGAGCATCAAAGAGATCGATTTCAAGCGCGCCGAAGAGCTACGAGAGGCCGGACTACAGGTCGTGGACGTGCGGTATTTGTCCGAGTACAACGAGGGGCACATGCCGGACGCCATCGCAGCTCCGTACACGCGCCTACCGGAGTACGTCGACCAGATACCGACCGGCGAGACGCTCGTCGTCCACTGCTCGGCCGGGGTCCGCTCGGCCGTGGCCGCGTCATTTCTTAGTCGGATGGGATGGGACGTGCGCTACGTGAACGACGAGTTCGAGTCGTGGGCCGAGCAGCACGCGCTCATTCCTCAATGATCAGATCGAGCAGCTGCACGAGGCGTTCGCGCAGCTCGCGGCGGTCGACGATGTAGTCGATGAAGCCGTGCTCCTGCAGGAACTCGGCGCTCTGAAATCCTTCTGGGAGATCCTGTCCGATCGTCTCGCGAATCACGCGCGGCCCCGCGAATCCGATCAGCGCCTCGGGCTCGGCTAGATTGAAATCGCCGAGCATCGCGAAGGAGGCCGTCACGCCGCCGGTCGTTGGATTGGTCATCAGCGAGATGTACGGCAGGCCCGCATCGTCGAGGCGGCCGAGCTGCGCGCTCGTCTTCGCCATCTGCATGAGGCTGAGCGCGCCCTCCATCATCCGCGCACCGCCGCTCTGGGAGATGATGAGCAGGGCGGCCTGCTGCGAGATGGCGCGCTTGATGGCGCGCGAGATCACCTCACCCACCACCGATCCCATCGAGCCACCGATGAAGGCGAAGTCGATCGCGGCGGCGGAGAGCCGATGCCCACCTACGGTGCCCATTGCGGCCCGCCCGGCGTCGTTCAGTTTCGTCTTGCGCTTATACGTCTCCAGCCGATCGGCGTAGCTCTTCCGGTCGGTGAACTCTAGTGGATCCGTCGGCTCCAGATCCTCATCGTAGAGCTCGTACTTGCCGTCGTCGAAGATGAGCTTGAAATACCCAAGGCTGTCCATCGAAAAGTGATAGCCGGAGCTCGGCACGACGAGCTGGTTGTCGCCCAGCTCGCGCCGGTTTACGATTTCGCCGGTCTTCGGACACTTAACCCACTGCCCTTCAGGCATCTCGTTCTGCTCCGCGCGATCGGTGAGGATACCGGCTTTTTGCCGTTTGAACCAGGCCATGTCTCGTACGTCCTGCAGTCCGGTGCTTGTTGAGTGCTCGTCTCCTTCAGCCTGCCCGTCGGCACGAGCCGACGGAAACTCGTCTCCGTTGGGCGGGCGATCGGACCCTGCCTCCGGAAGCACGAATGCGGAGGGCAGGCGCAGGGTTTCGGATCCCAGAAGATCCGATTTCGTGTGCAAGCGCGCCGTTTCAAGGCGCAGCATTGCCACGTTGACGCGTCGGGGGAGCATATCCATTAGAAGGAGAGCTTCGCAAACGGCGTTCCTGACGGTGTCGTGGTGACGAAATCCTTCAGATAATACGGCTCAAAGGTGACTAGATCCTCTGTTTGCCCGGATTCAAACCGGTCGGCGCCCACGCGTGCGACGCCCGATGCAGATGGTCGTACGTCCGGGAGGTGCCGAAATGGGACGCCGGCCGCATGGAGGACGTCCACCATCTTGGTCCAGCCGTTGCCGACGAGCAGGACGGGACGGTCCGGCACCGATCGCCCGAGCCACTCTTCCATATCAGTCATCGGCACGGCCGCCGTTTCCTTCTCGACTTGCGGCGGTCCGTCCTCGGTGGATCGAAAGAGCGCAACGTAGGCTTCGTCGCGGCGCGCATCGAACGCCGCTCCGATAAGTTCCTCAGATCCCGCCGCGTGCACGCCGGAGGCAAGTGCCTGCAAGCTCGGCACCGAGACGAGCGCCGCACCGACGGCAGATGCGAAGCCCTTCGCGGTGCTCACTCCGATGCGGAGTCCCGTGTAGGAGCCGGGGCCGGAGGAAACAGCGACCGCATCGACGTCGACAGGCTCGAGCCCGCCGTAACGGAGGGCGTCGCCGATCATCGAGACGAGGTTCTCAGCATGGGCGCGGGGCCGATCCAGCAAGAGATCGACCGTTGTACGGCCGTCCTGCAGAAGTGCGACCCCGCAGACCGACGTAGCCGTCTCCAGGGCGAGTAGATTCAATCCGGAAGCCGTTCTTGATTATATTTTTGACGGGCGTATTTTAGACGAAGCAGCGCCGTAGTGGTTCTTTTTTCGTGCCGGAGCAGCGCCGGCCTCCTCTCCCGTCTCCGCGCTCGGGCCATTCGTGCCGGGATCACCGGTCACTCCGTGACGATCCATGCGGCCGCCACGCCGATAACCGTTATGAGGCGCGTCCACCGCGGCGCGCCTGCATCATCTATGCAGGTTCGGAGGAAGTTCAATGAATGTATACGACGCTGATCATATCCGGAACGTGGCGCTCGTCGGCCACCAGGGAAGCGGAAAGACGATGCTCGCCGAGGCGATGCTCTTTTC
>CAZQAS010000236.1:0-1737 GCA_964591285.1 uncultured Rhodothermales bacterium
GTTTTGATCGAGTTGCGAGGGCGGCTCGCGTTCCAGAGCTTCTCGATCCCAGTCTGCAAGATTTGCCGCGGCTTCGTACGTCGTCTGGAGGAAGGCGGACAGTGCAGCATCCGGATCACTCGCCGTGCGCACCGCTTCATAGGGTAAAATGAACTCGCCCAGAACGTTGTCGAAGCGCGCCGCCGTCGGTTTCACAACGTGCTCGGCATAGCCTTCAGGGGCAGGGTATGCGTAGGAGTAATAGGCAGCTTCGCCGATGCCCGTCCCCGGCCAGAACCCGGCGCTCGACAACTCATGCGAGTAGGCTTCTTCCATTACCCAGTCCGCGCAGTTGGGTGCCCCGCCGGGGTGTTTCGGTGCGGTGCGGCCGGAGAATCGCGTCGCGGCAAGGTCGAATGCGCCCCAGAAGAAGTGCACGGGACTCGCCTTGCCGATGAACTTAGCTCGAAATTCCGAAAAGATGCGCTGGGTTTGTACGAGCGCACCCCAGTAGGCGCGAACGGAATCGGCGTCGTAGCTCGCGTGCTGATCGTCCTCGTCGAACGGGATCGCGACTTCCACCTCGACCGGTCGGGCGAGGATTGCAACGTCAATGCCCAGCACGCCCAGCATTTCCATTGCTTTGCGATAGAAGGTTGCGACGGACATCGGCTCCAGGTCGAAGGTGTGCTCGTCCCCCTCGGAAGTGCCCGCGCGCAATGTGTGGCTTACAAAATCGAATTCGATATCGAACGAGCCGGTATTGTATCCGATGGATGAAGTCGTGAGACCGCGCGGCGTGACGTAAAGGGTCGAGCCCCACGAATGATTGATCCAGGGAGCGAGCTCCAGGCGAATCTTGCCGATCACCTGCGTCCACATGTGAACGGTCGTGCACGTATCCTGCCAGTGCGTCAGCGGCGGCACGATCGGCCAGCTTGCGCTTGTACCGGCGTTCTCCTGAAGGGCCATAGAGTAATCTCGTTCGCGGTGTCTTCCCTCCACAAGATAGGCAGTCGTTATTTATGGCTCACACGATTTATGGCTCACACGCGATTCATGGCTGACAAGCGAAGAGAGAATCCTTGCACCCGACCATGCTGAATGCTCGGGCAGAAGGAAAAGACCTATGAATGATGAACTGACGGACTGGCTCGCTCGTTTCGAAGGCTCATCGCGCCCTTGACGCAGCCCTCCATCACGCACCGATTCATGCCGCGACCAGGGGATCGGCGTCGCGATCCCCCGGTCTGCAGCACGATTTTCTGCGTTATATCATGGAGATGCGTTCCACATCGATCTCGATCTCTTCGTCGTCATCCTTGTCGACTTCTCCATAGATCTCGACCATTAAGCCCGGCTCGAAGGGATCGGCCCCGAACACGTCGTCCTTTATATCCACCTGGATAGTCCCCGTCTCATCCTGAAAGACGTACTCCTCGTCCCCGAGAGCCTCGATGAGCTGGCCGCGCAGCGAGACCTTCGCGTCGTCTGAGCCGTCACTGACCACCCATGCGACCGTTACGGTATCCGGAGTAGCCGTTGCGGCGTCTTCCAGGGTCGCTTTGTCGGCGTCCTGCGTCATTTGCTCCAGGTCCTGCTCGGCTTGCTGGACGTCCTGCTCCGCTTGCCTTGCATCTTGCTCAGCCTGTGCGGCATCGTGCTCCAACTGGCTGGCATTCTGCTCAGCCTGTTCGGCGTCTTGCTCCAATAGCCTGGCATCCTGCTCAGCCTGCACAGCTTCTTGCTCAGCCTGCA
>CAZQAS010000236.1:1837-4532 GCA_964591285.1 uncultured Rhodothermales bacterium
TCCCGACACCCGCAGCCTCCTCGTCGAGAACATCGTGGATTTCGTAGTAGAGAATGATTACGACGGTGTCGATCTCGACTGGGAAGGCTTTTCCGATGCCACCTACAGGGACGCGCTGACGGCGCTTATCCAGGATCTGGATGCTGCGCTCGACGCTGCTGATCCGACGCTCACGCTTAGCATGCCGCTGGGGTCGACCAACTGGCACGGTGCATACGACATGCCGAGCGTCGTCGACAATCTCGATTGGATCGGCATCATGACGTATGATTTCCACGGTACGTGGACGCCTGATGCCGGCCATAATTCGCCGCTTCATCCCTCTACCGGAGACGAGGATCACTTCTCCCTCAGCCAGAGTGTCGAATTCTGGCTTGGGGAGGGCGTACCGAAAGAGAAGATGCTTCCCGGGATGGCATTTTACGGCCAGCAGTGGGAAGACGTGACAGAGCTCATGGGACCCCGGAGCGGCCCCATCACGGCGATGACGTTTGCCGGCATCGCTGAGTTGGATGGCGACGAAGGTTGGGAGCGTCACTGGGACGATGCGGCAAAGGTCCCGTATCTCCTCAACGAGGACGAGGAGATTTTCGTCTCGTATGATGATGAAGAGTCCATCACTCACAAGGTGGATTACATCAGAGCCGAGGATCTGGCGGGCGCGGTACTATGGGAAATCAGCCAGGACTTGCTGCCGTCGGGCGAGCAGCCGCTCTTTGACGCGGCAGGCGAGCTGCTGCAGGCACCGGTTGCGAGAGGTCGGGATGACGACCTGCCGGTCCGCATTGCGCTCGAGCAGAATTATCCGAATCCATTTGCATCGACGACGACGATTCCGTTCGAAGTCGACCGATCCGTTCACGTGACGATCGAGGTGTATGATGTGCTCGGCAAGCGGGTGGCGACGCTGGAAGACGGCGTTTTCGCTCCGGGCCGCCATATGGCTGCATGGGACGCTGGGACCCATCCGAGCGGATTTTACGTCTACCGGATGCGCGCCGGCGCTCGCACGCAGTCCGGCACGCTCATGCTCACGAAATAGTGCTCGCCTTCGTGTCCGGACGATCCGTCTACCTTCTCATTGGACTTCTCATCGCTGCATTGAGCCATCAGTCTGCTGCCGGACAACACGCAGATTCGACGTTTCGGATCGAACCCGTTCGCACGGTCGCTGAGCTTCGATCTTTGATCGCCGTCGCCGAGCCCCCCGTTGAAGAGGGGACCTTCCGGGAGCCGGATCTCGTCGATCTTACGTCACTCGATGCGCCGCTTAAGCTCGACATCCGATACGCGTCGTCGAATAATTTCATGGGTACGGCCTTCTACAAAAGTGCACGTGCCTTTTTGCAGCGTCCGGCGGCCGAGGCCCTCGAGCGGGCGGCCAAGGATCTTTCCGAGCACGGGTTCGGCGTGATCGTCTTCGACGGCTACCGCCCATGGTTCGTGACGAAGATGTTCTGGGAGGCCACGCCCGAGTCGCTGAGGCATTTCGTCGCATGGCCGCAGAGCGGCTCACGGCACAATCGCGGCGCTGCCGTCGATGTCGGACTGTACGATCTCGAGACGGGGGAGCCTGTCCAGATGCCCAGCGGATACGATGAGTTCACCGAGCGGGCGTATACGAATTATGCAGGCGGATCGGAGGCAGCCAGGCGCCGTAGAGATCTTCTGCGCAGCGTCATGGTAACCCACGGATTCTCCGTCAATCCGACCGAATGGTGGCATTTCGATCACGCGAAATGGCGCGAATACCCGATCATGAATCTCACGTTAGAGGAGATCGAATGAGCGACACGGAAGCAAATACCGTTGTATTTCATTTCTGTAAGGCGGCTCTCGTCATCATTCTTCTGCTACCCACCACGGCAGTCGCCCAGGAGGTCGGCTCATGCGAGATGGGAGTGGCATACGGAGACCTGGACGCCAATCTCGTCGACGCCCGGCTTTTCAACACGGGAAATCTATTTATTGGGTCAGGGTACGAAGCTCAATACATCGTTCCGGAAGGTACGGGCATATCTCCCCTGTACGCCGCCGGTCTCTGGGTAGGCGGGAAGGTTGGCGGAGAGCTCCGCACGGCGGCAGCAGTCTATTGGGGGGACTACTGGCCCGGTCCACTTGGGGAAGACGGATTACCGGTCGATCCGTCTGACTGCAGTGAGTATGACGAGATCCACGGCGTCACGCGGGACGAACTGCGCGAATATGTCGAAACGGGCACCGCTTCGGAGGATCTCAGTGACTGGCCGCATCAACTGGGCGCACCCGTTCTCGACGGCGACGGCGTGCCGGACAACTACGATCTCGAAGCCGGCGACCGGCCGGCGCTTCTCGGAGATGAGACCGCCTGGTGGGTGATGAACGATGCGGGAAACGTCCATGAGACAAGCGGATCCTTGCCGTTGGGGATGGAGGTTCGCGTCTCGGCGTTCTCGCACGCGCCTTCTTCATTGGAGAATGTACTCGACAGTGCACTGGCGCACACGACGTTCTACAGCTATCAGCTGCACTATCGCGGCCCTGCGGAGCTGACGGAAGCCTACTTCGGCATGTTTGCGGATCCGGACCTCGGCTTTGCCGGAGACGACTTCGTAGGTACCGACACGACGCGCAATATGATCTTTGTCTATAACGGCGAGGACGAGGACGACCACTATGGCATTCCGCCTGCGCTTGGTTTCGTCATGCTTGGTGC
>CAZQAS010000237.1:0-4513 GCA_964591285.1 uncultured Rhodothermales bacterium
GTGCCTGATCTCAGCCACAGCAGCGTCGACCGCCGGCATGCTGATCGTGAAAGTCGACCCGACCCCTCGCTCGCTCTCGACGTCGATGCGTCCACCGGCCATCTCTACGAGCCGACGGGAGATCGCGAGGCCGAGGCCGTTGCCTTCGTGATCGCGGGCGAGACCGGCCGACTCTTGCTTGAATTCATCGAAGATGCACGGCAGGAAGTCCTCGCTGATGCCTCCGCCCGTGTCCTCCACAATGATGACCGCCTCTTCAGCGTCACAGCCGACACGGACGCAAACGGTACCCTGCTCGGTGAACTTGATCGCATTGTCGAGGATGTGCACAAGGCTCCGATGTAGACAGCGGGGATCCAACTCGACCCAGACCGGGTCGTCCGTAATATCGACCTCGACGACAAGACCCTTCTCCTCTGCGAGCGCCGACATCCCCTTGGCCGTCGTTTCAACGGCCTCGTTCACGTTTAGGAGCGTCGGTCGAAGCGTCATCGAGTTGGCGTTCAGATGTGCGAGCTCGATGACCGAATTGAGTGTGTTCAACAGCCGCTGTCCACTGTCCTCGATGAGCCGAACGAGTTCGCGCTGGCGTTCCGGCACCTCGTGCATTAATACCGCCGCCCACCCGAGGATGCTCGAGAGCGGTGTGCGGATCTCGTGGCTCATGTTCGTCAGCATCGACGTCTTGAAGCTGGCGATCTCCTCGGCGCTCTCCTTCGCTTTCAGGAGACGCTCCTCGTATTCCTCTCTCCCCCGGATGTCGTCCACGACCACACTCAAGACGTCGCGACCGTGGCGCGTTATTCGATCCGCTCTGACCTCGACGGGAGCAACGCTTTCGACGCCGTTCCGCAGGAGCCGCTCGGTAACGTCGCCCTCAATGCCTGTCTCCTGTAGCGTCCGATCACGCCCGGAGGTCGGAACGAGCACCTCGTCCAACGGGATTTCCCGAAGTTCCTGAACGGTTCGACCGGTCATCCGGCAGAACGCCGGGTTGGCGTCCAGAATCCGATTGGCCTGCGGATCCAGTAGGAAGATGCCGTCGGCCGATTGGTTGACGATCGTCCGATAATGGTCCTGGTCGCTGAGAAAGACGTCGTGGAGATCAAGCCAACCGACTAGGACGAACAACGTCACCGCGCAGGCTAGCGCGAGAGATCCGATCAGAAACCAGGGCGCCGACCCGAGGAGCGCAACCGAAGCGATTAGCGTGGTAGCCACGGCCGCGGCAAAGAAGAGCGCCGTTCGGGCGAGGTGCCGCGACAGGAGTCCGTATGCAATGCCCAGACTAGGGATCGCAGCGACAAGTCCGACGGCAGGCTGCGGCTGAAAGCCCGTCGAGGCGGCAAGGAGAATTAGCCAGCCCGCAGCTAGGATGCAAAAAGATTCGATGATCGGCCGCAAGCGGCGTCGAAGTCCCGGGACGCGGTTCGCGCCGGCTACGACAAGCAGCTGCATCCCGGCAAGCGATGCCTCCGGCCACAGCGCGATCCACGCCGGCGACAGGAATAGCCGAAGTGCCGCACCGAACGTGAGAAGCAGCACCGCCGTCACGAGACCGACCATGCGCGCGAGCGCACGCTCGTCCAGATCTAGTACGGCTCCCGGCCGGAACGACCAAGAACTGGCACGGTCGCGATGATCCCGCCCGGTTTCCAGTGAAAGCGAGCGCCGCCCATGTGCACGTAGCACTCCAGGATTATCACCCATGAACCAATCGCTTTCTCGAGAAAATCCGTTCTCATCATTACGAAAGCCAGGCGAGTGGGTGGCTAGGCAAGCTTCGTACCAGCGCCTCCATCACGGCACTACTTCGCAGTGGTTGTCCACACTCGACGTGAATATGCCGCTTCGCAGGAACTTAAGCAAATCCTTTGTTAAGTAGGCACTTTGGGCGAGCGTCCTCCAACGATCCGGCGGCGGAAAAATAGTTTCCCACAGGCATTTCCACATCCGATGTGGATAAGCTGGCTTTCCACATATGGTATCAACTCTGCGACGGACGCACGTGCCGACGGCTCTCGGACCATTGGGCCTGTCGATCCATATAAATGTAACCAGAAGCGAATATTTTGGCCGCTGATCTTGGTTTCAGCCTGGCCCGCCGAGTTTCACAAACGTAGACACGAACATGAGTCTTTACGACCTCCACTCCGCCACGCTCGAGAATTCAGAGGGCGAAGGGTACTGTTTCTCGAAGAAAACCGTCTTCGGGAAGAAGTATCAGGGCGTCTTCTTCGGAGACGACATCAGCAATCTCGAGGGCGAAAATGAGGTAACCTTCAGCGGTATCGTATACGATCGAAGCAGAGAAAAAGAGAAGACGTTCAACGTCGAGATCACGAACGTAACTTCGACGCCGGCCGGCGAGCGCGCCGACTTCGTGGCGACGGAAAAGCCCTAACCGTCGTCAGCGGGCGAGGTGCCAACCTCCTCAAACTGGTTGCGGCTCCTGTTCTTTCGGGCTCGCTCCGGTCGGAGTACCCGGCCGTTCATTGTGATGTAGGCTCCGGCCTTCAACGTTTGGACCGCCGCGAAAGCGAATCCGATGTTGAATGCGGCATCACTGTCTCTAAACTGCGCCGGACTGAGCGAGCCGACGAGCACGATCGTTTTGTCGGCCACATCGCCTAGCGCCGTAGCCGTCTCGATCATCGTATCGGTGCCGTGGGTGATCAAGACCCTGTCGCACGGCTCCTCCCGAACGCGCTCGAGAATGTACGTCCGGTCGGACTCCGTCATGTCGAGACTGTCCTTCCGGAGCAGGGTCTCGATCTCGTAGTCCACCGCCACGTTCGCGATCCGAAGTATGTCGATGATCTGCGGATCGCCGACCTCGTACTCACTCTTCGCATCAAAGTACGTCTTGTCGATGGTACCGCCGGTGGTGAAGATCTTGATGCTCATGCCGAACGCGATGATCTGATGTCCTGCTGCTGCGTGGTCCGCTCCGAGAGGCCGCGCAGAATAGACCACACCGTGAGCGCGGCCAGGCGCGCCGTTCGTCCATCGATGTCGAATCTTGGATTCAGTTCTACGAGGTCGAACGATGAGGCCATGCTGCAGCGACCGGACTCGTACGCCGCCATCAGCCACAGTGCCGACGACATCCCGGCGGTGGCCGGCGCGCTAACACCGGGCGCCTGCGACTGGTCGACCGCGTCCAGATCGAAGGAGACCATGAGCGGCCGGCGCGCCGACGTGCACGCCTCTCGAATACGCTGCTCGGAGAGCTCGTCGCCCCATACCACGTCACCGCCCGTCGAGGTCACAAACTCAAGATGGGCGTAGGACGTCTGATGGGACGAGAGTCCCAGCACGGAGTACCGCGTGCAGCTGCCGGATTCGTGGAGGACCGACTGGCGGAATGGAGATCCCGAGTGGCCGCGTCCCTCATCGAGAATACGAACGTCCGGATGGGCATCCCAGTTCATGATTTCGACGGACTTACCGCTGTAGACGTAGCCAAGGAAATGCCCAAACGCGGTCTCGTGTCCCCCTCCTAAAATGATCGGCACGGCCTCACGAGCGAGGTACGGCTTCAGTATCCTGCCAAGTCGCTCCTGGTCGCGCTCAACATCGCCGGTTACCTCGACGTCCCCGAGGTCCGCCGTCCGTTCGAGCATGTGTCGAAAACGCTCCGGGGCGCGTGCGTCGGGCGCCATCCGGTAAAGGTGTTCGCGGATGAGCTGCGGTGCCTCGGCAGCGCCTGGTCGCCCACCGTTGATTCGCACCCCTTCATCGGATGGAAATCCGATGAGCACCACCTCGGCACTTCCGGATGAGCAGGATCGGCCCAGCAGATGACCGACGCGCGGGTCATCACTGTTGGTTCTCGGTACGTCAACGGCCGGTGGCGTTAGTCTACTCATTCAATGCTTCTAGAATTTTCCGAACTCGACGATCTCTCGTGAACGCGCTGGCCGGCAGCATACACGGACGCGACGGCGTTGGGTCGAAAGTGATAGATCCATTCATTGACGGAGGCTGCATCAACCAGCACAAAATCGGCGCGCTTTCCGGGCTCGATGGAGCCGATGCGCTCTTCCCTTCCGATCGCGCGTGCCGCTAGGAGCGTTGCTCCTTTGAGGACCTCCGCCGGCGTCATCCCGGACTGAAGGCATGCGAGAGTCATAGCCAGTGGAAGATGATAGCTCGGTGCACTTCCAGGATTGAAATCAGTGGCGACCGCGACGCCCGCACCGGCCCGAAGAAAGGCGCGCGCCTCCATCGGCTTCTGACGGAGATACAGCGTAGCGATGGGCAGGTTCACGGCGACGACGCCACGTTCCGCCATGGCGGCAATTCCGGCTTCCGAGGCGTATTCCAGGTGGTCGGCCGACGCCGCCTCCATTTCGGCCGCCAATACCGCCCCCCCCGAGTCGCTGAGCTGATCGGCATGCAGCTTCGGCCGAAGTCCATGCCGCCGCGCCGCCTCCAGCACCCGCCGCGCCTCGTCGATCGTAAACGCCCCTGATTCGACGAATACGTCACAGAACTCGGCGAGACCCGA
>CAZQAS010000238.1:0-4488 GCA_964591285.1 uncultured Rhodothermales bacterium
GAGAGCTTCGAGCTTCCTCTGACCGTGTCGATCGGCTTCGCGATCGACGCCATGCAGCTGGCGGGCATGAACTCAGACCAGCATGCCTTCTTGCTGACCACGGATCTATCCCATCCGCGCGACTTCGCCGAACAAGTCACGATCGGCGGCGAGTATCTCTTCATGAATATCCTGGCGCTTCGTGCCGGTTACGTCTTCCCGGCCGATGAGCACGGCATTAGTCTCGGTGCAGGTCTTCAGACCCCACTCACCGGATTGAACGCATCGATTAATTATGCCCATACGCCCTTCGGCGTCCTCGGCGACGTGAACCGCTTCTCGGTTGCGATCGCCTTTTAGGTCGCACGCCTTCGGCCACGGCGTTTGATCCTGCGACTTGCAGCATTCAGCGGATCGACGTTCTTTTGATGCCACGCTATTAGGTGCTATTCGATGTACTCAGCTAGGACATCCTCGAAGCTGTCTCGCCGGGACTTCGGCCGTTCGCTGATGGGGAGAGGCCGGCGGTCGACGGATGAAGTTGCGGTCCGAGGCGTCGTTGCGAATCCGGCCGATAAGCCCTTTCCTCCGGGGAAATACGTCGACTTCCACGTCCACGTCGGACAGATTTGGGCGTCGGGCCGCGAAGCGCTCTCGGCGGGTGCCATCGTTCAGTGGATGGATGAGAACGACATTTCGCAAGCGGTCGTCCATCCGCTCATCAATCCGGAATCGCTCGATCATATCCTCACTACGGATTTCGTCCTGAGGGAGACGCTGCCCTACCGGGATCGGCTCATCCCGTTCGCTGCCGTCGATCCGCGTACACCGCTCGAGACGTGGGGAACGAGTGCGGTTGAGCTGCTCAAACGGTATATCGCAGCGGGTGCTCGCGGCTTCGGTGAGCACAAACCGGGCCTTCCGATGGCCCATCCGCTCAACATGAAGATCTATGAGGCGTGTGCCGAGCTCGGCCTCTGCATCATGTTCCATCTGGATGCCTATCGGCAGACGGATGACGTGGGATTGCCCAATCTCGAGAAGGTTCTCCAGACGTTTCCCGAAGTGAACTTCGTGGGGCACGCACCCGGCTTCTGGGCGTCTATTTCCGGCGACCTCGAGCCGGATCAGTTCAGCTCGTACCCGAGGCATTCCGTTGCGCCGGGTGGCGCCGTGCCGCGCCTGATGGAGAAGTATCCAAACCTCTACGGCGACGTATCGTCCGGTAGCGGCGGCAATGCCATTACCCGGGACCTGGAGCACGGGCGTGAATTCGTGATACGCTTCGCCGATCAGCTCATCTGGGGCACGGATTATCTGCATCCCGACTGGAATGCACGTCAGCTCAATATCTATCCGGACCTGGATCTTCCGCCGGATGTCGAAGCGAAGGTCTACAGAGACAACGCACGCAGGTTAATGGGGATGATTTGAACGGCGTCGGCATTTCGCATTTCCCCACCACACGACGTAGAGCTTAGATGAAAGACACAGCCGAACGGCGCATCCTCTCACGCAGGGCGTTCAACCGCCTCGCTGCCGGCAGTGCGGCCGCGGCCGCGGCGGGAAGCATGCTCGCGCCGGAAAGCGTCCTCGCGGGAGGCGGAAGCGCGGCTATTCCGGAAGGCACGTATTTTGACTTCCATACCCATCTGACGCAGATCTGGGGCAACCGGCCGCCGCTGAGCGCCGGTTCGCTGATTCACTGGATGAACGAGAATGACATCTCGCAAGCGGTCGTTCATCCACTCGAAAGTCCCGAGGCGTGGGACCATCCCGTTCCGACGCACTACGTACTCGAGGAAACCTCCTCGTATCGCCATCGCTTGATCCCTGCGGCCGTCATTGATCCGCGCGTGCTGAATCTCACGCTGGGAGGGCAGGAAAAGGTGAGCGCGCTATTGAATCGCTACGTGGATTTCGGTGCGCGTGTGTTCGGCGTGCATCAGCCGGGAATGCCGATTGCCGACGCGCGGAATATCGACATGTTCGCGTCCGTCTCGGATGTAGGCTTGCCCGTCCTTTTTCATATGGATGAGCTCTCGAACACCGACGAATCCGGGCTTCCAGGACTCGAGCAGGTGCTGAGTACGTATCCGGATACAAAGTTCGTAGGTGGCGGGCCGGGTTTCTGGGCGTCAGTATCCGGTGATGCTACGCTTCAGGATCTGAACGAGGTGCCGAATCGCCAGGTAGAGCCGGGCGGCGCCGTCGTTCGGCTCATGGAGGCACACGCCAACCTCTACGGTGATCTAAGTGGAGCAAGCGGAGCCGCGGCCGTCAGGCGCGACCCGGCTTTCGCCGCGGATTTTATCGCCGATCACGCCGATCGCCTGATCTGGGGATCGGGATACTACGTACCGGGACAGAATGTCGAGCAGTTCGACCTGTACCACGATCTCGGACTGTCGGATGAGGTCCAGCGGGGCGTCTTCCGAGACAATGCTCGCCGGCTCATCGGTTTGATCGACTAGTCGAATCATAGAATATCAGGTACATCAGTCGTGACCAGACTCAAAACCACTTTCCCGTTTTGCGTATTGATTCTGCTTTTCCTGGTGGGGTGCGCGGGATCCGACGCACGTCCGGAGACCGCGCAGACGCTGCGGCATATCGAGCCGGACGAGGCGACGGGTATGTCAAAGGCCGTCGTCGTTGAGGACGTCGCGCTCACCCATACGGATCAGTTCTACGCCGTAGATCAAAACGGCAATTTCGTCGGCGGCGGCGATCTGAACGCGCAGGTGAGGCAGGTCGTCGAGAACATCCGCATTTCGCTGCAGCTCGTCGGTTCAGGTCTCGAGGACGTTGCGAAACTGAATGTCTACATGGCCGAGTCCGTCTCGGCAGATGACGTCACCGCGCTCTTGCCCGGTGTGCTACCCTCGGGGTCGCGCCCGGCCGTTTCATTTGTGTCGATCGACGTCCCGAATCCAAATGCGCTCGTGGCGATGGATGCCGTCGCAGTGGGGCCGACGTCGAATGCACCGTCGGCCGCCTCATTTCATCAATCCGACTCGCTGTATACGAGTCGAGATCAGGCCCATGTAGGCATTCTGCCTGCAGGCCCGAAGGTGTATCTCGCCGGTCAGGCGCGTCGCGGCGAGTTGTTGGAAGGCGTCGCCGAGACCATGGTGAGCCTGCATGCGACGCTGGCCTATCTCGGGTCGAGCGCGGAGGACGTCGTTCAGGTGAAGGCGTTCGTGAACCCCATGACCGAAGCGGATGCTATCGAAGAGAAGATCGAGGAGTATTATCGGAATCGACCGTCTCCACCGATCGTGGTGACCGAATGGCGGCAGGATAACTTTCCCGCGGAGATCGAGTTGATCGCGAAGGCCAAGCCCCTGTCGTCCGACGAGGGGGAGTCGATCTCGTATGTTACGCCGCCCGGCATGTCGTCGGCATCGACCTTTAGTCGGGTGGCATCGATCAACGGAGGGGAGCAAATATTCGTGTCGGGCCTCTACGGAGCGGCGGGACAGGAGGACGAGGCGCAGGTGCGTGCTATTTTCGAAGAGCTGGACCGCGTCCTCGCGCTGGCAGGCGGTGATTTCGACCACCTGGTGAAGGCCACCTATTACATCTCGACCGAAGGAGCGAGCAGCGCATTGAACGACGTGCGGCGTGAGCTCTACGATCCGCAACGTCCGCCTGCCGCCTCTAAAATTCACGTCCGCAACGTCGGCGCCGAGGGGAGCACCGTCACGCTCGACATGGTCGGCATCGTCGCCGAGTAAAGCACGACGGCACCGATTCCATGCCCGGTCTCCGCACGACATTCGCTTGTGTACTTGGATACGGCCTGTTGCTGTTCTATACAGGCTGTATGAACGAGCGAGCTGACCGGGACGCGCCACCTTCGCCCCTGACGGAGAGGGAGCAGACGGAGGGATGGCGGCTCTTATTTGATGGTGAATCCCTGGACGGCTGGCGCGGCGTCGGTCGCGATTCTGTACCGGGCGGCCATTGGCGCGTGGAGGACGGCGTCCTTCGCAAAGTCGCAGTAGACAGTGTGCCGGCCGAATTCCGCGAGCTTTCGGGCGACATCATGACGGTGGAAAGCTTCGAAGATTTCGAGCTGACCCTGCAATGGAAGATCGCGCCGGGTGCGAATACAGGCCTTAAATATAACGTCTCTGAGGCGATGTCCGTCGCGGCGTCACCACACCACGCGGCGCTGGGATTCGAGTACCAGATGATCGACGATGATGGATTTCCCGATCCGCTCGCCCCGGCTCAGCTGACGGGCGCGCTGTACGATCTCGTGCCGTCCGATGGCGCTAACGCCGTTCGTCCGGCCGGTGAGTGGAACGACACACGCATTATCTTTGAGGGACCACGTGGCGAGCACTGGCTCAACGGGGAGAGGGTCTTAGCTTTTGATCTCTCCAAGGAGGAATTCGGCAAGCGTCTGGCGACGAGCAAGTTTCGCGATGTCGATGGATTCGCGACGCACCGAAGCGGACACATCGTTCTACAGGATCATAGCGACGACGCGTGGTTTCG
>CAZQAS010000239.1:0-4409 GCA_964591285.1 uncultured Rhodothermales bacterium
CGGGAAGCTCGGGTTGAAGCCACGCAAGCGGCTCAGCAGTTCCGACGTCGGAATGGTGCGCGTGTCCTCATCGAGGCCCAGGCCTCCCAGCTGAGCGAACCACGTGGCGCGCGGCCTGTGCTTCAGTACCACCGTGCTGCGCAGGTTGAAATGCGACTGGAACCAGCCGTACGTGGCCGGCCCGAGCCCGAAGGCTATGGTGTTGAAGTCGTCGAGACTGCGCGAGACAGGCGGCACGAAGGCGAGTAACGCCTCCGACAGCGCGTCCCACACGGTGATCGCTGAGGGCTGCGCCAGGTCGAGGTAGCTGTACGCGGCATAGGTCGCGAGCATCTCCTCCAGCCAGCGCGCGGTGTTGTCCCGGTGGTAGCCGAGCGCGGCGATGTAGGCGTGCCCTACTTCGTGGAACCCTATCAGGTCGAGCACCTGCAGCACGGCATCCTCGTACGAGATTCCGAGCGCCGCGAGCTCCGCTGCCGCGTGCGGCGGCAGCGCCACCTCTGACGCGCTGTAGATCTGGGTGACCACCGCCTGCTCCGGCACGGCCGGCATCACGACCATTCGCGGCACCTCGCTCAGGTCTCCCGGCGTCATGGGCGGCACGAACGGGACTCCATACGGTCCCATCGACACCAGGGCCCAGTGCTCCGGCGTCAGCACCGCGAGGCTTATGTCGGGGGATACCCGCAATCGATTCCGGAAGAACGCATCGGCATCGCGAAGCCAGGCCTGCAGCGCCTCCGCCCGATCGCGGTATCCGGGGCTGTAGTAGGTGGGGATCGGCGCGGGCAGCATTTCCAGCCCCGCCGGCTGCAAGTCATCCAGGATCGCGCTGGCCACTTGCGGCACCGGCGGCGCTTTCGCCACTTCTGCCTCGATGCCTGTCATCATGCCATCGCCTGAACATCCCCCCAGCAGTAGAATAGATAGAGTGAGCACCGAGGCGATGCCTTCGCGCAGGTTAAGTCGTGCTTCCATCGTGTTTACCTCCCTTGCATCGTATCTTGGGGATTGACGTGAAGAGGGAGCTATCAGAGATGGTGTGTAAGTTCTGCCGACTCCCTCATCTATACCTACACCAGTCCGTTTGAAAAGGGGCCATCCTGTGCCGTGGAGACCGCGTAGTCCACCAGAAGGCACGTCTCATTCTTCAGGCCGCCATAATCGTTCTTGCCTCCGCAGCTACCGCCATGGAAGACGGAGCACAAACCACCGTTACACGACTGCTCGGCGAGCTACAGGCCGACAACCGCGATGCTTTGCGTGAGCTGTTTCCTATCGTCTACCAAGAATTGCTTGAGCTGGCTCACCGGCAACGGCGCCGCTGGCACGGTGACTATACACTGGGCACGACGGCTCTCGTCCACGAAGCCTACCTTAAGCTGGTAGACCAGGAGCAGGTCGTGGCGGAAACCCGCGTCCACTTCTTTGCCCTCGCGGCGAAGGCGATGCGCCATATCCTGTGCAACTACGCTCGCGGGCGCCAGACGAAAAAGCGAGGGGGCCAGGTGAAAAAGGTCTCGCTTGACAAAGGCGCGGACTTCCCCGAACCGGTCCCCCAATTTTCCGAGGAGCAGGCCGGACGACTTGCGGCCCTCGACGTGGTCCTTCAGCGGATGGGGCAGGTGAATCCACGCCGAAGCCAGGTCGTCGAGTGCCGGTTCTTCGGGGGGATGACGGTGGAAGACACGGCGGCAGCCCTCGGCATCTCGCCGAGGACGGTCAAGCGGGATTGGGCAATCGCGCAGGCATGGCTTCACCGCGAGATGAGCGAAGCGAATGAAGGCCGGCATGTGGGCGAAGACGGAGCCTGAAGGCGACGCTCGAACAGTCGCATGAGTACATCCAGGATTTGTGTGCGTAAATTGGTGGCCGCATGCCTCTCCATGCAAACGAGACGTGATCATGGATGCCATACAAGATGAACGACTGGGTGAGCTCTTCGAGGAGGCAGGCGCGCTGCCGGATGCCGATCGCGAGGCGTTCATCGACGCGGCGTGCCGGGACGATGCTATTCTGCGCGCTGAGTTGGTGACACTCCTCAAGGCCCGGGATGAGGCGCCCGATTATCTGGAGAATATGGCCGGTGACCTGCTCACGGCCGCAATTGCTGCCTTCGTAGAGCAATCGATGCAAGATCTTCGGCCGGGGCAGCGGATTGCGCAATATGAAATACTCGAGCCGATCGGAAGCGGCGGCATGGGTGTCGTCTACAAAGCCTACGACCAGCGGCTCGACCGTCTCGTTGCACTCAAGTTCCTCCCGCCCCACCTCGCCTCCAAGGGGATGGCGCGAGCACGCTTCACGAACGAAGCCAGGGCCGCCTCGGCGCTCGACCATCCGAACATTTGTACCATCTATGACATCGGCGAACTCGAAGGCCGCTCGTTTCTTGCGCTGGCCTGCTACGACGGTGAGACACTCAAGCAGAAGATCGCCCGCGCGCCATTGACCGTGGACGACTCGATCGAGATGATCCGTCAGATCACCGAGGGCCTCTGCGCCGCTCATCGCCGTGGCATCGTTCACCGCGACATTAAGCCGTCGAACGTGATGGTCACACGTGAAGGCGTGGCCAAAATCCTGGATTTCGGAATCGCCAAAGTTCGAGATGCGGATTCAGCGAAAGCAGGGACGACGATGGGCACCGTTGCCTATATGAGCCCGGAACAGACTCGAGGCGTGCCGGTCGACGCCCGCACCGATCTGTGGTCGATCGGGGTCGTAGCCTACGAGATGCTGACTAGCACGCGGCCGTTTCTAGGCGACAGCGATCGGCTCATCATCGGTGCCATCCGCCGCGACGAACCCACTCCTGTCGTAAGCCTGCGTCCGGATGTGCCTGCCCTCCTCGCGTCCATCGTCGAGACGTGCCTGTCAAAGGATCCTGCCTCACGCTATCAGCGCGGCGAGGAGTTGCTTGCGGAGCTTTCCGCGGTCGAAAGCGGCGGCGTCGCCGGCGACGGTGACCTCCGTGTCCGCCGGTTAGCGGTGCTGCCGCTGGCCGGCTCCATCACCGATTCGGATGACGCATACTTCGCGGTCGGCGTGACCGACGAACTGATCGGACGTCTCTCGAGCCTCGGCCAATTTCACGTGATCGCGCGTGCATCAACGATGTTGTTCAGCAAAGGCGGCCTTAGTCCGGAAGAGATTGGTCGACAGCTCGGTGTGGAAACGATTCTTGAAGGGAATATCGACCGCTCAGGGGACCGGGTACAGATCGGGCTGCGGCTCATCGACGTCCGAAGTGGGCACCATTTCTGGGCAACGGATCAACACGTGCCGCTGAGTGAGTTTTCCGACGCCATCCGCTCGATGGCATGGCAGGTCGCGGGGGAGCTCGACGTGCAGATACGGGCCGGCGAGCGGCGGCAGCTGGCGAAACAGGGTACGGATAACCTTCAAGCATACATGGCCTACCTGAAGGGCCGGTATTTCTGGAACAAGCGTGATCGCGAGTCGATGCAACAGGCGCGCGACTACTTCCAGCAGGCGCTCGATCTGGATCCGACTTTTGCACAGGCCTGGACCGGCCTCGCCGATGCGTTCTCTTTGCTTGGCAGTTACCTCGCCCTGCCGCCGGAGGAGGCTTATCCCCGAGCTCGCGCGGCGGCGGAGCAGGCTCTCGCCATTGACGATGAACTCGCCGAGGCGCACGCTTCACTCGCGACGACCCTCGCCGACCACTACTGGGATTGGCCGGCAGCCGGGCGGCACTTCCGGCGAGCGCTCGAGCTGAATCCCAGCTATGCGACAGCACACCTGTGGTACGCCGGTTACTTCCGAGACCTTGGACAGTACGACCAGGCGCTCGCAGAAGTGCGGAAGGCGCAAGAGCTCGATCCGCTCTCACCGTCGAGTCGAATTGCGGAGGGCATCACGCTGTATCTGGCCCGTCGTTACGATGATGCGATAGCAAGTTACGAGAAGCTTCTAGCAGTCACGCCTGGCTTTACTTACGCGTACTTCCACCTGGCGCTGTCATACGTTCAACAAGCGAGGTATGCGAAAGCCCTCGACGCGCTGCAAAAAGTGAAGCGTAGCGGCAGTGCACCGGTGGACGCGACAGCGCTAATCGGTCACGTCTACGCGCTCCAGGGGCAGTCCGGTGACGCACGGAAGATGATCGCCGCGCTCGATGACCTGGCGAGCCGCCATTACGTCTCAGGCTTTCACCGAGCGGTGATTCAACTCGCATTGGGCGAGATGGACCGAGCGCTCGAGCTCCTGCAACACGCCGCCACAGCACGCGATAAGCAGGTGAGACTCTTCAGGGTGGAACCCATGTTGGACCCGATTCGCTCTGACCCGCGTTTTCGAGCGTTGCTGGAGGTCGTGGGACTGGCGGATACCGATGTTGCTGCCTCGGTGCACGCTGCGACGACAGCATCCGCCGGCCCACGGTG
>CAZQAS010000240.1:0-4395 GCA_964591285.1 uncultured Rhodothermales bacterium
TCAACGGTGTTTAAAGTAATTGGGATTGTTTTCCAGGAAGCGCTCAACGGAGCGAAAGATCGGTGAGCCCCAGCCGCGCTTCAGGTAGAGATAGCCCGTCACGGAGAAGACCAGCGCGCCGAATGCGTCGACGATGAGGTCCCACATCGTATCCGGCAGCCCGCTCTTCTGCATGTTTAATCCGAAGACATTGTCCACCGCGTACTCAAAGATCTCCCACAAGCCGCCGGCCGCCATCGCGAATGCAAATGAAAAAAGGGCCACGAAGCCGGGCTTCATGTGGATTTCGACGCGGTCTGTCTGGTTAAGGATATAGACCAGCAGGAATCCGGTCAGGCCTAGAAGCAACCCCGAGCCGGTGTGGAGAACGGCATCCCACCACCAGAATCGCAAGTAATATCCTCGAACCTCGCCGAGAAAGAGCGAGGCGAATACGAAGAGGATCGCGAGCAACTCGAACTCGGGCGGGATCGAGACATTGAAGCGTCGCTGCATCAGAGCAGGCAGTGCCGTCAGCGTAAGCACCGAAGCCGTCAACATGACATTCATCCACTGCTGCTCGATCGCCGACAGGATCAAACCTGCAAGCATGATGATTTGCAGGAGGATCGTTATCCAATCGTAAAGGGACTTGGGTCTGCTCACGCTATGCGTCTGATACTACGCGTATAGGAAATGGCTCGGTGGTGCTGCCGGCGAAGAGTGTCTGGTGGGGAAATGGAATTTCGATATCGTGTGCATCGAAGGCCCGCTTGATCTCGGCGGGCAACGAATTCTTTAACGCCAGAAAATTCTCACGCGCCGTCCACGTCGAATATTGGAAGGTGAGGGCGGAATCCCCGAATCCCCTGAAGATGAAGGTCGGTTTCGGTTCTTCCAAGCAGAGCGGATTCATTTCCGTCACTTCCGCCAGTACCTCCCGAACGACATCCAAATCTTCTTTGTAGGCGACGCCGAGTTGAAGGTCGAATCTCCGAATCGGAAAACGGGTCAGGTTTGTAATCTCGGACTTGATGATCGTTTCGTTGGGCACCCGGACATAGAGATTGTCGAACGTTCGGAGCTTGGCGGAGAGCAAGTCGATCGAGAGGACTTCTCCGGTGATGGTGCCGATACGGATCACGTCTCCGATGGAGAAGGGCTTTTCACCGAGGAGAAAGAGCCCGCTAATTACGTTTGAGGCACTTGTCTGGGACGCAAATCCTATCGCAACGGTGAGGATGCCGGCTGCCCCCAGCAACACGCTCAGGTCGAAACCCAACTCAAGAAGTGCCGAGGCAATAAAGAGCCCGGCGATCACATAGAAACTTACGCGGCGGATCAGAGCCGAATGATGCGGCGACGCCTGGGAGGCGAACAGTCGCACGAGGCCCGTACTCACGAACCGGGCGGCCACCAGGCCGATGATCAACTTGATCAGTGCATAGAGTAGGGAGATCGCCGTTGGGCTACGCAGGAACTCGGAAGCCGAGGAGAGAAGGTTTTCCATGTTAAGATTCGTTCGAGAGTCGGCTGAATATTGAACTAAAGGTTCGCACGATCATGTTGGCCCGAAGCTCAAGTCGTGGACCACCAAGCCGCTTCGTCTCGCCCGCTTCAGTAGGCGGGCGTCTTTCGAAGCGTACGGAAGCTAGGTCGCCGCCGTCCTGCCGATCGAGCGTTACGGCTTCCGTCCACAAGAAGTGATTGGCCGCTTCGTGAAGCGAGAGGTACTGCACGGGAAGTTGGATGCTGTCGACGAGCATAGCGTCACTGCCTCGGTTGCGCACGAGAATCGGCGTAATCGCCCGGTGGAGACGGAATGGAAGGCTGGCGAGTCGGAGCCGGCCGACGGTTTTCACCATGTAGCACAGCTCCCCCTCGCGTGTGGAGGGCCCAAACCACGTGTCCGACGGTCGGAACGAGGGAATTTCCTGCAGTAGACGAGGAGATGCGCCCACCTCGACACGAATCCACAGCGGCGTACTGACATAAAGCGTTACTTCTTCGCCGGCCAGGATGTAGAGCGGAGTGTCCGGTCTCACCACGACGGCACGATCTGCCAGGGTCGGCGTGAGCGTGCATTGGCTGTCCGTCTGCAAGAAGCTGTAGCGGAGGTGCCGTGCATCGGCGGGCAAATCCTCCAGCGAAAGCGACGTGTCCTCTATCGGAACGGGAGAGGAGATCGACGCGGTATCCATCAAGGAATCATTGGAGGCGAGATGCACGAGGTGCCACGACTGAGCGGATCGATAAATCCAGAGCGTGCTCGGCCCGACGTTCCAGCAACCGGCGTGCTCTTCGCTGAATTCGAACCTGCCCCACCAGATCTGCTTCATGTCGTCCGTTTTCGTATGAGTCATTGGCGTCATTGGCGCGGTTACGCTGGCTGCGAAGGCTGGAAAGTACGCGGGCCCACGGCATACGTCAAAGGCCGGAAGCCGGCGCCGCCACCCGAGGTACTCGTGGAAACAACCATCGTTACGACGTATAGTATTTGGTGATCTTGGGGTGAATGAAACACCTGATCCTGAGATCAGTCCAGAAGCACATGTGAAGACATCATTGAACGTACCGCAGAGGCAGCGATGTCAGATCAAACCGCGACAGCAGAAAACCTGGCGACCTATACAATCGATCCCGCACATTCCGAGGTCGGTTTCACCGTGACCCACATGGGTTTCGCGAAAGTGCGGGGCCGGTTCGACAAGTTTGACGGCCAGGTTCACATGGAGCCCGACGAACTCTCGACGCTTCAAGCCAAGGTGAACATCGATGCGAAGTCGATCAATACGGACGAGGAGCAACGCGATGAACACTTGCGTACCAACGACTTCCTCGACGCGCCTACTTATCCCAACATAACGTTTGAGAGTACGGGCGTACGGGACGTAAGTGGAGAATCGTTTAAACTCGAGGGCGAGTTGACCATTCGCGGAATCACCAACCCTGTCGTTCTAAATGCCACGTATCTAGGCGAAGGAAAAGATCCGTGGGGCGGCACGCGCGTCGGCTTTTCGGGAGTTACGGAGATTAATCGCAAGGACTTCGACGTGAACTGGAATACGGCGCTCGAGGCGGGCGGCTTCCTCGTTGGTGATGAGGTTACCATTGAGCTCGCCGTTCAGGCCGTACTTGATGAGGGAGAGGAGTAAGTCCATGCTGAAGACGGCCGGAGTCTCTGCAAGCGAGGCCGCTGCCGGCGTCGTTCTGGTTCACGGAAGAGGAGCCTCTGCCGAGAGCATTCTTCAGCTGTCTCGTGAGATTGACGTCTCCGACGTCGCGTATCTGGCTCCGCAAGCCGACGGCTACTCGTGGTATCCGAACAGCTTCCTGGCTCCGCTGGAGGCGAACGAGCCGGGGATCTCCAGAGGTATTTCGGCAGTTCTGGATGCCATCAGTGAGCTTGAGAAGGCCGGCGTATCCGTCGAGTCAATTGTCGTCGTCGGCTTCTCCCAGGGGGCATGCCTGGCCACTGAGACGGCCGCTCGGAATCCGCGTCGGTACGGAGGAGTCGTCGCGTTGAGCGGCGGCTTGATCGGGAGTGGTCAGATGCCCGAGGCGTCTCCCCCCAGCGACAAGTCTTTTGAATACGAAGGTTCGCTGGACGGCACGCCGGTCTTCATCGGATGCAGCGACGTTGATCCGCACATTCCTGTCGAGAGGGTTCGCACAACGGCACGTGTCTTCGAAGAGCTCGGTGGCGATGTCGACCTCCGCATCTACGAAGGAATGGGCCACACCGTTAATCGGGATGAGTTGACCTTTGTT
The DNA here is from genome assembly GCA_964591285.1 of uncultured Rhodothermales bacterium. Lineage (GTDB taxonomy): Bacteria > Bacteroidota > Rhodothermia > Rhodothermales > VXPQ01 > CAZQAS01. The sequence continues at coordinate 3,751 of CAZQAS010000240.1, forward strand.
CGAGACCTCGTTCGCAGACTGGTGGAGAGGGCGCCAAGCGCGGGAAGCGGTGACGAAGGGTGATGAGGCACGGCTCGGTTGTCGGCACCCCGACGCCTGACATTGATCTGCAGGGACATCGTGGTGCGCGCGGGCTTTTGCCGGAGAATTCGATCGACGGCTTCCTCCTGGCGCTCGACATCGGCGTCACTACGCTTGAGATGGACGCGGTCGTGTGCGCAGACGATCAGGTGGTCGTCTCGCACGAACCTTGGTTTAGCGGATTGATCTGTCGTACTCCTGAGGGTGGTCGGATCACACGCTGGAGGGAGCGTTCGCATAATATCTATCGGATGTCTTATGCAGAAGTGACGGCGTACGACTGTGGCAGGTACGGCCACCCCAAGTTTCCCGACCAAGAGCGCAGGAGTACCTGCAAGCCCCTCCTCGCAGACGTTATCGAGGCGTCGGAGCGCCACGCCGCCGAGATACGGCGGCCGCCTCCATGGTACAACATTGAGGTTAAATCGCACCCAGAGCACGACCATCGGTTTCATCCGCCACCGAAGCAGTACGTGCGCCTGCTCCACGAGGTGCTCGACTCGCGTGGCGTGACGTCCCGGACCACTATCCAATCATTCGACGTACGGGCACTTCACGTGGCGC
>CAZQAS010000241.1:0-4357 GCA_964591285.1 uncultured Rhodothermales bacterium
TGCTCGGACGTGCTGAAGCGCTCCCCATCGACCCGATAAATGTAGACGCCGCTCGCCAGCGCGCCGGCGTCGATCTCGATCGTGTGACCGACGTTCGCCTCGAGGCGGCCGGAGAAGGGCTCATCCACCCGTCGCCCCGCGGCATCATACAGCGCCACCTCCACCTCCTGCTCGTGAGCCACGCGCAGCACGAACTGGGCCGACGACCGGAAGGGATTCGGAAAGGCCGGGGAAAGCTGGTACGCCTCGCCCGGTTCCAGCGGCTCGCCCGTCGAGAGATCGACGTCCGCAAACGCACTGTAGATCCCGTTGCCGTGCGTGGCCGCCACCACGAGGTTGTCGGCCGGCCGCGAGTCGATCATGTCCACGACCACATTGCCGATCGAGCTCGCACCCTCCTGGATCCACTCCGTCGTCGAACCCGCGAGCTCGGTCGTAGAGTAGAGGCCGGTACTCGTGCCGACGAAGTACATCGTGCCGCCGCTGACCGGCAGGATCTGCGCCCATCGCGTCGACGGGCCGTCGCCCTCTCCGCTCTCGTCTTCCTCCAGGTTTCCAGAGACGTGCGACCACGTCGCACCCGCATCCTCGGTGTAGAAGATGCTGCGGACCTCGTAGTTCGAGAAGGTGATCATCACGCGGTCCGGATCCGCGGGATCGACGGCGATTGAGCTGATGTAGGCGCCCTCAGGCATCGCGTCCGTGCCGCTTCGCTGCGTGACGTCGACAGGCGTCGGCTGCCCGTCGTCCGCATTCTCGAGCCGAAAAATACTGCTAGTGGATGCTCCCGAGCTGAACGTCGCGTAATACACCCGCGTCGCCGTTGCGGACGTGGCCGTCGGCGTTACGGCCGTCAGCACGCCGCCGGACGCGTCCGTGTTGTCCAGGCGCGTCCAGTTCTCGTCCGTCTCGTCCTGGTTGCCCTCGGAGATCGCGAGCAGATTCTCGTTTCGGTACAGTGCCGTTCCCCCGCCCAGATACATCATCGACTGATCGTTCGGGTCGAGGTGGAAGGGCGTGATAAAGAGCCCCGCACCGAACTCCTCCTGCGTGGGATCCACGCGTGTGGCCTGTAGAACGTTGCCGTCCTCATCGATCCTCATCCGAAAAATCTGCGCGTTCTGCGCCGAGACGTAAAAGCGTGCCTGTCCGTCCGCGATGTCGGCGAAGGAGCCGTCTCCGCCGAGAATGTCGCCGATCCACGGCATCGTGCCCGTCTCCTCGTTCGTGAAGACGGTCCCGTTGTCCTGCATCCCGCCGACCACGATCTCGCTGCCCGGCGCCGACTCATCGATCGCGACCGAATAGAACTGCGTGGTGCGATATCCGTCGTTGAGCGGAATCCACGACACGGGCGAGACGGAACTGAACGTCGAGAGGACATTGTTCGTGCGGTGAACGCCGCCGTCGGAGCCCGTATACATCCGGTTCGGATCGGTCGGATCGAAGGCGATCGCGTGCATGTCCGGATGGTGGTTCGGATAGATGAACTGCTGCGGGTGGTATCCCGCAATCCAGTGCGTGTTGTCGGTCGATGCGAAGCCGTCGGTGGATCGGTACAGGTTTGTGCCTCCGATGAAGACGACGTCCGGATCGTCCGGCTTGACGTCCACAATCAAATCGTAGCCGCCCTGGGAATCGAATGCGCCGAGGTTTTCCGGGAAGTTGCTGTGCACGGGAAACTGCTCGGCCGTAGGCAGATTTTCCGTGCGATTCTCCCAGGTCCCTCCGTCCGAGTCGTAGACCCAGAGGACGTGGTTCGTGCCGGACGTGTGGGCGAGGAAGTAGACGATGTTCTGGTTCGACGGAGCGACGGCGATCACCGTGCGCTGAAAGACGTTCGGCCAACCGTCCGGTGTGATGTCGGTCCAGTCGTCACCGTCGGTCGATCGCCAGAGACCCGACCGGCCGCCGTCGCTGCTCAGCGCGGCATAGACCACGCCCTCGTCGGTGATCGCCACGTCGGTGAAACTGGAGAAGGTGGGCGATTGCGGATCATCGATCAGGAGCGTTTCGCGCGTGGTGCCGTCGAAGCGATAGATCAGCCCGAACGTGGCGGCGTAGAGTTCGAGCTCGTCGGTGTTGGTTGGATCGATGGCCAGATTAAAGAACACGTCGTACGCTCGATCGAAGGTGGGGCTCTCACCGGCGGGTTCAAAGCCGGCCAATTCCCACGTTTCGCCGTTGTCGTCCGATCGGTAGAGGCCGGTGCCCAGATACGCTCCGCCCGGCGCGCTGGCGCTGTTTCCGATGAATTCGCCGGATCCGTAGTACCAGGTGTCCTCGTCCCCCGGCCGCGGATCCTGGACGAGGGTCGTCACGCTGTGATGCTGATCCGGCCGGGTCGCTTTCGACCAGGTGGCACCCGCATCTTCGGAATGCCACATTCCGCCGGAGACGCCACCGGCATTCAGGACGTTCGGATCTCGACGATCGATGCCGAGGGCCCGCGTTCGGCCGCCGATGCGGATCGGTCCGCGAGTCGTCCAGTCGAGCGGCGGCTCACCGTTCTTTCCCAGCTTCGAGAGGAATTCTCGCGTCGGGATAGACGTCGCGTAGCTCATCTCGCGCGCCCGGATGCCCGGCGGGATGCGGCCCGTCGACGGATCGTGCAGCCGCATCCATTCGAACTGCGTGCGGCCGTGCGGATCCTCGCCGACGCCGGCGGATCCCTCGATGGGGACGCGGAGGCCCTCCTGGGACACGATGCCGCGTTTTTTGACCGGCTGCGGACCGTCACGCCCATCGAAGAGGCCGCTCATCGCAAACGTATAAACGAGCGCGGCCAGCCCGACCAGTACGACGGCCGCCGCAAGCGCGCGTGCCGTCTTGGGACGTGACTGATTACTGCGTGGCTTACTCATAGGCGGGATGATATGCGTAGACGACGAAAGAAGTCCCGCCGGGCGTGGGGCGGCCCTGCAGAATGGCCCAGAAGGCTTCGCCCGGTTCAAGGCCCGGATACGAATCGTCGATGTTCAGATCGATGTCGTCGGTGGGCGCCAGCGTGAAGGCAAAGCGCACGTCCATGTGCTCGCCCGTGGAGATCGGCCGTGGAAAGGCGGATCCGTAGCCGAGGACGGAGTCGACGCGGATGGTGGCCCGGCAGCGGGCCTGCGCGCACGGTCCGCTCTCGGCGCGCTCGTCGAAGACGGCCGTGACCGTGGCAAGTATCCTCGCTTCGTTGGGTCCGGCTTCCTCCAGTTCACCGGGCACGGTGAGCGCACGCTCCGCAGGGCTCTCATCATTGCCTTCGTCGCCGCTGCGATCGCCGCAGGCGCCGGCCGCGATCAAGATCGTGCTTAAGAGGAGGAGGATGCTTTTATTTGCCATGGAATCTACGGCCCTTCGAATACGGCGGCGCTCAGCGTCCTGGACTCCCTTCGACGTATTAGCCCATCTCGACCTACTTGCCCATCCGGATGACAACATATGTAAAGCATGCCACATCCTCCTGCGGTTCACAAGATAGAAACACGCAACACGTACAAGGCAACTACCCTAGCATGACGAGGCTGAACGGGGTTGGAGGGTGCGTACCCCGCGGTGAGTTGGCTCGAAGGCGATGGGCGCGTGCTCTCCGGCGGTTCGGGTTGGTCGTGGTCGGACTTTACATCGCCGCCGCCACCAGTGCCGCCATGCCCCACCATCCTCCCGAGAACGCCGGTGACTTTGTAATGCTCTCGCATGCTTCAGACGACCCGGCCGCTCTGCGCGTGATGACCTTCAACATCCGCTACGACGCGCCGAACGACGGCCCGAATGTCTGGTCCAACCGCAAGGAAATGGCGGCAAGCATGATTCGCTTTCATCAAGCCGACGTCGTCGGGCTTCAGGAGGCGCTCAAGGTTCAGATCGATGATTTGCAGGATCGTCTGCCGGACTACTCGTGGCTGGGCGTCGGACGTGCCGATGGAAAGGAGGCCGGCGAGTTCAGTCCGATCTTTTACCGCACGTCACGGCTCGAGCTGCTCGAGCACGACACGTTCTGGCTCTCGGAAACGCCCGAAGTACCCGGCAGCAAATCGTGGGACGCCGCCATCGAACGGGTCGCGACGTGGGCGGTCTTCCTGGATCGGTCGACGGAGGAAGAGGTCTTCGTCCTGAACACCCACTTCGATCACATCGGCGTGCAGGCGCGCCTGGAGAGCGCGCGGATGATCGTCGATCGGCTGCCGGCGCTCGCGTCGGGTCGGCCGGTCGTGGTGATGGGCGATTTCAACGTAACGCCTGAAACTCAGCCCTATGAGGCACTGACGAGCGGTACGCTTCGCGATGCGATGCGCGTCTCGGAGCACCCGCACCACGGGCCGGCCTCCACATGGAATAACTTCGACGCGGTCGTACCGGGGCACCG
>CAZQAS010000242.1:0-4352 GCA_964591285.1 uncultured Rhodothermales bacterium
CAGACACCAATTCTTCAGGATCCGTCCCGTCCAGGCGTGCTCGATAAATGGATCTCGCCGCGACCCAGTACAGTCTGCCGGCATCCGGCTCGACGTGAAGTTGGTTGGCAATCGCCTCGGCAAAGGTTTGCCGATCTGATCCATCGAGCCTCGAGGTTCGAATCTGATCGACATTGAATTCCTCCCCTTCCGTCCAATAGAGTCTTGCTCCATCAGAGTCGACAGCAAGATCCTCCAGAAAGTTTGTGTCAAGATTGAGCAGCTCTTCCTTCTGCGTGCCGTCGAGGTCGGCTCGGTGTACGGATGTAGCATTGGAAATAGTACCCTCGGCCCAGTACAACTTCTCGCCGTCTTGATCGACCACGAGCAGACGTGGATAAGATAGGCCATCGGCCAATTCCTCGATGCCGCCCGTGCTTAGATCGACGCGTCGGATACTGCCGGTCGAGCCGCGGCCGAGGCCGTAAATAGCCCACTCTGCGCTGACCAGAGTTGGAGAACCGAATGATCCGATGTCTGAGGCTATTTCTTCAACGTTTTCACCACTGAAGTCGAATTGCGATATTGCCGAGCCTCCTAAAAGAACGAGGCGACCGTTCTCTGGGTCAGCAAAAAGGTGTTCTAAACGCGAAATCGGCACGACCATGGACTGCACGTTCGTACCGTCGAGGTTGGCGCTCCACACTCGATTCTCTCTGGAGTCAGTCCAGTACATTAGACCCGCTGCCGGGTCGATGTCTATATCCTCCGGATCGGTCAGACCTGCACCCAGGACCGTCTCGACCTCACTTCCGTCAAGATTGGCGCGCTGAATGTTCGGATCGCTGGTCAGGCCTTTATCGATCCAGTACATCTTCTCTGCTTCAGCGTCGAGAGCTATGCCGGTGGGATTCTCGAGGTCATCTCCGATCAGCTCTTCGACCGCAGTGCCGTCCAGGTTGGAGCGCTGAATGTTGTTGGCTACCATATCGGTCCAATACATCTTCCCTTCCTCAAGATCTAGTTCGAGGTCGGTTGGCAACCAGAGCCCGTCTGAAACCAGATCTTCGACGTTGCTGCCATCGAGGTCGGCGCGGCGAATATAGCCTCCTGAGATCGTGCTTCCCAGCCAGTAAATCCGGGCGTTCTCCGAATCCACTGCAATGCCCAGTGGATCGGATGTTGAGGAGATTACCTCCTCGATCTCACTGCCATCCAGGTTGGCTCGGTGAATGGCGTCTCCACCCGCGAGAGTCCAGTATATCTTGCCTCGATCGAGATCAAGCGCAAGCCCCTCCATTACTTGATCGAAATCCAGCACCCGCTGTACAGACGTTCCATCTAAGTCTGCCCTTTCGATGCGTCCCGACCCGGCCCAGTAGATCTTTTGACCCTCGACGTCAAGTTCGAGAGGGATCGGCTCGTCCAGGCGGGGTGTAAGGATGGTGACCGGATTGCTGTCGTTCGGTCCCATGCGGACAACTTCCCCTATGCCGAGAAAGAGGTCTTCATTGAGCCAGAAGACGGTGCTTTGCCCGAACGTGGACGGGGCGAGGAGCCCGGTGCCGATCATAACCGACAGCATCGCGCAAACGTGGATCGCACGACTGAATATTCTGCCGTATTCTCTTCGTTCGATCATGGTTTTGTGGTGGCTTGATCTCGGGTACAATTGGGTTATGTGGAAGGACGCCTCCGCCACGTCGTCTGAAAGGCAGGACCACTTGTCCGCGAGCCATACTACCTGAATCCGAGAACTATACCAAAGCGCAGCATGTCCGCCTTGAACTCGTCTCTGATTCGAACAAGCTCGTCGCCGACCGTTACTTCGCCCGTGGTTAGTCCATCGATGTCGACTGCATATCGCACCTCAGGTGACACGGAGATGCCAAAGCCGGGGACGGTCAGCGATACTCCGGCCCCGATCGTTGCAGCCGTACTTTGCGTCTTTAGGTTGTCCTGAAAGTCTATCTCATCATCCGACAGATCGAGGCGAAACCGTCGCTCGCCACCGCCTAAAACATAAGGACGAACGCCTGGCGCGGCCGTAAATGCAAACGCCAGCTCGACCGGAATCGTGATGAAGCTCACCGTGAAATCGTCGCGTTCGAGGAAGTTTGATCCGTCGAAGATCGCACCCGCACTCACGTAGTTCAGGCCCGAACGGACCGCAAGAGGACCAGCATCAAGTGAAAGGCCGAGATTCGCAAAGAATCCGATCTCCGTCGTGTTCTCTACCGATTGAAGATTTGATAGGTCGCCGAGATCAGCTTCCAGAGCTGTAAAGTTCGGTCCGGCGGCAACGCTGTACCGTATCTGTCCGAAAGCCGCACTCGACGTCAAGAGGCAGGCTGCCAGGGCGAGAAGGGAAAGACTCGTTTTCGGGTGTTTCATGACTGTTCTGATGTGCTGTCAGGCCGGCCGCTTCGACCGGGACGCCACACGGTCGGAGTGGGTGGTGGCGGTCCACGAGGAGCATGATTGGTCGTCCCGTGGCGTCGAATGCGACAAGCTCGGTTTGCGAATCCTCTGCTTGGGCGTCATATGAAACGCGTGAGAACGCGCAGCGACCGGACACGTCTGCCACGAATTTCTTTCAGACCAACTATCTTGAATACGCTTGCTCATCCTAACATGAAGCATCCTCGTCCGTGAGCTCCACATTTTGGTCCCAGATTGAGTGGTTATTCGAGGCTGCTCTCGAGCGTGACCCCGACCATCGAATGGCTTGGCTTCACGAAGCGTGCTCGAATGCCGAAATTTGTCGACAGGTAGCGCAGATGCTTGAAGCCACCGAAAAGCTGCCGGGATTTTTGGAGGAGTCGCCCGAGATAGCTTTTCGGATGCTAGCGAATGATCCGGTGAGCGGGCGACGGATCGGTTCCTATCGAACCGTGCGCAAGATCGGCAGTGGAGGCATGGGCATCGTGTACCAAGCTGAACGCGCGGACGGTCAGTACAATCACGAAGTTGCCATCAAGGTGCTTCAGCATTCGATCGACGAAGACAGGCTTACCCGCAGGTTTGATGACGAAAGGCAAATACTTGCGACACTCGAGCATCCAAATATCGCCCGTATGTACGATAGCGGATTAGATGCCGCGGGACGCCCGTACCTCGTGATGGAACTCATAGAAGGTATGACCATCACCGATTATTGCGATGCCGAACGACTACCAATTCGCGATCGTCTGCGCTTGTTCAGCGATGTATGTGGCGCTGTCGCCTATGCGCACCGCAATCTCGTCGTCCATCGGGATCTGAAGCCGTCAAACATCCTTGTCACCACTTCCGGCGAGGTCAAGCTGCTGGATTTCGGCATCGCAAAACTGCTAGGTGCGCGTTCGGATCGAGACAGAGGGCCGATAACTCGGGACGAGCAGCGCGCGATGACGCCAGGTTATGCGAGCCCGGAGCAACTACGCGGGGAGACCGTGGGGACAAATTCGGACGTGTACCAGCTTGGCGTTCTACTCTACGAACTCGTCATCGGCGTACGTCCTTTTGAGTCTACGGAGTCGTTCCTCGAGCTAGAACGACACCAGGATGCGGGGCCGAACCCTCCGAGTCGCCGCCTCGGTGAGATGAGTCGCAGACGTGATCATCGACTTGCCGAGATCTGCAAGAATCGGGCAACGTCGTGCAGCGCCCTTCGAAGGCGCCTTTCCGGCGATGTTGACGCGATGATCTCTAAAGCGCTGAAACCTGACTCGCATCGGCGATATCCCTCCGCGGATCACTTCGCTGAGGACATCGAAAAGCATTTGTCCGGGCGACCTGTATCAGCCAGATCCGGCACATGGCATTACAGAGCGGCGCGCTTTGTACGCCGGAATCGCGTTGCTGCAGTGGCGTCGGCAGTCATCGGGCTCCTGCTCGCCGCGTATGTCGCGACCGTAGTGAGACACGGAATCGTCGCAGAGCGCTTGCATTCCGTGGTATTACTGGAGCGCGACCAGGCGGTGCGTGAATCCGAGAAAGCCACTGTCCTGGCTGATCATCTGGCGGCCACTCTCGAGAGTTTAGGACCGTACGCATTACAGTCAAATGGCGTGGATGCTGACCGTTTTCTAAGCCAGACCCTCGCCGACATAGACAGACGTTTTGCGGATGAACCAGAACTAAAGTCCAATCTTTGGGACGTCTTAGGCCGCGTGTACCAACGCTACGGCGCTTATGGGACAGCACAAGCACTGTTGGAGCGTGCGCTAGCTGAACGTCTTAGCATTTTCGGCACGCCACACGAACTCGTTGCGGAAAGTATGGAGCATCTGGGCTGGCTGATGCAGGTACGCGGAGATTATCCGACCGCCCTCGACCAGTATGCGGATGCGATGACTCAGATTGATCAGTTGGGTTCGGCCGGTTCTGAG
>CAZQAS010000243.1:0-4324 GCA_964591285.1 uncultured Rhodothermales bacterium
ATCGGCGGGCGTCTGCACCTTCGCAACGTGTGCCTGCACTTCCTCATCGGTGAAGGCGTGGCGGTACTTGATCGACAGCGCCTCTTTCGCACGCCGGAGCTCGGCCCCCGTGAGCGGGGCCACCTGATCGCGCTTAGCCGGCGTCCCGTCCCACAGCACGTGAAAGCTCCACATGCCGTTGGTGACCTGTGCGGACGTATCGGTTCGATGGATGGCGCCGGCGGTCATGTTTACGAACCGCTGGATGTCCGCCATCGGCACATGCCGGTTGAAATCCCATCCGTACTCATCGCTCATGCCCTCGGCCTCGTTGAAGATCTCCCACGCGATGATGGCGGGATGTCCGGCCAGCGAATCGACCATCGGCACGAGCGCGTTGTCGACGTACGTCTGCGTGAGGTCGGGATCGGTCAGAAGTTCGTAGGCACGATCGGTGATCGTCGTCCCGTTCGAGATCCGAAGCATGTCGAAGGACCACAGGCAGAGCTGGAGGCCGACCTCGTAGCTCCAGGCGAGATCGAGGATGGCCCGGAGGTCTTCAATGGCGCCCTCGCCCGGACCGACGACCTCGTTCCCATCCCATTCGGGCGTGACGGCGCCCGTCGTGTGCAGCCAGAGCCGCATCGCGTTGCCTCCACTCTCGTGAAGCTGGCTGAACATCGTCTCGAATCGCGTGAGGTCCGTTGTCCCCGGCCCGATGTCGCGTGCGAAGTTGATCCACGCCACGTTGCTCCCACTGAGGAAGAGGTCCTGGTCGTTTAACCGGATCCTATCCTGGGAATGAGCCTCCGGCACCCCGGCGAGGGCGGATAGGGTGATCGCCGTGACGCACAGCGCAGCTAATCGACGGAGCGCGATCCTCATCATTCATCAAGTTGATTTTATAATCGGATGTCCGGTCTGAGGTGCGGCCGGTTAGTCGGCTGCCGCTCGACGGCGCAGAGCGGCACGGCCGCATCACCAATCGTCCGTACGGAACGGCACGGCGGGCAGTCCCTCCCTGTTGTAGAGATTGGCGCGATCGGGATTGTCGGCCCAGGCGTATCGCACGGCTACGGGATCATCCACCCGGTCACTCCAGACGACGACGGTCTCCCCCTCGATTGTCGCATGCGCCCATACGAACTCGCCGTCCGGGCCGGCGATCGCGAATCCGTCGAGCCCGCCACCCCTCGCCCGCAGGCCGCTCCCAACGTGATCGAACGCCAGCACGATCTGCCCGTCACGCACCGCATGGCCGACGTACGTGGAGCCGGCCGGCACGGCCTCCTGTCCGTAGGCAACCGCACGCGCAGCTTGTGCAAGCCGCCGTCCGACGGCCTGTTTGTTTCTCGGGTGGATGTCGTCGGCCTCGCCGACGTCGATGGCCACTGCCTGCCCCGTGTTCGGCAGCTCGAGCGCCGCCGTTTGCGACTCGCGAAGCATCGCCCAGTCGCTCTCACCGGGCTCCTCGGCCGGTGCCATGTAGTTCGCGAGCTGAACCCACAGAAAAGGGAAGTCCTGCGGCCTGCCGTCTTGCTGCCCGGAATTCCAGCGTGCGCGCCAGTCCGAGATCATCGTCTTGAAAAGGTCGCGATATTCGTAAGCCTGCTCCGGATATGCATTCGATTCGCCCTGATACCAGATCGCGCCCGCAATCGGAAAGCGCAGCAGCGGGTGGATCATCTTGTTGTAGAGCAGGGTGGGGATCTGGTTGTACTGCGTGGATGCGCCGACCTCGACGCGGCCGGCGTTGAACTTCCAGTCGCCGGCCAGTGGGCGCCGCTCGCCCGCAGCTTCTACGAAGAGCAGATCGGTGCTTCCGACGATCCCGCCCCCGCCGCCGGTATCCTCCACGCGGACGGCCACTACGTTCGTGCCCGGCCGCAGCGCCGACGCCGGCACTTCGTATTCGCGCGCTTGATTCCACGCCATCTCCATCCCGCCGACCTCGTGGCCGTTCACCCAGGTCACGTCGCCGTCGTCGATCATCCCGAGACCAAGGACGGCGCCCTCCGCTGCCTCCTGTTCGGACAGCTCGAACGTCGTCCTGTACCACGCGATGCCATCCATCCCTTCGAAGCCGACCTCTTCCCACCGGTGGGGTACCGGGATTCGCATCCAATCCTCATCATCTAGATCCGGCTCCGCCCACACGGCCCGGTCGCCGCGCATACCGAGATCGTCGGTAGGAAGCGGTCCCCCCAGCTTGGCACGTAGCTGCCCGCGCAGTTCCTCCTGGCGCTGCCGTTCCCGCGCCATGATCTCGTCGAAGGCTTCATCACCGAGCTCCAGCGACTCGGCGCTCATCCACGGCTCGATTCGGCTACCGCCCCACGAGGTATGGACGAGGCCGATCGGCACGTCTACGTGATCCCGGAGCTCGCGCGCGAAGAAATATCCCACGGCCGTGAAGGATCCGACGTGCTCCGGAGTGGCCGACTGCCACGTTCCTCCGGCGAGCGTTCCCTCGGGTCGCATCGCCCAGGACTGCGGCACCTTGAAGTGCCGAATGGACCGGTCGTAGGCGGCAGCAATCTCTTCCTCTGCGTTCCTTGAGTCGGCGACCATCCACTCCATGTTGGACTGCCCGGAGGCGATCCACACATCGCCGATGAGGATATTCTCCACCTCGATGCGCTCCGCTCCGGCCTCGATCGACATCGCGTGCGGCCCGCCGGCCGGCATACTCGGGAGCGTCACCAACCACGAACTGTCGGGCTCGGCCTCGGCTCCGTAGACGTCTCCGCCGAAACGCACTTCGACCGCAGTGCCGGGAGCGGCCCATCCCCAGACCGGAACGGCGGCATCGCGCTGCATCACCATGCCGTCGGCGAAAAGGCGCGACATCCGGAGCTTCGCGGACGAATCCGCGGCCGCTGTGCCCGCAGAATCGGCATCCTGAGCGTGCGACGAAGGTGCCCCGCACACGACGGCCACTAAGAGCGAGAATGCTATCGATCGAATCATAATCCGGCTATCGATAGAGATTCGGAAGTCCATCTTCAAAAAGCACGAAGGGATCGTTGTAGAACTCGACGAAGTCTGGCGCACTTGCATGCCCGCGATAGGGGGCAAAGTAGTGATCGGCGAAGTCGTCCTCGTTCGCATTTCGCCACACGAGGACCCACGCCACGCGGCGGGCCACGGGGTCGCTCTTAATCGCGGCCAGCAGGCGGTCCGTCCACCAGCGATCATACGGAATGCCCGACGAGCCCGTCTCCGTGAAGGCGGCAATCTTTCCCCGCTCCTCCGCAAAACCCACGAGCATGCGAAGGCGCTCCGTCAGCTTGCCCGTCGTTTCGTCGCCCCCCAGACTGTGGTAATCGTCGAGGCCGAGGACGTCAACGTACTCATCTCCCGGATAATATCGGAAGTACTGCTCTTCCGTGTCGAAGACGTCGGGCGAGTAGCCGTAGAGCAGATTGTGGAGGTCCTTCTCATCGCGTAGATACTCGACCGTAAAGCGCCACAATCGCTTGTATTCATCGGGCGTCACGTGCTCGCCGCCCCACCAGAACCAGCTCCCCGTGTGCTCGTGGAACGGTCGGAAAATGATAGGGACAGGCCGGCCGAAGCCGAGCCGCATGAGCGGGCCCACCTCGAGGTCCGAGGCAAAAGCCGCAAAGCGATCCAGCCATTGGCGATACGTCTCGTGATGTTCGCCTCCCGGGAGGATGGTGTGCACCGCGCGCGTGGTGTCCCACGCGCTCCCTCCGCTGGCCGGATTATTCATGTGCCAGCTGATCGTAATCACCCCGCCGCGCCGGCGGCCTTCACGAATCCAGCCCTTCATGTCCTCGAAGTTTACGCCGTCCAAATTCTCCTCGGCGCCGTTCTCGAGGTGGCCCAGCTCCCAGCCGTAGACGGCGGGATAGGCGCCGGTGACGTCGTGCACGTCGGACCGGCCCGGTTCGCGCTTCCACGTGACGCCGTACGCGAGGTCGTCCTGATGCCCGAAGAGCAGGTGATCGCGCGACAGCTCCCGGAGATTCACGAACAGCGCCCGCGTCTCCAGGGTGGCATTGGGATCGACCAGCGTCGCCTCGCGCTCGACCGCCGGGCGGCTGGATCCGCATCCGGCGAGTACCAGATGGAGCACGACGACCGCGGCAGTAGATCTCATCATGGGTTCGGGTGGGCTCATGATCCAGTCCGTTCGATGAGTTCCAGACAGAGGCGGGCATTGTGGTACGGGCACTTCCAGGGACCGACCTTGTCCTCGCCGGCATCCGGGACGCCGTCGCGCGACACGCGACCGTACCACTCGCCATGCTCGGTGTCGAGAATGAAGCGCTTGATGAAATCCCACGCAGCTTCGGCGGCTTCCACAAAATCCCATTCC
>CAZQAS010000244.1:0-4321 GCA_964591285.1 uncultured Rhodothermales bacterium
TCCATCGCGTTGTCCTTGAGAATGCCGGTCGGCTCGCCCGTTGCCGGGTCTCGGACGATGGTGCCGCCGTCGGGATCGGGCGTCTCGGCCGTGATGCCGGCCATCGAAAGAGCAGTGCTGTTCGCAAGCGCCATGTGGCCGTCGAGGCGGCGGACGAAGACGGGATGCTCGGTCGTTACCGAATCGATCCAGTCGCGCCGCGGCAGCTCCCCGCCCCACAACTCGTGATCCCATATGCCGCCGGTCATCCAGCGGCCTGGCTCAAGGCTCGTCGCAAAATCGCGGATTCGCTCACGGAACACGGCGGGCGAGCCGGCATCCCGAAGATCCACGCTGGCGAGCTGAAAGCCGCCGTTCATGAAGTGCGCGTGATTGTCGATGAAGCCCGGCACGACCATCCGCCCGCCGAGATCGATTTCGCGCGTCCCAGCGCCGGCGAAACGTCGGACTTCATCCTCGGTACCGGCATGCACCACGCGGCCGTCTCGAATCGCAATCGCCGATATCGACTCCGCGCCCGGCGTGCCGGTCCAAACGACTCCTCCAATCAGGATGTAATCGGCATCCGCGGGCGCCGCCGCACATCCAATGAGGAACGTTGCGCACCCGATTACAACTGCATACGCAATAAAGCTAAAGCATCTGCCCATAAGACCCTCCGGTTGTTAGGGCAGAATAATAGGGGAATCTCCGCGCAAGGGCCAGAGTCTTTCGTCACGCCCCCACCGGAGCCTGCTCCGTACATCCTGCTACGCGACCCGACGAAGTCAAGCGCGAAGCGTCCGCTGTACGACCCGCGCCCATCACTCCATCCCCGAATCGCCAGACGCTCCTGACGGTCCTGCAGCAGGCGGACATATCGAAGCGCAAGATTGTCGCCAAAAACCTCGTAAGCCCGGCGGCGCCTTCCCAGTTACCGGTCTGCGCACGACACTTTGCGTTCTGGAAGTCGTCAGTGCCCTTGACGGCGCCACCCATACGGCGCTCATGCTTCCGAACGTGCGAAAGCCAGCTCCGCCTTCGGGCGGCAAAGGCGAGCTCCGCACACCGCTGTAACCGGCCTCTATGGACTTCTGACGTACAACTTCGCCCGTGCTCGTCTACTGCGGACCTCCTCGATTACTGTAAAACCATCCAGGGCTTCTTTCATCTCGTCCGAGGTCGTCGAATAGGGTCCCCACCGCACGCTGTTTAATTCGAGGAGCCATACGCGCGCGTCCGCCTGGTGCTCAACTGCCCCGTGGAAATCACCGGCGACGTATACCGGTTCGCTTTCCTTCAGGTAGTAGAAGAGTGGAGTCGTTACCCAACTTCTCTTTGGGACGAAGAGAAGATCTCCGTCGCCCATCCTTGCCGTCATTTTCCGACCGAGGTCGGCATAATCGATTCCTTCGTTCGGATGGTTTTTAAAATGCAGGATGCTCGCGGCAGTCACAAGTACCAACAGCAGGACCACGAGTGGTCCTAGGCGACCCAACTTCATCAATCGGACGGATCCTGCAGCAACGATGATCAGCAAATAGGGTATGAAGATCAAGAATGCACTGGGCGCGAGCATCGAGATCGTAAACGAGATGACGAAAACAATGGCGGGCGCAAAAAAGGCAAGCAACAGTGGGAGAGACGGAGCACCGATTGAGAATTTGGCGAGCGTCGGCTGCACACGTCGATCGTACTGGCCGCTCAGAGACCCAATAACCGTCGGCAAGACGACAGCAATGAAGGGCACGAGGGCTACCAATGCCACGACCTCGTTCCGACGATGTGCCAGAATGGCAATGGCCAGGACCAGGAGTACCGAACCCGTCGCCAATACCGTCATCGTTTTTGTCGAGAAGTGTCCGACGCCTCGCCCCTGATCGATAGAGACGGAATAACCTGACCCCGCTCGGCTTATGCAAAACAGTGAGATCGCCGTGATCGCCGCCAGCAGAACTGATGGAATAGTGCGCGGGGGTATCGAGAGGAAGTCCGGCTCGAATAAAAATCCGAGTGAAAGGTAATGTGCTATGAAAGCCAGAGAGGGTCCCGGCAGCGTGACGTCGTCGCCCAAGTAAATTACGTGCGCCAGCGCCGGCGCTCCGAGAATAATCACGATCGCCTGCAGATACAGAATTCGCCGCCTCGCGATACCCGTCGCCCCGCTCTGAACAGCGATCCAGAGCATGTGGGCGGCGAGGATAGTCCAGTAGAACGTCTGGGTGTAGACTGCCAAACTAGAGACGAGAACGTATGCCATCTCCCACCGGCGTTGGCCATCTGTCGCCGCTCGCAGCAACAGCCACGTAGAGAGCAGGCCGAGAAATGAAGCCATCATATACATGCGCGCAAACTGACTCCAGTACATATGGAATCCGCTCAGCGCGACGAACCCGGCGGCGAGAAGTCCCGCTCGACGCCCGTACGTTATGGAGCCCAGTGCAAACGTGAGGAGAATGGACAGAATCCCGAAAACTGCGGACGGGGTCCTCAACGCCCAGAGGTCGGTCCCGACCAGGGTCGTCCACAGCCACATAAAGAAGTAATAGGCCGGCGGGTGCCCCTCGCTGTGAAAGTGCCACCAGAACGTGTCGTAGAACGTCTCACGCGTAGGAGGCCACGAAACGTCAGCCGGCCAAACAATATTTGGCACGATGGCTTCCGTGTGCGTCAGCGTCTTTTCAGTGAGGCCCTGGAGACGCAGGGACGTACCAACCAATAAGAGGGTTAAGAGCACTACCGTGAGGCCTACGCTCGGCGACGGAACGTGCATGGACGGGGGATCATCCCTCACGCTACCGGTGGAACGCCGGCGGAAGAGAAGCGCCAATCCCAGCATCACCAGGACCGAGCCGGCGATCAATCCAGTCGCAGCAATCGCGTGCCGAGCCGTCAACTCCAGCAATAAAGACATCTCAGTAACCAGGCAGCTGAAAACGACCGCTCATGAAATGGGCATGATCGTCGATAAATCCTAGGACAACCATCCGCCCGACGAGTTCGATCTCACGCGTCCCAGAGAAGGGCCAGGTTTTTGACGCTAAATCATGGTGGCCCCTCGACCCCTCACTCCATCCCGGCGATCGCCAGCCGCTCCTGGCGGTCCTGCAGCAGCCGCACATAACGCAGCGCGAGCTTGTCGCCGAAGTCTTCATACGCCCGACGGCTCCACTCGATCGCCGCGTCGAGGTCGCCGCGGATTTCGTTCATGATAGCCATGTTGTAGACCGCCCGACCGGCGATTTTCGGATCCGGATGCTCGATCTCCTGCAGCCATAGCTCGGCGGCGCCTTCCCAGTTACCGGTCTGCGCGCGGCGTTTGGCGATCTGGAAGTTCTCGGTCCCTTTGACGTAGTACTTCCGCGCGACCCGGTGCCAGTATGGCGATACGCTCCGGCCGTAGCTCCGGCCGATTCCGCGGCTCACCGACTGTACGGCCTCCGTGCGGCCGGTTATGGCCTCCACCGCCTCGACGGGATTCACGCCGCGACCGCGCGTCGTAACCACGTCCCGCATCTCGCTCTCATCCAGAATATCGCGAGCGACGGCATCGTAGATCCGCCAGCCCGTCCGGATGCTGGTACGAACTACCGCGAGATGCTCGAGAATCTCCACCTCGCTGCCGTCCGGAGCCTTCCTCGTGACCTTCTCTGTCTTGTAATCTACCTTGGTATCGGTGTCGTACCACTCTAGCGCGAACACCGCGTTGGCGCCGTACTCCTCACAGACCGCGTCAATCTCATCCCACTTGAGCGGCGCCGGAAAGACGCCTCGCCTCGCAGTCGGCTCTCGGTACGAATCCGCCTCCACGACGGCCTCGAACCGGTCGTCCTTGATCAGCTCCTCCGTCAGCCCGGTGAGGCCTGCCTCCGCTCCAAGCCTGTCGAAGGCGTCTCCCTTGAAGGAGAGGAATTCATCCACCTTTTCCAGCCATCCGTGGTCGCGATCGCCGGTAGTCCGGTCGATGACCGCAATTCCGGTCATGTGATCGGGCAGGAGCACCGAGGCCGGCTCCCGCACGTTCATCGTAACCGTGTTCGTCGAGCCGCATCCCGTGAGCGTGAGTAAAGCGGTAAGTAGTAGCAGTCCGGGGATCTTCATGGGCGGATCCTCCCAAAAATGGCGTAAGTAGCATTCAGAAGGATCGGCCATGCCCCGGAAGGACTTTAATCTCCCCCAGTTCGGTGCCTCCCGTACTGCTCATGGGGCCCTAAGACGGGAGGCCGGCCGAGACCTTTCGCAGATCAAGGCGCGCGACGAGCCCGGAATGAGGCGTACTAATGTACGCCGCAATGACGGGCGAGAAGTGCAACGCAGAGATGCGGAAGTTATCAACGGCCTC
>CAZQAS010000245.1:0-3032 GCA_964591285.1 uncultured Rhodothermales bacterium
CATTGAAATCACCCTTGCTCCACATCTGCTGCTGGTTTTGGGTGATGGTCCGGTATGTATCGGAATGTTTGGTCGTCGTCATGGTCTGATCGAGGATACAACTTTACTACCGGTAGCAGGCACGCCTTACTGCGCGCACCCGGCGGTACGAGCGAAATGTCGGCCTAGAACGATGTCGTGCTATCCCGCGTGTTCGCACGCCCCGTTCTCTCGTATTAGACGGTCGCCGACTCCCGTACGCTTCGAGGCAGACCGATACCGTGCTCCGCGTTAACCGGGAAATACCGCTGGGTGCTCGAATCACCGAGTGTGGAGTCGATGTATTCGCTGAGCTGATCCACCGAGGGCGCCTCGTAGAGACACACGGCCCGGCTCATATCCGTTGCCGGGAAAAACTGATGCACGTGAAATCCGTCCGGTAGGGGGAAGACGTCATCAGCACATTTCTGAAAGGTTTCGGGCTCGTGGATGTCGTGTTCGATGGCTATAAACATGGGGGTCACCTCGTGTCGGTTACAAGGAATATGACGGCAGATGATTGAAGCGTGCCGCTGACTTATCGGCGACGTAGCCGGGTATCTTGTCAGCGTCTGGCGTCAATCTAGCAGCACATCGGAGATGCCGCTTTGCTTAGCCGTTCAAAGATTTTGCTTAGCCGTTTTCTTGTGCTCAAGGGGAGGGCGGCCAAACTTTTCTTTGAATGCTCGACTGAAGTGAGAAGGGTTCCTAAATCCGCAGTCGAGCACAACCTCGGTAACCGATTTGTCGGTCTGTTCTAGCAGATAGCGCCCGTGATCGAGCCGTCTCTGTCGCAGCCACCTGCCGGGCGTCGTGCTGTAGGTGTCTTTGAAATCACGTCGAAACGTAGATAAGCTTCGTCCGCTAAGCCCGGCATATTCGTCGAGCGTCATGGGGTATGTGAAGTTGGACTCCATGACGGCCTGCAGGGAAGGGCGCGCCATGTTGCAGAGGCTTAGAAAATAGCTGGAAAGGCTCGTGTTGCCCGATCCCGATACGACCGTCAGGATCAGTTCCTTGAATTTGAGTTCTGCCAGCGCGCTCTCTGAACCGCCGTTTTGTGAGATGTAGGAGAGAAAGGACAAAAAATATGTGGTCAGCATCTCGTCCGTTTGTACGCGGAGGATGGGAGATGGGACGGTCTCGCCGGGGACCGCGAGGTCCACTTCATTCTCCAGCAGCGTATCGCGGATAAAGTCATCCGGTACGAACATGAACAGGGAGCAAAACTCGTCGTCGAAATACTGGTAGATGGAGTGTGCTCCTTTCTTGACGAAGAGGCAGTCGCCGGCCTCGGCGAGGGCTTCGTGATCTCCGGAAAACCACTTCTTCTTTCCCTTTATCACGTAGACAAAGTAGTTGTGATGCGACCACATGTCGAAACGGGTGTCATCAAGGGGGCACTTGTATTCCGCAAAGAGAAGCTCATTGACGGCAAGCCGCTTCGTAGGTGGAAGGGATTTCATGAAGTCATACACGTTGACCATGCCGTGGTGTAGGTCAAATGATTAATAAAATGACTCCGCGACTCCGGTCCCTACGATGCGGGCGCGCTCCATTGCCGGCATGGCCGCAAGCTACCAGCGACGGTAACGTGAACCCGACGCGGGCTTCGCCTTCACCTCAGTTTTGTCGAGACGAGTGATATGTCTCTATGGGTCAATCCCGTGACCATAACGACCGCCTCGGTGCCAAGGCCCGCATTCTGGCACGTAATCGTTGCAGACGTCTCGGTCAGATCGCTCAGCGAACACGCGTCGAGTGACACATCTTCCGACTTCTTGTGGCCGATCTTCTCGAGCGTCGCTTTAGCGATTGGAGAAGCACTTTCCGGCAGGGAAGCGTCCCTCACAGGTCCCCCGAACTGCGCGGGCTTTTGCGCCCATAGCTGAAGGTCCGTCGCAATTGTGAGTGCCTCATGGACAAGCAGGTCGACGCTCGACTTTCGATTGTTGTTGTCATAGGCTTGGATACCCGCGACGATGGCGATGCCTACCAGAACGACACCGAGAACGACTAAGAGAAGTTGCGATTGACCCAATGATCAAAAGGGTTGCGTGGCGGTGGCAATTCGTTTTTCGAAACACGCAAGAAAATAGCCATTTCTCGCTCCTAATCAAGGATTAGGCCGCATGAATCACCACACGAGCGTTTGGAAAGGGTGGTCGGCACCCGGACGGTATCCACACTCGCCGCACCAGCCAATAATGGTGTCTCCAAATGAAGGCCCCTCGTTCACCGCGTCGAGCGATCGCGCGCATTTTCGAGCATGTCGCGCTTGAGCTCGACAAGGTCGTTCATCGCCAGCTTCACGACCTCTCTAAATGCCCCGTAGTCGACGGCTTCGTCGCGCAGTGCTTCGATAACAAAGCGGGGTTTGTTCATGCACACCGCGTACCGTTCAGCGAGTTTCTCTTGGTCCTGGTTCATAGTGGCACCGACTGTTGGAAGAGCGCACGTGACTAGCCGTGCCAGGAAGGGCTGAATTGAAGATAGCAAAAAAAGGGCACACTCGTGGATGCCCTCGAGTACTGCGATGAGTATACACTGCTAATCAGGCGGGGGGTTCGCTCTACACCGGGAGGGAGAGAATACGGCATATTCTCCGCAAGGCCGCTGCGCTGACCGGGCTTTCGCTTCATCTCGTCACGCTCGTCAACTGGCGCCCGTTTCTCGACAATCAGATCATCGGATCGGATGACCTTTTCGATAAGATCCGCGCCGATCGGGGATGGTTCGTAGACGGGACGGCAACCCGAATTCGGCGCGAGCCATGTTAGAGCAGATCACCGGCCACTTCAGGGCGCGCTTCTTTCAGACACAGGGCGCGTGGTTTATTGTGCGAGGTCGCGCGTATGATCGAGCTGGAGTGGGAGGCCCGCGACCAGGCGATACTACGCATGCTTTACGGCGCCGGACTTCGCGTATCGGAACTGTGCGCCGCTCGCTGGTGCGACCTCGCAGTTCGCCTGGACAACGGCACCGAGAAGCGTAGACGAGCGCAGCTCACCGTG
>CAZQAS010000245.1:3132-4260 GCA_964591285.1 uncultured Rhodothermales bacterium
CGTCCTCAGGGGCATCCTAATGCCGATCGCCGGATCAGGCTGGCTGCTGCGCGGGCGCGAAGTAATCCGTGAGTGTTTCAGCGAGCGCATCGGGATGGGTCAGCGGGGTGGCGTGTCCGGCGCCGGGAATCTCCTGCACACGTGCGTTGGGGACGTGGTCGGCCACGTGCCGCACGCTGCTGGTCATGAACGGCTTGGTGTCTGATCCGTGCAGCACAAGTACCGGGGCTGGAATCGCACCAAGGACGGCCGGATCATCACCGGTAGGGCCTTGATACTCCATCAGTTGCTGGAGGAAACTGAGAAGATTCGGGACGTAGCGCCCCGCGGACTCGAAGTAGCCGGCGTCCTCGGCCACGGCGATGTCCTCGTCATTGAAGGGCCAGTCAGCGAACGCGCGAATCGCATCGGTCAACCTACCCTCGGCGGCCAACTCGCCGGTGCGGGCGACGGCGGCGCCGAGAGCCGCTTGCTCGTGCTCGTCCATCACGCTGTTTGCCACAGGCTCAATCGGGGCTACCGCGGCCACCGCGTCGGGCTGCGTCCCCGCAGCGAGGAGTGCCAGGCTGGCGCCGCCGGACCAGCCCACGAGTCCGGTCGGTGCATCGATGCTGTCGATGTAGGCGAGAATATCGTCGGCCTGCCGACCGATACTGAGGTCGGGGTGGTCATCGCTGAGGCCACGCCCTCGCATGCTCGGCAGATAGCAGGTGAACCGGTCGGTGAGGTGCGGCAGCAGCGCTCGCCAGTCGAGGTCGCCATCGCCGATGACCCCCTGCAAGAAGACCAGCGGTGGCCCTTGGCCGTGCACGGTCCCTCCGATGGTGACGCCGTCGGTGGTGGTTACGTAGTGGGTGCGTTGATTGGTCATCTGCTCTCTCCCGGTCTTCCTTCTCTTGGTCTCGTGTGGTCGCGCCTGCAAGATGACACAAAAGACATCGGCGAACATCACCCGACCGGGTAATATTTCGGCGGTCAGGGGTGGTACTACAAGTCGCGGCGGGCCACCTGTGCGGCGAGATCGGCGCGGCCGTCGACATCGAGCTTGGCGTAGACGTGGGTCAGGTGCTTCTTCACCGTGTTCACGGAGATGAACAGGCGCTCACCGATCCCGGCGTTGGTGTGGCC
>CAZQAS010000246.1:0-4236 GCA_964591285.1 uncultured Rhodothermales bacterium
TAGCTGCCGATCGTTTTCATGGCGCGGAGCGAGTCGGCTTCGCTGAATGGAAACTCGTCCCCCGGAAGGCGGCCGACCAGCCGGTCGTCGGGGCCTTCTCGGCCGGTGACGCCGTGGCAAGCCGCGCACTTGCGGGCATACACGTCCTTTCCTTCGGCTACCGTGCCGCGGCCGGACGGGAGGCCTGTGCCGTCCGGCATCACGTCGATGTCCCTTTTCGCGATATCTTGGTCACTCGCGGGTTGGCCGAATCCAAACCGGTCCGGCCAAAGCGTGTCGCTGGGAGCGGCCGTCTGGCCGACAGGCCTGATAACGTCGAGATGACCGGTGGTGTATCCGACGCCTAGAACGGCAATCACCGTCGCCACCAAGATGATAGCCGCCTTCATGGGATGAGTCGGATGTGGAAGAGGGTGGGCTTTCGAAAGTTAATGACTAAATGCTCCACGCACAAACGATGTCGAGCCTGCTTCGCGGACGATGTCGAACATGGTTCCGAGCGTTGTGTACGTCTCGTCGTCGGAGGGCCAAGGCGTCGTAGGCTGTCGGCGTCTACGGACGTGCGAGATTAGCGGTCAATACCCCACCGCGATGTCCTCGCCGCGCGGGTCCGCGCCCCCTTCGAGGAGCACGCCGTCCGGCAGATATTGGACGACGATACCGTCGGCGCGGCCCCAGGGGCCGTCCACCTCCAGCTCCCAGCCTCGGTCTAACAAATTCTCCTGCACGTCGCGCTGCAGCGCCAGCGGCTCATACTCCAGCACATCGGGGAGCCACTGATGATGCACGCGCCCCGCGTTCACCGCCTGCTGGATGTTCATCCCATGGTCGATCACGTTCATGATCACCTGGTAGACAATCGTGATGATGCGACCGCCGCCGGGCGAGCCGATCACCATGAAGAGCCGGCCCTCGGGATCTTCGAGGATGGTCGGCGTCATCGATGAGAGCATCCGTTTGCCGGGCTGGATGGCGTTCGCCTCCGAACCGAGAAGCCCGAACATGTTCGGCACGCCGGGCTTGGCGGCGAAGTCGTCCATCTCGTTGTTCAGGAAGAATCCGGCGCCGTCGACGACGACGTCGGAGCCGTAGCTGCCGTTGATGGTCGTCGTGACGCTGACGGCATTCCCCTCGCGGTCGACCACCGAGTAATGCGTCGTTTCGGTGGACTCATAGGCGAGAGGATCCCCATACGTGACGTCGCTGCTTGAATCGGCCCGCTGCGGATCGAAGGAGGTCATCCGGCGATGCATGTAGTCCTTCCCGATGAGCGCCTCGACAGGCACGTCGAAGTGGTCAGGATCGCCGAGCCATTCCGCGCGGTCGGCGTAGACGCGCCGCATCGCCTCTCCCATCAGATGAACCGTCGCGCTGGAGTTGTATCCCATCTCGCCAAGGTCGTACGGCTCGACCGCGTTGAGGAGCTGGGCGACGGCCACGCCGCCGGACGACGGCGGCCGCATCGAAATGATACGGTAGTCGCGATACGTGCTCTCGACCGGCTCGCGCTCGACCGCCTCGTAGTTTGCGAGGTCTTCGAGGGTGATCAGCCCCCCACCTCTTTCCATCTCGGCGGCGATCAGCTCAGCCGTCCGCCCTCGGTAGAATCCGTCGCGGCCGCGGTCGCGGATGCGCCGCAGGACGTCCGCGAGATCCTTTTGTACGAACAGCTCGCCTTCCTCGTACTGGAGATCCGGGCTGCCCTTCGTGAAGTACTTCTTCGTGCCCGGATAGCGCGAGAAGCCCGAGTAGTTGCGATTGAAGCTTCGGGCGTCGGCGCGGCTCAGGCGATAGCCTTTGGCGGCGAGTCGAATGGCGGGCGCCATCACGTCGTCGAGCGAGAGGCTGCCGTAGCGCTGATGGGCGAGGAGGAGGCCCGCCGGAGATCCCGGCACCCCGGAGGCGAGATATCCGCGCCGGCTGAGCCCTTCGACGACTTCGCCGTTTTCGTCGAGATACATGTCGCGCGAGGCGGCCGCCGGAGCCTTCTCACGGTAGTCGAACGTCGTCGTGCGCCCGTCATCGAACCGGATCACCATGAAGCCGCCGCCACCGACGTTGCCGGCCGCCGGATGCACGACCGCGAGCGCGAAACCGGTTGCGACGGCGGCGTCCACCGCGTTCCCGCCTTTCTGGAGGATTTCGACGCCGGCCTGCGACGCTTCGGACTCCGCTGAGACCACCATCCCGTTCTGGGCCGTCACCGGCCCGGGGACGGAGGTGGTACGGACGACCGTTCGGGTACATCCTGCCGCCCAAAGGCCGACGGCCACAAGCAGGACGAAAACAACTCCGATGGATCGATCTCGAGTCATCACGCTTCGCAGTTCGGAATACACGTTTTGCACTTAAGAAATGGTGAGTTCTGCCGATACCAGACCAAAGTGAGGGTAGGCTGATTTACCTAAATCTTGGTCCGAGCATTTTTGAGGTCAGTGATTACAAAGTCGGACGAGCATCATGTACAATCCAATTGAATTGGCCATCAGAGCGTCGGCCGTTGGGGCGGGCATCGTTGCGCTGCTGGTGATCGCCGTCTTCCAGTTCATGTAGGACCGATGCAGTTCATCTAGGACTGATCGGGCTTCTCCCGTATGCGTCCACCGGAGTCCGGCACGCTCGTGCTCGGTTCCGCCCGCGGTGCACCCCGTCCGGTGCGCCCTTACGATCGTTCGCGGCGGTCTTTCGTTCCCGTCTTTGCCTCCAAGATCCCCTTGCCATGGTCGCGGCGGCGGGGTTCCCGGCTCATCGCGGAGTCGTCCCAGCTCATCGCAGAGTCGTTCCGGCTCCATCCCGCTGTGCGATTCTAGTCGCCAGGCTGTAGATTCGGTACCGAACTGCGGGATCCGCGCGCCGTCGTCCGTCGACGCCCGGCGCCTTGCCTCGTCCGGAGCACGGACGAGCCCGGATTCCGCTTCCCAAACGCTCCGAACACACCCGGATTCGCATGGCGCTGGCACCGCTCGATTGGCTTCTCATCATTGCCTATTTCGTCTTCTCCTTCGGGATCGCCATCTACTATTACCGGCGAGCGGGAAAAGACACGTCCGAATTCTTCCTGACGGGCCGCAGCATGCCATGGTGGCTCGCGGGCACGTCGATGGTCGCAACGACCTTTGCCGCCGACACGCCGCTCGCGGTCACGGAGCTCGTCGCCCAGAACGGCATCGCGGGCAACTGGCTCTGGTGGAATTTCGCCTTCGGCGGGATGCTGACGGTCTTCTTCTTCGCGCGCCTCTGGCGGCGCAGCGGCGTGCTGACCGACGTCGAATTCGTCGAACTGCGATACGACGGCAAAGCGGCGGCATGGCTGCGCGGAATCAAGGCGCTCTATTTCGGACTGCTGCTGAACTGCATCATTATCGGATGGGTGGCGCTGGCGATGGAGACGGTCATCTCCGTGCTGTTTCCCGAGCTGACGCTCTTCGGGCAGACGTCATTTAGCGTTCTCGGCGCGCAGATCAGCGCCTCCCTGGTCATCGTGGCGGTGCTGGTGCTGGTCGTCGCCGTGTATTCGCTTCTGTCGGGCCTCTGGGGCGTGATGGTGACCGACCTCTTCCAGTTCGTGATCGCCATTGCCGGCAGCATCATACTAGCCGTCTTCGTCCTCGACCTTCCGGAGGTCGGCGGTATGAGCGGCCTGATGGCGCAGCTTCCCGACTCGACGTTCCGCATCCTGCCTACGATCGGTGATGCCGTAGAGGGCGGCGCGGTGCTCGCGCTGAGCATTGCCTCGTTCGTCGCCTACATCGGCGTGCAATGGTGGGCGAGCTGGTATCCGGGCAACGAGCCGGGCGGCGGCGGCTACATCGCGCAGCGGATGATGAGCGCGAAGGACGAGAAGCACTCGCTCTTCGCCACGCTTTGGTTCACTATCGCACACTACTGTCTGCGCCCGTGGCCATGGATCATCGTGGCGCTGGCTGCCCTCGTTCTCTATCCGAATCTCGAGGATCCGCGCGAGGGGTTCGTGCTGGTGATGCGCGACGTCCTCCCCACCGGGCTCCTCGGCTTGATGTTCGCCGCCTTCCTCGCGGCCTTCATGAGCACGCTCTCGACGCAGCTCAACTGGGGGACCTCGTATTTGGTGAACGACTTCTGGAGGCGGTTCATCAAGAAAGATGCGAACGAGAAACACTACGTGCTCGTCTCTCGGGTGCTGACCTTCTTGCTCGCCGTCCTCGCCATCTTCGTCACCGCGAATCTCGGATCGATCAGCGAGGCGTGGGGGCTCGT
>CAZQAS010000247.1:0-2567 GCA_964591285.1 uncultured Rhodothermales bacterium
TCTCGGGGTCATAGCGCCATGGGAGAATGAGTGCCGGATCCGGATCCGCACCGTAGCGATCGTCCCACCAGGTATTCGAACCGCCGGCCCCTGCACGTTCCGGCTGCACGGCGTAGTCAACCACGAGCGCCCCGTTCGTGGCCCAGTAGGCGTAGGGCGTCACGCGGTATTCCGTTTCTCCGAAGGACCGGTCGATCCCGCCCAACGCGACGCTCAAGTTCAGACCATCGGTCACCGTGGTCTTGTGGGTCGACATGTTCGTATCCGTGTAGTCCCCCGACAGGCGGACCACGCCGACGTGAAGCTTCGAATCGAAGCCTTGCTCGCGCGTGGTGTCTGCGCTGCTCTCCGTGAAATTCTCTATGCTCAGGTTCCACGTGTACGAGGGATTCGCTCCGAGCACAAATGTGTCGGATTGATAGCTGGCTCGGATATTCTGATCGACGTTGGGATTGTCACCAAGATCGGGATAGGCAGGATACGAGAGGATGTTACCGACCTCGTGGTCCGGGATGTACGCATTGCCGCTCCACGTCTTACTCGGAAACCATCGCGCCTCCGTCTGGCGCGGCTCCGGCACCATGATATACCGACGCGGAAAGTCCTCCGTACCGTGGTAGACCGGATACTGCCAGATATCATAATCCGTCACCGTTGCATAGATCACGTCGTCCTCCACGGCTCCGATCTCCACAGAGACGGTCACTGTTTCAGATTCGGTTTCCTCCTTGCTGAAGTTCTTCCCGTACTTCAGATCGAAGTACGACTCTACCTCGAACGACACGCCGACGCCCATCGGCGCGGCCGTAACCTCACCCGAATACCCAAGGCCGGCCGAAACGCCCCAATCCTTCGTGACCTCGGTCTTCACCTCCGTAGACGTAGCGTCGGTTTTCTCGTACGTCGCCTCGAAGCCGCAACCGCCCTCGGAATAGCAGCGGTTGACGTCGAACGTCTCGCCACCGAAAAGATCGAAGTGAATGGGAGGAGCGTTCAGGATGACCAGCGGCTGTGAGACGTCTGTCGCGACTGAATGCAGGGGCTCGCCGACTGTGAAGTCATGGCCGTCGAAGCTGCCCGTTGCCATTGCAAATCTGCGGAAGCCCCTGGAATCGAGATCAATCCGCTCATCTTCTTTCAGATATCCGATTGATTCGCCTTGCGACAGCCAGCCCTGCTCGGCATCGTACGTCGACCACACGTGGATGGTGAACTCCTCGAAGCTGGTCGCACGAGTGAGTTTCCCCACGAAGACCTCGTCGATTCCGTCGTGGTTCACGTCGCCGGTGGCAACGTAATCATAGCTCGACTCGAAGGCCTGTAAGAGCTGGAACGTACTCCGCTGCGTGAGATTCAGGAAGGCGTCTGACGAATAGACGTACTGATCCTCTTCGAATGCGACGACGATTTCTTCGAGCCCATTCCCGTCCAGGTCACCTTTCGAGATCGCCAGGGGATCCATGGTTGCGGTGGCCTTTACCGCATCGTACTCCAGGCGGGCATCCGGAGCACTGCTGTTGAAGATGAACGTGCCCGAGTCCACATCGTACGACAGCAGATAGACGAACGTATCATCCGCCGTGTTCGGCGCCGGAGCCCGGACGTCGAAGCTCCAGACGAAGCAGAATTCGTCGGGCCGGCCCGACCGAAGGCGCGCCGCCTCGACGGCGTAATGAACGATCGTATAGTCGAGCGACGTGGGACCATTGAACCCGGTGTCGCGCGCCAGCACATCGAGCGTGCTGCCGTTATAGGAATACACTTTCCAGTACATCGCCCAGGAGTCATCGTCGGAATCAATACCGACCTGGATGATTTCGTCGATGCCATCGTCGTTGACGTCGCCTACGGTGACCGCGAAGGGCGTTGCCTCGTTCACACCGGGGACCTCGGCTACCTCTTCGTCGGCATTCCAGGCTTTCAGCTCCGGCGTGAGCGTACCGTCGGTATCGTAGACCTGCAGGCGGATGCGGTTCTGGTTGTCCTCATATACCAGCACGAACTCATCGAGCCCGTCGCCGTCGAGGTCTCCGGTCTCAAGATGAAGGACCCCTTTGGCCGCCGAACCGGCTGCCGGCTCCGCGACCGTGAGTACGCTTGAGGCATTCCACATCGCGTCCGTCGTGTCAAAATGCGGTATGAACAGCTGGATGCGCTGTCCCTCGCCTTCCCAGGCGGCGACGACGTCGTCGTAGGGGTCAATGTTGAACTGACCGGAGGCTGCCACCATCTGCCGGTTCCCGTCGACGTACGGGCCATCGGAAACGCCCGGAATCGACACGAGTCGTTCGTCCTGGGGCCGGTCTCCATCGTAGCTGTAGATCTTCTGCTTAGCCTGCGTGCCGCCGACCACGTCCTCCTGCCACAGGAAGAAGACATTTGTGGAGCTGAGACGTTGACCGACAATCTCCTCAAGGGGATGATTGGCCGGCTGGGCGACGACGTTTGACAGCGGCAGGCAAAACAAGCCTGCGAGAAGGAGTGAGGTGATCGATTTCATGACGAACTTCGGATCGTTGAACAAAATGGTCACAGTCCGAAGTCGCGCGTCGATGGAAGGGCATCGC
>CAZQAS010000247.1:2667-4198 GCA_964591285.1 uncultured Rhodothermales bacterium
CCTACCAGTTGAAGGTGTACGTGTACTTCAGCAGTAGGACACGACGCATGCTCAGCGGGAGACGCGGATCTTCGAGTGGGCGGTCAGTATTGAGTCGCTCGTTGTAAACGAGGTAGAGATCGTTGCCCTCACGCGGATTGTATCTGAGCCGTGCATTGGCAGTCACGGCGTCGATTGCACTTGCATATTGAACGAACGCCTGAAGCGATACCTTCACGCTCGGCGTAACGTCGGCGCGTATGCGAATGATATGCGAGGTGAATGCCTCGTCCCGATCGGGAAACCCCACCAGGTCCAGCATGTACGCGGACGTCATCCGAAAGTAGCGCGATGCGTTCCACGTCGGAGTCATTTCGAGCGCCGCGCGCCACCCATCGTAAAATCTTCCCGCCGTGAGCACCGCACCCGTCCGCAGCGTACCTCCCGACGGCAACGCGTATCCTGCGTGGGCCGAGGGGAATGCATAGCGTCCGGCCGGCACCGTTACATCCTCCGAGATTGCGAAGCGGGCGCGGAGGTCTTCGATTCGGTGCAGGACGCCGAGCGTGAAGCTGTGTCCGCGATTGGTGCTCATCTCCCACGCGGGGCCGATCTCCAGCGACTCCAACGATCCGTCCGGGTTTCGGAAGTGTGCGATGCCGTTGAGATCCACGCGATGCCGCTGGATGATCGATCCGCCATCGGGTATCCAACCAAATCCGAGGCGGTCGCCGAGCCGGAAGTAATCCTCCCGGAGCTCAAAACCAATTGCCGGCTTGTACGCCCCGCCGGCGCGTGCATAACTCAGTTCGTAACTCAGTCCCGCGTACCGGCGCCGTTCCCACTGTAGGAGCGCGCGAGAAGCGGCGAGTGGCGCGACGATGGCCGGACCCTTGTCGTCGAACGTCTGGGCCCACTTGGCGGCAACATACTCGTCTCCCACGAGGCGAACGATTCCGTCGAGCCCGTACGCGATGTTGTATGTGCCGTCGAGACCCATACGGCTCGTCGCTATCCCGCCGATGTACGAGTAGGGGTTCAGCACGCGCCTGCGCAGTCGGACCACTCCGAAATTCTCCGACGGCACCGTTTCGTCAGAAGCTCCCAGATCGGACGCCCGTCCCGTCTGCATCGAGAGAAGGCCGACGTCCCACGGACCGGCGCGGCCAACCACCCGCGCCCCGCCCAGAATGCGTATTGGTCGTCCTTCCTGGAGGCCGATGCGACGCGAATAGAACAGCCTGTTTGAACCGCGGAAGTCGAACGCAAAGTTGCTCGCCCGCTCCAGGAAAAATCGACGTTTTTCAGGGAAGAAGAGCGGAAAACGGGTCAGGTTAATCTCCTGATCGTCGGCCTCGACCTGTGCGAAGTCTGTGTTGACCGTAAGATCAAGTGTAAAATTGCTCGTCAGGCCGTACTTGAGATCCAAACCTCCATCGTACTCGGTGGCGGACGTCGCCCCGTATCGAGTGCCGGACGTATCGAGGACGTGCCGCCGGCTTCCGCCCAGCAGCAGATAGGGGGTGACGCGCAGCGGCCGCTTCGGCTTCAG
>CAZQAS010000248.1:0-4162 GCA_964591285.1 uncultured Rhodothermales bacterium
ATGGGCGTCTTCATACCGGGTTCCTTCACTCGATGTAGCGTGCGTTCGCTAAGTTCATTCTCCGCCGCCGACCAAGCCGTCTGCTCAAGGGAGGATGCGTTAAAAGCTCGACGTCTCGTCTGGGCCGCCGTGGCCATAATAAACGGCCCGCCGCGGATAGGGGCAGTCCGGATGCGTCCACAGGATCGCGCCCCTCAAGTCGGTCTTCGTCGTCATTAGACGTGGGGACGTACATCTGCCGCTGGACCCGTTTTGAGCCGATCAAATCAAATGGTGACGGCCAACGTCCGAAGTCGATTGAAGTAGAACGCATGCGGGAACACCTTCGAATCTCGCGTACAAAAGGTCGGTGTCGAAGAGCCCACGCTCGAAGGAAGTGCCTTGTCTATTTTTTAACAAGTCTTTACGCGAAATGCAAATACGTCGCCGGATTGTCCTTAGCGGTCAAGGCACTTCTGGAAGCCATCGTAGTCATCGCTCCTTTGCCGGATTCCGTACATCGGGATCCGTCCGGAAGGGGAGGGGGGCCGAGCAGCACGGTGCCGAGGAAGCGGACGACGACGAGGTGAGCGTTCGGCCGAGGAGCACCCGGCATCCCGGCACACCGAGGGAAACCGCTTATGGCGCGATTGTGCCGAGGGGACCGTTCGAAGCTGCGATGGGCGAATTACAATTACATTGTAGGCGGGCGGCACGGAATTGGGCGTGATCGGCCGCCGATCTGATTCGATCTTCACGGCCCGTTTTCCCGAGAATGCGGTGCGTAACGTATCTTCACGTGAGTCCGGCGGAGTCCCCCTTCCGGCACGATCCCTCTGTAAACCCGTTCGATCAAGCCTCCATCCGTTATGCCGAAGCGCATTGTCGTCAAGGTGGGGACCAGCGTCCTCACGGCGGGGACGGCCAACCTCGACCGCGAGAGAATGGGGGAAATCGTTCGCCAGTGCGCGGCGCTCCACGCATCTGGTCTCGATCTTATTCTATGTACGTCGGGAGCTATTGCGGCGGGTCGCGAGCGCCTCCGCTTTCGTGACGTCACCGGCTCGCTGAGTGAGAAACAGATGCTGGCGGCGGTTGGACAAAGCCGCCTGATGCAGATCTGGGAGGATCTCTTTGGGGCCCACGACATCCACGTAGGGCAGGTACTCCTGACGCGGGCCGACGTGGAGAACCGACACCGTTTCCTAAACGCACGCGACACGTTTCAGGCGCTGCTCGGGCACAGGATCGTCCCTGTCGTCAACGAGAACGATGCGGTCGCAACCGCCGAGATTCGCGTCGGTGATAATGACAACCTCTCAGCGCTCTGCGTTCTCTTATCCGGCGCCGACCTGCTCGTTCTACTCACCGATCAGCAGGGACTGTACACGTCCGATCCTCGAGCCGATGCCAATGCCCAGCTGATCTCCGAAGTTCGGGACATCGACGAGCGCCTTCACGAAATGGCGGGGAGGAGCACATCCGGCCTGGGCGTTGGGGGCATGAAGACCAAACTGGAAGCAGCAGACATCGCGCGGCGTGCCGGAGCCCACGTCGTAATTGCCTCCGGCGTAGAGGCCGACGTCCTGCTACGCATCGCTAATGGTGAGCAGGCCGGCACGAGGTTCTCAGCGATTGAGACACCGCTCGAGCATCGCAAGCGATGGATTTTCGGTGGAACTGTTCCTGCCGGGCGCATCCACATTGACGAAGGAGCAGTCAACGCTCTGAAGTTCAGCGGCGGCAGCTTACTGCCCGCCGGCGTCACGGACGTATCCGGCACGTTTGATCGTGGCGACGTGGTCCGAATCGTTGGGCCCGACGGCAAGGAGCTCGGACGCGGAATCGTCCGGTACGACAATGCCGACGTCACACGGTTGAGAGGCTGTCAATCCGAGCGGATCCCCGAGTTACTTGGGTACGGGTATGGGCCTGTCGTTATCCATCGCGACGACCTTATCTTAGTCTAGCGAATTCAATAAATCTCGAGTCCAAGCATGACTTCGCAAGTTCAAGAGGCCTACAGCGTGTTAGATCTCGCGAAGAAGGCCAAACAGGCGAGCTACTCGCTCGCGAAGCTGAGTTCGGATGCGAAGAACAAGGCGCTTCTGGCGATCGCCGAAGAAATTGAGAGGGCGGCAGAGAGCGAAATTCTACCGCAAAACGCGTTGGACCTTCAGGACGCCCGTGATCGCTCGCTGAGCGATGCGCTCCTTGATCGGCTGAGGCTGGACCAAAAGCGTATCCGTACTCTTGCTGACGACGTGCGATCGGTGGCCGCACTTCGCGATCCGGTCGGAGAGGAATTCGACGGTCGCGTTCTTGCGAATGGTATGCGTCTGACGAAGCGGCGCATTCCACTTGGCGTCGTCGGCGTCATCTACGAGGCGCGTCCGAACGTGACAGTCGATATCGCATCTCTTTGCTTGAAGACCGGCAATGCGGTCGTCCTCCGGGGAGGGAGCGAGACGCTACGCAGTAATACGGTGTTGGTCGACGTCATCCGCCGTGCACTCCTGCGGAGCGATCTTCCTGAAGACGCCGTAAACTATGTGGAGAACACAGATCGCTCGCTCGTCTCCGAGATGCTGCGGCTGGACGAATACATCGATATGATTATCCCGCGCGGAGGACCGGGTTTGCACCGGCTGTGTCGTGAGCAAAGCACGATCCCGGTAATCACCGGCGGTATCGGAATATGTCACACGTACGTGGACGACGATGCGGATTTGCAGCGAGCCGTAGAAATTGTCGAAAACGCAAAGGTGCAACGCCCCAGCGTTTGCAATGCGCTGGACACGCTTCTCGTGCATCGTGCCGTTGCCGACCGATTTCTGCCGGAGGTTTGTCGGCGCCTCTCCGACAGCGGCGTTTCGTTTCGTGCGGATCCGGACGCGTACGCAATCCTGCAGAACGATGCGGGACTGGCGGTCGAACCCGCCGGGCCTGAAGATTTCGATACAGAATGGCTGAGCCTCGTGCTGGGGATCCGCATCGTCGACGGCGTCGACGATGCCATCGAGCACATCCAGCTGCACAGTACGGACCACTCCGATAGCATTCTGACGCGAAATCTCGAGCGGGCCGGCACTTTCGTCGATCGCGTCAATTCTGCTGCCGTGTACGTCAACGCCAGCACCCGTTTCACGGACGGAGCGCAGTTTGGACTTGGCGCGGAGGTTGCCGTCAGCACGCAGAAATTACACGCCCGCGGCCCCATGGGTTTGACCGAGTTGACCACATACAAGTGGATCGGCATCGGAGACGGTCATATTCGGGCGTGATTCGACTACTGCGGGCCCGACGCGGCCGGCACGAGACGATCCGTTTTTCCAGGGAGACACGATTCTGAACATGAGCACGAACCGCGAAGGACCGGCGCGCCGTCTGCGCCGATCGATAATTACATCTATCTCGGTCGCGGCTGCGCTGCTGCTTGCAGGATGTGGTGGCGGCACGGCCGTCATCGACCACGGCGCCGGTCCACCGAATACGCTCTCCCAGTCAGAGCGGGAGGCCGGCTGGATGCTACTCTTCGATGGTGTAAGCCTCGACGGATGGCGCGGCCTAGGTCGACAGGATATCCCCGAGGGCCATTGGCGCGTCGAAGATGGGGCAATCCGAAAAGTCGCGAGCGGGGAGGTGCCAACAGCGGACGATGGTCAGCCGCTTGAGGGTGGCGACTTGCTCACCGAGGATACGTACGAGGATTTCGAATTATACTTTGAATGGAAGGTGGCGCCCGGCGCGAACGGTGGTGTGAAGTACAATGTCTCGGAGGCATACTCGACCGCACACGAGCCCGAGTATGCAGCGCTCGGATTTGAGTACCAGGTTCTGGATGATGATAAGCATCCGGACGCGATGAACGGCCGGCATCGCACGGCGGGAGCGCTCTACGACATG
This sequence comes from uncultured Rhodothermales bacterium, assembly GCA_964591285.1. Classification (GTDB taxonomy): domain Bacteria; phylum Bacteroidota; class Rhodothermia; order Rhodothermales; family VXPQ01; genus CAZQAS01. The sequence continues at coordinate 3,886 of CAZQAS010000248.1, forward strand.
ATACCGCCAAATCAACTAAAGCAGCTCCAGCCGGTCGGCGAATACAATGCCGCCCGCATCGTCTTCGTCGACGGGCACGGCGAGCACTGGCTAAATGGTACGAAGATCGTAGAGTACGACCTGGCTACGCCGCGATTTGACGCGCTGCTGGGAGACAGCAAGTACACGGTGTACGAGAACTTTGCCGATCGCCGCGACGGGCATATCGTGCTTCAGGATCACGGGGATGACGTGTGGTTCCGAAACATCAAAATCCGTCCGCGATAATCTCCGAGTC
>CAZQAS010000249.1:0-4161 GCA_964591285.1 uncultured Rhodothermales bacterium
CTAAAACGCCAGCGTCATCGTAAACCGATGCGGGGCGTTTAGGAATTCGTAATCGACGTAGGCATAATCGACACGCACCTCCATACCGCCAATTCGCGGTGCGAGCCCGAAGCCCAGCGCGAGGTTGCCCTCCTCATAATTGAGGCGGTAGCCGCCGCGGAGCATCAGAAAATCGTTGTACGAGTACTCGCCGCCAATATGGAAGCGCTCGCTGAAGTCGTTCGTGTTGATCGCCTCGACGCCGAAGGTGACGGCGTGCCCCGGACCCATCGCAATCAACGCGTTCCCATCAGGACTGACCGCATTCATGGCGAGTCCGATTCGGAAGATGAGGGGGATGTCGAATCCCTCGGTGTCACCGCCCTCCAGATAGTCTACCGATCCGCCGAAATTCTGCGCGGCCATCGCCAGACGAATGCCTTTGTAGCCCAAATCATAATTTGTCCCGACATCCCACGCGAAGGTCGACGCCGAGTAGTCGAAGAGGCTCTCGTGGATGTACTTTCCGGAGACGCCGATCGATAGCCGGTCGGTGAACTCACGCGCAAAGGTGAGGCCGGCCATCAGGTCGCCACCAGTGAACGTGTTGCCGGTTCGCGTGTCGTTCGACCCCTGCGTACTCGTCGCCAAAGCTTCCGGGATGTCGCCGTAGTCGAGCGAGGCGACGTATCCGGAGATGATCCCGAACGTGCCCATCCGGTAGCCCAGCGTTCCGGCCACGTAGTCGAGGTCGGCCAGCCACCGAACGTATGAGAAGCCGGCCTCGACGTTCTCCACGCCGGCAATATTCGCCGGATTCCAGAAGACGGAGTTCACGTCGCGGACGAGCGCGATGCTGGCTTCGCCGAGCGCCGCCTGCCGCGCCCCAATTCCAATCTTCAGGAACTGAAGCGACGTACGGGCGCCCTTGTTAAAGTCCTCGTTCCCCTCCAGCGACTGCGCGCGGAGCTCCATGCCGCCGGCAGCGAATGCACAGACCAGCGCCGCGATGAGGAGTCGCCGAAATCGTTGTTCTATCTCACGTTTCATCATGTCTCTCGATCTTTTCGGCGGCTAATAACTCTGAGGCCGATACAACAGGAATGGCGGATGGTCAGCGGATGATCATTAGCTTGCCCGTGAAGCCCCCTGCAAGGCCCTCCGTGTCCGACTCCACGCGGTAGATGTAGAGTCCGGGCGCGGCGAGCAGACCGCTGTCGGTCTTCTGATCCCACACGGCCGTTCCGGAGAGGTTGCCCCGCGCGTCGGGGCCGTGCTCGATCGTGCGAACCAGGTCTCCGGAGATCGTGTAGATCCGAATCGTCGCCCGCTCGGGCAGATTGCGGAATTCCATCCGGAACGGATCGTCGATCCCGAAGCTGCGCTGCTCGTCCTCGAAGACGTAGGGGTTGGGAACGACGTAGATGTCGAGCGACGAAACGGGCCCGGCGGCCGCGGATGTGGGCGGCGTCCGGTTCAGCCGTGTTTCGTCTTCCGGTGCATACCACTCGACGTCGGCCGAGGCCAGCTCCGGCAAGTCGTCGACGACCGTGCCGTTGGCGGATGTCCACTGCCCTGGGTCGGAATTGTAGGCCGACACGTAGTAGCTGTATCGGCGGCCGAAGTCCACGGACTCGTCGACGAAGCTGTAGCGACCCAGCTCGTCGTTGAAAAAATTGGAGAACTCCGCTCTGGGGATGTCCGCCAGCAGCTCCCATTCCGCTCCGCGCAGCACGGGGTCTTCGTTCTCACTGACGTACTGAAAGTCCCTGGAGCGATAGACACGGTATCCATCCAGATCCGACGACCCGTCGTAGAAGACGCCGCCCGAGCCGTCCTCAATCGTCGTCTCCTCGGCGATCGTGCCCCACGTCACAGCGATGGCCGCCAACTCCGTACCCTGCGACGCATTGACGGCGTCAACGTCCGGCGCGGGCGGCGGCTCGGGCGCATCGGCAGCGAGGGGAATGCCGTCAACCGTCGCACCAAAGCCCCACTCTACCGCCTGGCGCGCGAACTCGGCCGTTTCTTCAAGATCGGCGAGGGTCGAGTTCGGAAAGATGCCGTCCGGGTCGCCTTCGTCCATCCAGGAGCCGTCGTTAACAAGTTCGTAGTCCATGACGCCGGCCACCTCCGCGAGGACAAACCTCAGCGAATCACCCGGCGCAAGCGTGTACGGCCCGTAGGAGAACGTATAGATGTTGAACCGATTGCCGTTGTTGCCGAGCTGCTCCTGGAGATCAGGCGAAGTGATGAAGGTGTAGAACTCCTGCGCCGTCCGGTCGCCCGCGTCGAAGAATTCGAGGTCGAGGTCCTGGCCGTTGAGCTGCCCGCCCTTGTGGGTGTCGATGCGCAGCACGTCGGGACTCGGCACGGAGCGCGATCCGCCCGACAGCGCGGGTGCCTCGAGAAGTGCCCATCCGAAAGCGGCGGGACTCATCAGCTCCGGACCAAATCGCTGTCTCCAGGCCGCTCCTTGCTTGACCTGCCAGGGCCAGAAATCGGGCGGTTCGTAGCCCCCATTGTAATCATAGGAGGCAAACAGCGTCTGATCGTCCGACATGTAGTAGAAATCCGTGTAGGGCGGCTGCCATCCAAAAGCACCGGCTTGCACCGGCGTCAGCTGCTCGCCCGTAAAGTTGATCGTGCTCTTCGTGTCGGTCGAAATGGCGGAATGAAAAGCTACACGGAAGCCCTCCAGCGTCTGCTGGAAATCCTGTGTGTTCGGCACGACCTGGCCGGTCTGGATCGCCACGATGTCGCCGGTATTCTTCAAAACGTAATCGTAGATGATGAAATCTCGGTAGCCCGGATACGACCACGTAGAGGTTCGGCGCGTGATCGTGACGCCGAGATTCGTCGGGATGACCGTATGAGTCATCTCCTCCGGCAGAAGCGGATTGAAGCCCTCAGTTTCCATGTAATTTTCCAGGAGCTCGACCGTGGGGTAGGGCGACGGCGTTCCCTGCTCGCCGGAGGTCCCGATGGCGAAGTACTCATGGTCCTGCGGCGTGGGATTAAAGTTCGGCGGCTGTCCCGGTACGTCGATGTCCGTCGCGGCCATGATCAGCCCGCTCCGGAAGTTGTGCATGTTGGCGTTCGCATACGTGTCGATCGCGTTTTCTTCGTTGCAGCACGGATGCATGAAGCCACGGAAACCGGGAAACATCCCCTTCGGCAGGAAGGAGAGATAATCCCAGGCGCCTGGGTCGCCGATAAATCCGCTGCCCCACATCACGTCCCAGATTCGGCCGCGCTGGTGAATCTTATGGTCCTCACCCTGGGCGGCGGCGGGCAGCGCCGTCCCGGCCGCTAGTAGCAAAACGAACGCCGAAGCGGCAGCGAGGCGCCACAGCCCAAGTGCCGTTGCCGAACGCCCACCGGCTGTCCGGCAGACCTCCCAGCCACGATCATCACCGCCTCGTCCGTCCCTCCCGGGCGCCCGTTGTCTCTCTATGGTCATCATCATCATCATCATCAAAGGTCACTCAGCCGTCGCTACATCTCGAGTGTGATTCCGAACGTGACCGACCGCGGAAGATTGCGGAATTTGGCGATCGGAAGGATCGGCGTTCCATTGGACGTCTGGTCCGGCAAGAAGTCAAAGCCGCTCTCCACGAACTCCCGAATGTCGTCTTGGGAGGCCTGTTCAAACGTGCCCAGGGCTAACCACTGGTGATTGAAAAGATTGGACACTTCCAGGTAGGGGCTTATGCGAACACCCTGGACGCGAATGTCTCTCCGCGCGCGGAAATCGACGTTCTGGTCGACCGGACGCGTGTAGATCTCGCCCTCGAAGACGAAGATGTCGCTGAGGATCTCCTCGTTCGGAAAGTTCGCGTAGTAGTCGAACGAGACGGACAAATTCTTCAACACGCTTCCCAGCATTCCCGACCACTCCGTCGGCGTCTCATAGAAGAGGCCCGCCTTGAAGATCGGATTCTGATACTGGATGTTGTCTCCACTCGGCGCGAAGCGCACCTGATTCGGCGCGAAGGCAACCGGGTCGCCGCTTCGGCCCTCGATCCGCAGCTGCGTCGTGTAGTTGGCGTATCCCCAAAACGCTCCCCATCGATACCGTGAGGGCACCTTCCTAATCGAGACCTCGAAGCCGCGCACGTCACCGTAATCGCCGTTGCCGTTCGTCCGATACGTGCCCTGGGGCGTACTGACCTCGACCGT
>CAZQAS010000250.1:0-4144 GCA_964591285.1 uncultured Rhodothermales bacterium
GCCGCACTGACTGCCGTCGTGCGTATGAAGTCGCGGCGGTTCAATTGACTATCTGTGTTTTGCGGGACCTGTCGTCAGGTGTGCCCATCCCTGCACGCCCTTCCCGAATACATGTGATCATCGCAAAAGGACCATTCTTCGCGAGAGCGATCGACCCGTCGAGGTTTCGAGCCGATAGAAGTACACACCGCTTGCGACCGCCCGGCCGCCGGCGTCCAGACCGTCCCACGACACTTCGTAACGGCCCGACGACCGCGGACCGGAGGCAAGCGTCGACACTTCCCGTCCGAGCACGTTGTAGACGGAGAGATCGACATCCGCGGGTTCTGGGAGCGCAAAACGGATGGTCGTCCGCGGATTGAAGGGATTCGGATAGTTCTGTTCGAGCCGGTACTGCACCGGCTTCTCGGGCCGGTCGTCGGCCGCTGTTGCAAATTCGGCGCTCAGAGGCAAGTAGACATAACTCCACTGATCGAATGTCGTCGCCTTGGCCCGGGTCGTCTGATCGACGTTACTGTAATCAACGAGAACGCCCAGCGTGTCGCCTTCCTGCAGGGTCAAGCCGGCGAATTCATTGCGCGGTAGGGCCATTTCGATGTCCACACGCGGGAGATCCAGTGTGATTTGAAGATTGGTCGTCGAGGGATGCATAACTCGACGGTTAAACTGGTTGAGGTAGTCACCGGATGAGTCCCACATACCGTCGCCACTTCTCCGGTCCTGTTCAGTCTCTAAATACTCCTGGACCTCCGACGTGGCGTCCCAGCTCTCGAACGTACGGTAGTTTCCTTCCGACACGTTGAATTCGATCGTCGTATTGCCGGCGCCGTACCATCGTCCATCCGCCTCAAAATCGAACTTCATGAGCGGAACACCCAGTTTCTCGAGCGAGAATCCGACGTAGAGGGAATCGTCGTCGTATGCCATGTAAAACTCGGGACTCAACGATTCGCCATCGGTTACCACCAGGACGGCGTCACTGATGAGCGCCTCCTCGGGCCAATCGCTGACGTCGCCGTCGATGATCGGCTTCCAGCGGCCCTCGACACGCTTGATGCTCCGGGCGACGGGATAGAGCGGATACTCATCGTCGCCATCGAGAAGTCCGTCCCCGTCCGTATCGGGGTCATTCGGGTCGGCGACGCTGTACTGGTAGATCCCGGCGATAGCTTCGCCGTGATCGGTGAGGCCGTCACCATCCGCGTCCGCATCAGTCGGGCTGCTGCCGAAGCGGGCTTCGTCGAGCGGTACACGCGGATCGTCGTCCGGAAATCCGTCGCCGTCGACGTCGGGCGTCTCGTAGATGTCGCCCCACTGCGTCTCGAGATCCTGATAGGCGTCGAACTCGCGAAGCATGGTGGCCTGAAAATCGAAACGCTTGCCGAAACGATACCCGAAGCCGGAGGGATAATCGGGCGGATAGGAACCGGCGGCATATCCGGGATCATCGCCGATCCGCAGATCCGGATTTCCATAAAGTTCCGGGAAATCACCGTGGCCCATTTCCGGATGGTCGTTGAATCGGTATATGCCGTCGATGGCGTGTTGCGCCTCGTGAATGAAGAGCCAGATGTGGTTATATCCCTCTTCGTCCGTATCAAACTCGTCAGGATACTGATCGAATCCTCCCCCTTGAGGAACGGGGTGCTGGGAAAAACCGACTTGCTTCCCATCAACTTCACGGTCGGGCCCGGGCAATTCGAGGCGATGTGTTACGCCCCAGGAGTAATTGCCACCCGTCGAAGGCGTGATCCGATAGACGAGATCGTACTGCGTGCTCATCACGCCGAAATCCTCGGCGAGATGGGTACCGGTCACGGTGACGGACTGCGCCCGGTTCTCGGCCGTTTCGAGGCCGCCGAAATCCTTGTACTCGTCGATGATGAAGTAATCGAATTCGAGGTTCAGGTTCATCCTGGAATTGCGCCAGTAGAATTCCCGAGCCGTTTCGAGGTGCTGTTGGATGTCCGCGATTTCACCGGCGGTCATCTGATACTGGTTTCCGGAGCCCCGCTCGATCGCGTTGGCGTAGAGCACGACGGCCACCTTCAGGTTGGCATAGGTCACGTAGCCGGCCGTCGAAGCTTCGGTCGTGACGGCGATCTCGTCGGACTCGCCCAGCTCCTCCTGGCGCTCGTTGCGGGCTCGGATCGTGTAATGGTATGTAGTGCCGGGCTCGAGGCGCGTGTCGGTGTACTCCGTCTCCTCTCCAGTGTAGGCGATCAGCTCACGCGTCGAGCCGCCGTCGTCTGATCGATAGATGACGTAGCCTACGGTTCGGCCAACCGGAGCCTCGAAGGCATCCCACGCGAGTTCGGCGTTTGTCGGGCCGGCTGAAACGCTCAGGTTCGAGACGTGAAGTCGCTCCACAACCTCTTTTGAGTGCGGGCTCGCGACACCGGCGGTCGTATACGCGAAAACGATATAAGCAAATGTGGAGTCGTCGGTGGCGTCCGCGTCGGTGAACGAGCCGCCGTCGATACGGTCCGCCACACGAGTGTAGACGCTGCGAGGCACGCCGTCGTCTCGACTGTCCTCGAGAGCGCGGCGATAGACGGAGTAGCTGAGACTATCGACGGCATCCCAACTGACCGTCGCCTGATCGTCGAGGTCGACGTTTTCGGGACGCAGCGGAAGCGCCGCCGGCGACAATGTGAGCGTCGTAAACGGTTCGGGATCCGTCCATGGAATCTCGTCGATCTCGGCGGAAATGGCACCCTGCTCGCCCACGGCCGTGTCGGTGAACCGTACCGTGACGGTATCCCCTTCGGTCAGCTCGGGAAAATTTGCCAGCTCAACGCCAAATGATCCGTTTCCGGTAATGTTGGGATCGTCACTTCCGAGCCGCGGCGCGGTCTCGGTAAGGATTCGGCGCTCGTCACCGTTCAAATAGACCGTGAAGCTCACCTCGGGCGGCGTACGCTCTATGAGCGATCCGTCGGATTCATAGACGAGCTTCTGGAAATACACCGATTCCTGCGCCTGGACGGTTGTTGATAGGAAGACCAGTACAAGGAGCAGGCTGCAAGCGCTCCATTTAGTTTGCATAGAACTAGTCAAATCTTAAGACACTCGTAAAGAGAAGTGACGTCGCGGATTCGGATCGGATCGACCGCATCGGCTTGCGCCCTACTTGACGGCATCGTCCGGGGACGTGGGGCCGTCCTGTTGAGCGACGCAGCATCAACTACAGCTCGAGGCCAAGCCCGAAACGGTTGGCAACGCCCAGGCTTCCAAAGGAGCTGTAGGCATAGTCGAATCGGAATCCGTAGTCGCTCACACCGAAACGCAAGCCGGCGCCGAACGAATAAGTGGCCGCATCATAGTTGATCCGATAGCCGCCGCGCAGAAAAAGCAGATCCTGAAATGCATACTCGGCGCCCACCTGTCCGACCGGCTGGCCGTCGTTCGGCTTCTGCGCCGACCCCGTGAATTTTATGACGTGATAGGCACTCTCGACGGCATTCAGGCTCATCCCGAAGGTGAAATGGACGGGAAGCGGATAGGACTCGTTCACGAAGGTCACGTCGCTGCCGAGATTACCGATCATCATCGCGAAACGGAAGTCGCGAAAGTCGCCGCGGTACGCCGCCGCGATGTCCGCGGCAAAGGCGTTCTCACTGAAGTCCTGGTAGAGGTCAAGATTGATGTAGCTAACCGTGCCGCCGAACGTCACGCGGTCCGTCAACCACCGTGAATAGCTCGCCGATGCCCGGAGATTGTAGGAATAGAAGGTTTCCCCAGTCCCTTCCGGCTGGAGCGGCGTGCGCACCTTCATCTCGTCGGTGTAGAGTCCGGTCAGGGAAAGTCCGAACGTACCGATATCGAAGCGGTGAGCAACCGCTACAAACTCGTGATTGATGTCAGCGAACCACGAGGTGTGATTGAGCAGCACGTGCGTGCGCGGCCGCATCCACGACAGAGCGGCCGGATTGTAGTGCGTGGCATCCGCTCCTCCGGCCATTGCGATGTACGCATCACCGAGTCCGGCGGCCCGCGCACTGACGCCGAGCTTCAGAAAGTCACCATCGGTGCTGCCCGGACGCTGATACTGGGCACGAACGCACGTCGCCGACGCCAACGTCGCTAGTAGAACGAATGCGAGTGTTAGTCTTCTCATCGTTTTCCCTCGTTCGTGCTGTTG
>CAZQAS010000251.1:0-4140 GCA_964591285.1 uncultured Rhodothermales bacterium
GTGTCGGGCGCCAGCAGGCCACCGGATATCAGGGTGTCCTGGAAGACGACACGATAGGTGTTTCCATCCTCGATCAGCCTCGGGTCGATGATTTCGTAGCCGATACGGCTCGTCGTATTACCCTGCACGCGCGGCAAGAGGCCGTCCGCTCCGCCAAGCGTCGCACCCGCGTAGCCGGACACCGGCGCCGTCGGCGTGACCTCCACGACGTTGGGGCCGGTTTCGATTCCGCCGTCCGGGAGACGACGAATCCTGATCGGCGTCTCGGTGGGTGAGATGTTTGCCGAAACCGCGCCGAAGTCGTACGCCGTGACTGCGTAGAAATAGCGAATCCCGTTTGTCACGGTCGAGTCGACGAAGACGTGTGCAAGGCCCGTCGATGCTTCGCCCTCGTCTCTGCTGTCATCGCCCATGTAGAACTTGACGCCGTTCACATCCACGGGATGGAAGCCGCCGATCCCGTTGATCTTGTCGAATTGTGCGATCGGGCTCCGGTACGTGAGATTCCCGAATCCGTCCGTAATCGAGAGCGGATCGAGAAATGCCGGGTCCGTAGCTCGATAGATCCGATAACCTTCGAAGTCCTGGGCAGGAAGCCCGAGGCTTTCGAGAAAGCTGTCAATGGATTCTTCCGCGATGCTGTCCCAGTAGAGCGTGACCGTCCCGTCGCCGGGCACCGCTGTTACTGTCGGCGTATTAGGAGCTTGCGCGAACTGATAGTCTTCCGAGTACGCATCGAGCGCATTGTCGCGCGCTGCGAGCGCTTCCTCCTGGGTTTGGCCGAGCTGAATCGAAAGCGAGATGCGCTCCGTTTGCCCTGCCCGGAGCGGGAAGAGGCCGCTCGAGACGACGAGGTCGTTATCCCCCGGCTCCGGCATCTCGGTATCGAACTCCCCAGGAATCATGAAGTTATGGAAGAGCGTGCGATCCGGCTGGCTGTTGAAATTCAGCGAGAATGCCGGAATGATTTGCACATTCGTGATGCCGATCTGGTCGGATTCGGCGACGTCGGTAACGTCGATATTCTTCTCGCCCGGAAAGTCGGTACCTGCTCCTGAAGTCGGCACCCCGTCGCCATCCCCCGGATCACCGCTGAACGGCACCCCGTCGAGGCCCGTATCGTCGCGGAGCAGATCCCAATCGCCGTCGTTGTCGATGCCGTCGTCACGGCTCTCATCGATCATCTCGTCGATACCCTCGTCGATACCCTCATCGACGGCGCCGTCCTCGTCGTTGTCCACGCCGTCCGCATAGCACTTTCCAAGATCTTCGCTGCCGAGATCGAAGAGGATGATGTCGGTGCCCGGCACGCGATAACGCCGGAATGGATCGTCTGCCGCAGCATCGATCATTTCCTGCGTGACGACGGGCGAATCCGGCTCGGAAAGGTAGGGATAGGCGGCCGTCGGGTCGACGCACGAGTCGTCATTGTCGATGCCGTCTTTGAACGCGGCGCCTACGTCCGATTCGTCGACGCCCACCAGGTGAATAATCGGCCGTCCACGTCGGCCCTGCATGAAGGGATCGTTCTGCGGATTCGGCGGCCAGCGGCTCCATGAGTCGCCAGCCGCGTCGCCAACCATCTCAGTCGTCACAAGCGGACCGCCCTGCTCGCCGTCTTCATCGTTGTCGATGTAGTCCGCGTAGCCGACGCCTACCTGATCTTCGAAGGGGACGTGCGTCTGGTTCTCATCGATCAACCCGTTTCCGTTGTCGTCGACGCCGTTGGCAGGATCCTCTCCCGCGACGAATGCTTCTTCGATGATGGGGCTTCCGCACTCGCCAATCGTGCAGTCGGTCTGCCCGGTCGTGCCATCGCCGTCATTGTCGATGCGATCGACGGCGTTGCCGGGCGTCTCGAGGTAGGCAATTACCGTCACGCCGACGCGATCCGATCCAAAATTCTGGTCTCCGATGCCGTCCTGATCCGTCATGATGGCGACGTCTTCGAGGAGATCGAAGAACGGAATGTCGTCGGCACAGTCGCCACCGACGCAGTCGGCTAGCCAGATCGAGAATCCAACCTTGTCGAGGTCTTCGGTCCCGTCGTTGTTAACGCCGTAGATCAGGAAGACGACGTCGTCGATGAGGATCTGGCTCCACGCCATGATCCGGTTTTCGACGATCAGCCCAAGGCCCGAGCGGGAGGCATCCGTCGAATCGGGACGGTAGGAGCTCCGATAACGGTCGTACTGGTCGTCGCCGGCCTTGTAGAAGAACTCCTGGTCTGCATTCTGGATGTCCTTTCCGAAGAATCCATTCCACGAGCCACGCCAGCCCGGATCGGCTGCGTCATCGAGCTTATCGGGCCAGGCGTCCGGCCAGCTCACCGGATCGTCCGACTGCGCGATGCCGAAGTCGCTGTCGGCTGGATTCACGTAGCCCTGGACCGGCTCAAACGTCCAAGAGTTGTTTCCGCCCTGCTGGTTGTCCCGGAAGTCTGAAACGTTGACAATCCATAACGTCTCATCCTGGTCGGGTCCGACATTCGCCTGCACCTCGGCGCCGACCCAGAGTTGGGTGAGCGACACGTAGATGCGGTTCGTGTTCTTCGGCCATTCGTACCAATAGTCGCCCGGATTGCCTGATTGGGCTGACTGCGTCCAGTTCGTAATGGTTGCGCGGATGTTATTGCCGTCGATATCGTCGCGGCGGCGCTCAAGGGGATCTACGCGCTCCTCGCTCGGCACGTGGTCGCGATCGATCTCTTGGGCAGCAGTCGGCAGTACCGCCCAGGCGAGCGCGACGAAGACAATTCCGATATGGGAGAGGAACCGTATCATTCGCTTTAGAAATTTAACTCCACGCCGAGATGCATGCGGCGCGGCTCATCATAGAATTCGGGCCGCACGTAATAGCCGGGATCGGCGGACCCGAACGGCTGAACAAACGTGATGTCCGGTTCGCCGGTATCTGCGAACACGCCGACGGGATTCCGCATGTCGAGCAGATTGAAGACCTGCAAGAAGAGGCGCGGGCGCACGCCGGCGATATCGAATTCGTAGTGCGCACTCATATCGATCTTGAAGCTCGACGGAATACGGCGAGAGTTGGAAGGGAATTCCGGTGGCACGTCGGATCCCACGAGCGCTGCTTCGGGAAACGACGGTGTATAAGGAAATCCTGAGCCCCAGATGGCGAGCGCCGAGGCCCCCCAGCGGCTGCCGCCGACGTACATCGACCCGGCAACCTTGTGCCGCTGATCCCAGCCCAACGGAAGAAGGGCCAGCTTCGGCTGCTCGTTGTTCTGGGCCGAGAAAAATTGCTCCGCAGGATCCGAATTTGAGCCTTCGACGACCTGAAACGTGTAGTTGACGTCGAAACCGTAGTAGTTCGTGAACTGCTTGTTCAACGCCACCGTGAGGCCGCGGGTATTCGCGTAGTCGCGGTTCGCGTAGACGACGTAGTTCACGCCCGGAATTTCCGTCTCGATGAGGCGTGACGTGGAGACCCAGTCGCGAACGTCTCGGTAGTAGCCGGTAACGTCGAAGACGATGTCTCCAATCCCCTGCCGGAGACCGATCTCGTACATCACCGTCTTTTGGGCATCTAGGTCGGGGTTTCCGAACGGGCCATACTGACCCGAACGATTTGGCACCTTGAACCCGAAGTTTTCGAAAAGGCGGTTCAGCGTGGGGATCTGAAGGAAATGGCCGTAGGAGAAGTGGATCACCCCTTCATTGGTGATCGGATAGGCCACCCCGAGTCGAGGAGAGATCTGAACCTTAGGATCCGTCTCGGTCCACCAATATTCCTCACGCTCTTCGACGGTCTGTCTATTCTCTTCCGTCTCCTCGTCGACGGTAATGACCCCGTCGCCATTTAGATCGTGGTAGAGATGGATCTTCTTGAAGGGGTTGTAGATGTTCGGATCTTCGGAGTCGGCGGGAATGGTGGCTCTGGAATCGAAGTAGTCGACGCGGATTCCGGCGTTCACGATGAAGTTTTCGAACTCCATCTTGTCCTGCACGTAGGCGCTGCCGAAAATCGGCTCAACGTCCTCGAAGAACTGGTAGCCGAAGCTGGTTTGTGGCGGGATGGATGGCTCGAAGGGTTCCACCAGACTTCCGCTCGGCGTCGTAGCAGGGATGAGGCCGAACGAGGTGAAGTCGAGCTGGTCGAGGCGGACCTCGGCGCCGA
>CAZQAS010000252.1:0-4125 GCA_964591285.1 uncultured Rhodothermales bacterium
GCTTCGGTACCGGCATTGAAATCCCGAAGGTCGAGTTTCTCGATGTGCATATCCGGCATGGCGGAAGGTGGATTTGCTTTTCCTTTACTAAGTACCGTGCCGCGCAGGCACGATGAAACAGGAAATATAGGACGCAATTCGCGCCGGCGAAAGGCCGCACTCACTCCGGTGCAATGCGCCCGAGGCGCATGGCGAGCGGCCATCGGATGACCTGCCTCACCTCGGACTCTCCCCATTCGGCGGCGAGGTCCTCCTCCAGCACGTCGAAGGTCCTCGATCCGGCGTTCTCGAGGAGGGCGCGGACGCCCGACCACGAGCGGACGTATCCGAGAAGCTGCGGTAGCGACCACTCTTCAGACATCTCGAAGGCCGGCGCATCCATCTCCTCGAAAGGAAACGGCAGATCGGCGTAGCCGGTCTCGACGAACCTTCGCTCCGGAGGCCAGTAATCGGCAAGCTCGGACGCGTAGAACGTTCGGATGATCTCGTCCACCGAATCGTTTACTTGCATCAAGGTATAGGTCACCAGCGCTACGACCGACCCGGTCCGCCCGACGCGCCGCACCTCGGTGTAATACGCGTCCAGATCGAACCAGTGAGCCGCCTGCGCCGCCACGCACAGGTCGGCCGTGCGGGAGGGCAGACCGCTGTCCTCCGCACGAACGCATCGGTACTCCACATTCGGCAGCACGGGAGCGTTCGCCAGCTGCTCTTCGCTCGCATCCGTGGCGAGCACGCGTTCAAATCGATCTGCCAGGAGGGTCGTAAGCTGCCCGGACCCGCAGCCTGCCTCCCAGACGGTGCCCCGACGAGGCGACACGCCGGCCAAAAAATCAGCCAACCGTTTCGGATAACTGGGCCGAAAGCGCGAGTATTCCCCGGAGTGCCGCGAGAAGTGATCCTTAAAGGTCATCCACCATCCAGGACCTGACCGCATCACCGAGCCAGTTCCGGACCTGAAGTCCCGTTCCCTCCTGATCGGTCAGCCGCTCGCGGGTGAACGTACGAAGCCGCTCTTTCACCTCGTCCCACGTAGCGTCGTCCGGATACCGATAAAATCTCGCCGGTGCATCGTAGTAGTGGCCCTGGCTGCTCAGTGCATACGGCCACTGCCCGACCTCCGGCACCTCGAGGGACGTGAGGGAGAGATTCTTCAGCATGGCCTCAAAATCCGTACACAGGGACTTGGTCTCTGTCAGCGTGCCGCAATAGAAGGCGAACGAGTCGCGTGGGAATTTCCAATTGAGGCGCGACGCCGGGCGTGTCCACGAGGTGTTCCTCGGTTCGAGCTCAACAGCGGTCTCGGTGACGGTCACGGTGTACCGATCGACGGCAGGGCCGTTTAGAAGAACGAGATCATACGCACCTTGCTCGAGCGGCAATTCGAACGAGGCCCTCGCGGGACCCAGAGCCGTCAGGCAGATGGCGGGCCGCACGATCTCCCGTGCACGAATGCTCACTCGATCACGGGTGCGATCCAGATCATACCGAATCTTATAGTTCATACATGGGAGCTCCTCTTCCGTGCGCATCGAAAAAACGAGCCGCGGCTCGTCCGGGTGATCTGCGCCGAAACCGTGCTGCTCTGCGAGATGAACGACGACGTCATGCTCGATCCCGCTCCTTGTCGTGCCGGAACCGCCGAGCATGTCGCAGCCGGAGACGGTAAGGAATAGGAGAACCGCAAATGCCGATCTGGTGAGGGCTTGCGGCAGCTGAGCGCGTGGCGAACGCCGGTTACCGTTGATCTGGTGCGAGAATCGCATCAAGGGGTTGCCGAATCGGGTGCATCAGCCGTAGATATACTTACTCGAGTCGTCGTACCCGTATGTTCCGGAAGCGCACCTTCTTGCCGGCCTCATAGGATTCGCCGGGATGCACCTGCAGGCCGATCGTCCCCTGCCGCGGCACGCCCTGCGTCGTCTCCTCCGTGTGCTGAAGATCGGTTACGAGCTCGCCGTTGAGCCAGAAGCGGATCCGAGCGGGCTCGCCCTCGATACGCACCCGAACGTCGTTCCATGCGTCAGCCTCGAAATGCTCGATGCCCTCGGGATTCGCATGCACGCCGCCCTGTGTCCACGGCAGGTAGATCGCCCCGATCTCGCCGCCCTCCCGGTAGTCGAGCGTCACCTGATGGCTCTTGCCTTCTTCGCCCACGCGCAGGAAAATTCCGCTATCCACCGGGTAGTCGAGCATGGTTTCGAGCGTCAGCTCGACGTCGCCGAACTGCTCGTCGGTGATGAGAAAACCGCCGTGGCCGGGCGGATCCTGATCACCGACGATCGCTCCATTGACGACCTCCCATTTGCCGCCGACCTGATCCTCCGGAAGCCCCGTGTGGCGCGACCACCCGTCGAGCGTCTCGCCGTCAAATAACGATACGAACTCGCCGCGATCGCTCGGCGCCGGTTCTTCCGCGCGCGGAGCGCAGGCGGCGGCGAACAGCACCAGACATAGAATAGCGGCCAACCGCAGCGGGCGGAAGGTTAGATGTGGATCGGTCATCGCGGAGTTCAGATTCATTGGATTGCCAGAGGATAATGTCGAGCGAACGATGGGGCTCTGCCCCGCATTTTTCACAGTGTCCAGGGAAGCCGAGCGGCTCGGCTCAGGTGCGCAGCTGCGTGTGGATTGCCGGTGATTGTCTCGCGTTCGTCGTCCCAGTGAACGGTCGATTGCGTCCGATAGGCGATGTTCGCTAGCAGCCCGACTTTTGACAAACGATGACCGTAGCCGACGTTGCAGGTCGTATGGAGATTCCGTTCCTTCACGGCATCGATGAATTCGCGCAGGTGGCCCGGTGAATTCGGGATGTGCATCGGCGGATCGGGAAAATCGGGTGCCCGGTGGCCATCGACATAGACCTCGTGGCGCGTATAGTTTGTGACGAGCGTCGCATCCTCACCGACGAATACGGCGCCGATCCAGCCCATGTGCTCGTAGCCCGGCATCGGCTTCGGATGCAGCGTGAAGGTCATCAGGAGGTCCGAAAATGCGAAGGAGGCGTGCAGCGTGTCGGGCGTCTCGGTGGCGTCGTGCACGAAAAATCGACCGCCCGTGGCGGAGACGCTCGTCGGCGCCGGCAAATCCAGCGCCCAGAACGCGACGTCGGCGATATGGCACCAGAAGTCGATGAACATGCCGCCGGAATAATCCCAGAAGTGCCGAAACGTACGGTGCGACCGAAGGGGATTGTACGGTCGCTGCGGCGCCGGTCCAAGCCACAGATCGTAGTCGAGCTCGCTCGGCGGCGCCTGATTCGGTGGACTCCCGTGGTCCTCGATCATCGAGGTCATCCAGAGCTCGACACGTGTGATGCGCCCGAGCTGCCCGCTCTTGACGCGCTCGACGACTCGGCGGTAGTTGTCGGCGTCATTGTGGATGTGGTTGCCCATCTGCGTGACGCGCCGGTGCCGGGCCGCCGACTCCACCATCGCCCGGCCCTCGGCCACGCTGTAGCTTAGCGGCTTCTCGACGAATACGTCCTTCCCGGTCTCACAGGCGCGCACCGTCGGGAGGGCGTGCCAGTGGTCGGGCGTCACGACGGCGATCGCATCGAGATCAGACCTGTCCAGCAGGCGTCGAAAGTCCCGAACCGTCGGCACGGCGCGGCCTCGAGATTCCCGGACGATGGCTTTGGCTTCGGCGGCGTGGCGATCGTCGACGTCACAGATGGCGCCGATTTCCACGTCGGGATGCTCGAGGAATCCCCGCAGCCGGTTCTTACCCATTCGACCGACGCCGATCATGCCGAGGACAATCCGGTCGCTGGGGGGGATTCCACCGGGCGCCACGGCCGAGGTCGAGCTGGATCCGCCTCTCAAGACCCCACATCCGGAGACGGCCAGGCCCCCCAATCCGGCAGCACCCCTCTTGATAAAGGCGCGACGGCTTCGTCGGGATTCGTGGTCGGGCATGTGGCGATGCGCGGGACATCGGGTCGTTACTGGGTGCGGCATCCGAAAGTAGATGCCGTGCGAGCCGGTCGCAAGCCGGCCCGATCCTCGCTTGAGACGGAGTCCTGCGTCCGGTTGGTCTTCAGCTGACGTAGGCGCCGACCAGCGCCGTCACCGTTGCGAAGAAGGCGACGAGCGCGACGAATCGCCACGTGAGATCTGCCTTGAG
>CAZQAS010000253.1:0-2222 GCA_964591285.1 uncultured Rhodothermales bacterium
TCCCACTTTACGATCGTGTGGTAGCGGTACTGTTTCTTGACGCGGCTGATGAACGCCTGCTCGGGGCCGAGAATCTCCATCGGAGCGTCGATTTTCAACAAGCCGTCCGTCCAGCGCCGGGCCATGTCGGCGACCTCCCGCTCGTTCGGCCCTTTGAACTCGATGCCCGCCATCCTTCCGAACGGAGGGTAGCCGGCCGCATGGCGCTCGGCAAGCTGCGCCTGGGCGAAAGCGTGATAGTCGTGGTCGCGCGCATGCCGAATGACGACACGATCGGGATTTCTCGTCTGGATGACTACCTCCCCAGCCAGTGAGGCTCTCCCGGACCTCCCGGCAACCTGCGACAGCAGCTGATAGGTGCGCTCCTCGGAGCGGAAGTCAGGCAGGAGCATCCCGACGTCGGCGTTCACGACGCCGACGAGCGTCACCTGCGCAAAGTCGAGACCCTTCGCTACCATCTGGGTACCAAGCAGGATGTCCGCCTTGCGGTCGGCAAACTGCTTGAGGAGGCGGTCATGCGCGTTTTTGCGCGTGGTGGTGTCGAGATCCATCCGCAGCACGCGGGCGTCCGGGAAGCGCGTCTCGAGTGCTTCTTCGACTTTCTGGGTTCCCGTGCCGAGCAGATCCAGCGCCTGTTCGCTGCACGCCGGACACGCGGACGGAATCCTGTTCGTGCGCCCGCAGTAGTGGCAGCGGAGTAGCCGCTTGCTCTTGTGGACCGTCATCGTGACCGAGCAGTCCGGGCATTCGGGCGACCATCCACAGGCCGAACACTCGAGCAGCGGCGCGTAACCTCGGCGATTCTGAAGGATGATGGTCTGCTCCCCGCGTTCGAGGCGCTCGCCGATCGCATGTTCGAGATAGGTCGACAGGATGCCCGCACCGCGCGTGCCTCGCATGTCGAGGATACGGACATCCGGCAGCTGCGCCGTCTCCCCGCCCGCGATGGGCACCCGATTCGGCATCTCGAGCAGCGTGTACTTGCCGCCGCGCGCGTTGTAGTAGGTTTCGAGGCTCGGCGTGGCGGAGCCCAGCACGCATACGGCGTCGTTCATTTGCGCGCGCATGACCGCAACGTCCCGGGCATTGTAGCGTGGAGCCGGATCCTGCTGCTTGTAGGACTGCTCGTGCTCCTCGTCGACGATGATGATGCCGACGTTTGAGAGGGGAACGAGAACGGCGGAACGCGGCCCGATGACCACGTCGAAGCGCCCATCGCGGAGGCAGCGCCACGCATCGAACCGCTCGCCCGGACTCATGCGCGAATGGAAGACGGCGATCCGATCTCCGAAGTGCCTGCGGAATCGCCGGACCGTCTGCGGCGTCAGGGCGATCTCGGGCACGAGGACGATCCCCGTGCGCCCGCTGTCGAGTACGCGCTTCAGCGCCCGGATGTAGACCTCCGTCTTTCCGCTTCCGGTGACGCCGTGTAGGAGGAAGGTCTCGAACCGCTCGGCGTCGACCGCCTGGAGGATCGACTCCAGGGCGGATTCCTGCGCCGGATGCAGCGCGTGGTCGACCGGTGCGGCGCCTCCTCTCTGCCCATCCTCCATGGGCGTACGAACGACCTCCTTCTCCACGATCTCGACGATTCCCCGCTTCAAGAGGGACTTCAGCGTTGATGCGGAAGCATCGGCGCGGGCGAGCACGTCAGCCTGGCGAGGCTCGGGCAGCCCTTCGGTTCGGTAGCCGTTCAGCGCCTCAACCACTGCGATTTGCTTGGCGCCGGGAAGGAGCTCGCGGAGGTCGTCGGCCGCCCGTGCATGCCGGTGCGAGGGAGCCAGGCGCACGTGTTTCTCGCGCTTGACGCTAACACCGTTCTTGCCCGAGGTCGTGCCGGCCGGCAGTACCGCACGGACGACCTCGCCCCAGCTGCACACGTAGTATTCGGCGATCCATCGCGTCAGACCGAGCATCTCCGGCGTGAAGGACGGCTCCTCATCGAGCACGTCGAGTACGTCCTTAACGGCATCGAGGTCGCCGGCGGTCTCCGCGAGATCGACGACGACGCCGGTGAGCCGCCGCGGACCGAACGGGACGAGCACGCGGCATCCGACCTGCACCTCCATCCCTTCCGGCACGCGGTACGTAAAGGCCTGCGCGAGGGGAAGGGGGAGGATGGTCTCAATGAATAGCATAATGCGGAGAATATGTGGAAGTCAGAAGTCAGAGATCGGAAGTCAGACGTTCGCTCCCGTGCCGTTCTCGAACGGAGGTCAGAG
>CAZQAS010000253.1:2322-4095 GCA_964591285.1 uncultured Rhodothermales bacterium
GCGACCGTCCCGCTTCCGCCGAAGACGGCGTTGCCGGCGACGATGACGTCCGCACCGGCACCAACGACCTCCAGGATGTTCGACGGGCCCACCCCGCCGTCGACCTGCAGGTGTGCACGTGCGGCCACCTGATTGAGCATGTTCCGGAGCCGACGGATCTTGTCGGTCGACGAGGGGATGTATTTCTGTGCGCTGAAGCCCGGGTTGACGGACATCACCAGGACGAGATCCACATCCAAGAAGATCTCCTGCAGCGAGGCAAGCGGCGTGGCCGGATTGAGGGTCACGCCCGCCTGCAATCCGAGTTCCTTGATCCGACTGATCGTTCGATGCAGATGCGTTGCCGCCTCGACGTGCACGGTGAGCAGGTCGGCACCGGCATCCGCAAAGTCTTCGAGATACCGGTCCGGGTCCTCCACCATCAGGTGGACGTCGAGCTTGGCACCCTTCTCCGTCGCGAGCGGCTTGAGTGCCTCGACGACGAGGGGGCCTACCGTGATGCTCGGCGCGAATCGACCGTCCATCACGTCGACGTGCAGCCAGTCCGCGCCGGCCTCCAGCGCTTCGCGCGCCTGCTCGTTGAGGTGAGCCAGATCGGCGGCAATGATGGAAGGCGAGAGAATCACGGCGCTAGCGAAAGGCGATCGGCAGGTTGGTGAAAATCGGCAGGTTGGCGGGAATCGACTGCTCGGCGAGGACCGAAGATTTGGCTCGGTTCGGCATCAGAACGTCCCTAGCTGAAAATGATCACGCCGATGGCGACGACAACTGCGTTCACAAGCGCGAGCGGAAGGAGTCCCTTCCAGCCGAGCTGCATGAGCTGATTGTACTTGAAGCGGGGGAACGTCCACCGCACCCAGATAAAAAGGAAAGCGAAAAACGCCACTTTTGCGAGCAGCGAAAGTATTTGCAGTGCGCCTAGGAGGATGCTCCCGTCGAGCGCCGGGAACGCTCCGATCAGCAGCGGTTCGAACGGCACGAGATAGCCGCCGAAGAAGAGCGTCACGATCACGAAGGAGGCCACCCACCAGTTGACGTACTCGGCGAGGAAGAACATCCCGAATTTCATGCCGCTGTATTCGGTGTGGTAGCCGCCGACGAGCTCCTGCTCGGCCTCCGGCAGATCGAACGGCGCGCGGTTCGTCTCCGCAAAGGCAGTGACGATGAAAATAATGGCGCCGATCGGATTGCGGAAGACGTTCCAGCCAAGGATCGCCCATCCACCCGCCTGGTCGTCGACGATCTCCGTCAGGTTCAGCGTGCCGGCGATGAGCACCACCGAGACTATGGCGAGGCCCATCGAAAGCTCGTAGGAAATCATCTGGGCCGCCGATCGCAGCCCGCCGAGCAGGGAATATTTACTGTTGGATGACCAGCCCGCGAGCGTGATGCCGTAGACGCTTATGGACGTCAGCGCCAGGATGACGAGCACGCCCGGCCCGACGTCGGCGATGACCACGCCGCGCGCGAAGGGAATGACGGCCGGCACAGACATGGCGATCACGACCATGATCACCGGGGCCATCGAGTGGATGGTCTGATTCGCCGCCTGAGGCCGGATGTCCTCCTTCATCATCAGCTTCAGCACGTCGGCGAACGGCTGCAGAATGCCAAAGGGCCCGACGCGGTTCGGCCCGGGCCGCAGCTGGATGTAGCCGGACACTTTTCGCTCGGCGTAGACCATCGCGGAGGCCGACACCATCATCAAGTTCAAGATGAGGAAGGCGATCAGCGCCGTCCAATAAAGCGGTATATCCATGCTCGTCGTTCGGT
>CAZQAS010000254.1:0-4081 GCA_964591285.1 uncultured Rhodothermales bacterium
ACTGAGAAATAGTAGTCGGGCTCGACGTTAAGTCCTTTCACCGCGTAGGTCGTGTCCCGGTAGATCATCACCGAGTTGTACAGCTTGTCGGGTTGGATTCCGAAGTAAAGATGGTAGCCCTGAGCACCATGCACGCGATCCCATTTCAGCCTTGCCTCTCTGCGGTCGACTCCTCGTTCCGCCTGAAAGCCGGCGACCCTCGCCGGCTCGTCTCCGGCTCCCCTCCCAAAAATCCGTAGACCTGAGATGGCGAGATTGGGCGTCGGGACGTGATAATTCGTAAACCGAACATAGCGCGCGCGCTGCGGAGATTCGAGCTGCACGTAATCGTTCGGAACGTCGTCCCGACTTTCTCGCTTGTCGACAAGAACGTCCCAGACGTCGCCGTCGAGGGAGTACTCCAAGAGGTACTGGTGGTACAGTGTATCTGGCTTGCCGAAAACGTTTGAATCATGATCCACGTAGTTGATCTGGACTGCGCGTAGTTCACTTTCATTTTCCAGGTCGATCATCAGCCGTTCGCCTTCTCCGTTCGTGCCGGCCACCCAATATGTCTGTACATTTTCGTCAACCGTGCGTTCAGGCCCAAATCCGTCCAAAGCGGACGAGGCAGAGACGGGCGTTTCATAGGAGAGCAGCATCCAACCGGTAAACCAATCCTCGCGTCCTCGTTTTTCGGACGAAGGGAGGTAATGAGGATAGTCCCCGTATGCCGTATTCGCATAGAGCTGCCCATCGTCATCGAAACCCGCCGGGAACTGTCCGATGCGCCGCTCGAAATTGAAGTTGATGCCGACCACCATGGTGGCAAAATGCCAATAGTTGCCGTATGGATCCTCGACCGTGCTGCCGTGGCCGGCTCCACTGATGAATCCTCCCGGCTTATAGGAGAAGGGGCTGTACTCCTCGTAAGTGAAGGGGCCAAGCGGGCTGTCCGACGTGTAGACCCCGTCGCCGTAGACGTTCCACTGTGTGCCCGGAGCCGCGTACTGCAGGTAATACGTTTCATCGTGCTTTGTCATCCATGGTCCCTCGATGAAGGGCGCCGTCACGGTGTCCGCGTGATTTTCGCCGAAACGCTCCCAGCCATGTTTGTCGGGTTCGAGGTTAAATAACTCTCGCCTCTCAGCGACGGGCAGGAAATAACGTTGCGGATCCAGCTCCGCGCCGTAGATTGGATGGACGTTGGACGATCCGCTGTATACGTACACGCGGCCGTCGTCATCGACGAAGAGGGCGGGGTCGTGGAGGATGAACGGCACGAGTGAGGCGGTGCCCCGCCACGTTCCAAGGATCGGATCGTCCGTGAAGATGACGTTCTGCCATCCCGAAGGATTAGCCAGCGAGAGCAGCAAAGAATCACCCATCGGCCAGGCACCTGGCGCGTTCGACGATTCGAAAAACCAGTTCTGGGGCCGCACGAACTCCCATTCGCTTAGATCCTCCGACATCCAATAGCCCTGCGAGCGGGTTACCAACAGGTAGTACTTGTCGCGAAAAGAAACCACGGCCGGATCTGCGCCTGATCGGAAGGACAGACCCTTCGACGTGTGCGTCACACTGTATGTGTAATCGATGTTAATCGGATTGCAGTACGTGTCATTTTTTACTGCATGCTCTCCGCTCATGCAGGACATCAGCACACATGAGATGATAATCGAGTGAACCCACGTGATAAGAGGTGAACGCATTGCTAGGCGGTATACGGGATAGTGTATTTGCGTGAACCGATCATGTAGGTGTTCTGGTGCGGTGTTCGCCCTTACTTGTGATGCCTGTCAGCGGTCATCCGGTATATCTTCCCACGTGCATAAGATGACACTCGAAAGCAATTTCCCTATACTAACGCCCGTCAACGATCTCTCCGCGCACAACCGCTTCCATGCAGATCTTTTCAGGGCTTGATTGGGTGGTCGTCGGCATCTACTTCGCGGCTGTCTTCGCGATCGCCGGGTGGGCCGTCTATCGGGAGCGCCGGTCGCGAGAGACCTCGGCCGACTACTTCCTCGCGGGCCGTAACGTAGGGTGGTTCGTCGTCGGCGCCTCGCTATTCGCTTCAAACATCGGATCGGAGCACTTGATCGGCCTCGCCGGAACGGGAGCGGCCAGCGGCGTGGCTCTT
This sequence comes from uncultured Rhodothermales bacterium, assembly GCA_964591285.1. GTDB lineage: Bacteria > Bacteroidota > Rhodothermia > Rhodothermales > VXPQ01 > CAZQAS01. The sequence goes on from CAZQAS010000254.1 coordinate 2,123, forward strand.
GGACAGTTCGAGCTCCAGGCATCGCTAGTCCTGCTGTTGCTCGGCTGGGTGTTCGTCCCCTTCTACATCAGGAGCGGCGTGTACACCATGCCCGAATTCCTGGAGCGCCGCTTCTCTCCGGCGGCGCGCTGGTATCTCGCAGTCGTCTCCATCATCGGCTACGTCCTCACCAAAATCTCGGTGACGATCTACGCCGGCGGCGTCGTGTTCGAAGCCCTCATGGGAATCTCCTTCTGGACGGGCGCCTTGATCGTCGTCGGCGTTACGGGCGTCTACACGATCTTCGGTGGATTGCGCGCCGTGCTTTACACCGATATGGTCCAGGCCTTCGTTCTGATTGCCGGCGCGGGCGCGGTGATGGTGGCCGGACTCATGCGTGTGGGCGGCTGGAACGAGCTGATGGATGCCGCGGGAAGCGGATTCTTCAATCTCTGGAAGCCTATGACGGATCCCGATTTTCCCTGGACCGGGATGGTATTTGGCGCGCCCATCATGGCCGTCTGGTACTGGTGTACGGACCAGTATATTGTGCAGCGCACGCTCTCGGCACGCGGAATCGACGATGCACGGCGAGGGACCATCTTCGCCGGCTATCTCAAGCAGCTGCCCCTGTTTATTTTCGTGATCCCCGGTATCATCGCTTATGTGCTCGTGCAGCGCGGGGATATCGTGCTGGATTCGCCCGACCAGGCGCTCCCGGTACTCGTCGGCACGTTGCTGCCGATGGGCCTGCGAGGATTGGTGGCAGCCGGGCTGTTGGCTGCACTGATGAGCTCGCTGTCGTCGGTTTTCAACTCGTGCTCTACGTTGATCACGCTCGATGTGTACAAAAAGATGCGTCCCGAGGCAACCGAGAGGCGGCTCGTTCTGACCGGTCAGCTTGCAACGATCGTGCTTGTCGTGCTCGGCTTGCTCTGGATTCCTCTCATGCAGAACATCTCCGGAGTGCTCTATCAATACTTGCAGAGCGTACAGGCGTACATCTCTCCGCCCATCGCGATCGTCTTCCTTCTGGGCGTCTTCTGGAAGCGCATCAATGCTGCTGGCGCGCTCGCGACTCTCGTCACCGGCTTCGTTCTCGGCATGGCGCGGCTCGTCGCCGAGCTTAATAAAGACGCACTGAGCGGCCCGCTTTACACGTTCGCCGACATCAATTTTTTGCACTTTGCCGTCTTTCTCGCCGTCGTATCACTGGTTATCCTGGTGATGGTGAGCCTGGCCACGCGGCCGCCGGAGTATTCGCGGATCGCAGGCCTCACCTACGGTACGGCTCACCTGCCGCTCGCCGAAACTGCCATGGAAGATGAGAAGCCGCAGCCTATCGATCAGGAGCATTCAAGCCGTGCGCGGCGTCGGCGAGACATTCTACTCACGGTGATCCTTCTCATGCTCGTCGCGGCGGTGATGTTGTGGTTCACGGGCTGAGTTGCTTCGCACGCTTAGCCACGTGCGTCACGCGGCTCAAAACGAAAATCCAATGGTGAACCGCTGAACGTCATCAATCCGGCCGTACTCGTTCCAGGCATAGTCGAACCGGAAGCCGAAGCCGCTGATGTCGTATTTGAGACCTCCCCCGAGCGTCAAACCGGTCTCGGAATCCTGCTGGAAGAGATGTTGATACCCACCGCGGAGCGATACCACGTCCATGAACGTCCACTCCCCGCCGACGCTCACACTCTGCGTGTTGTCGCTCGGCTGGTACGCGCTGGCCACTAAGTGCGCTGTGTTATTCGCCCCGATCGCCATTGGCACGCCGACACCCACTCGGAAGAGGATTGGAAGCGGAAAGTCCTCGGTCGTCAGCGCTGCCGGGAGATTACTGTTGTCTCCAAATCGATCCGGATCCTGATCGTAGCGGATTCGAAGATCCCTGCCGTCAAAGCGTCCCCGGCTACCGAAGTTTGCCAGACTCGCTCCGAGGTATGCTCTAAACGGAAGTTCGTAGATCACGCCGAAATT
>CAZQAS010000255.1:0-4074 GCA_964591285.1 uncultured Rhodothermales bacterium
GGTCGCTCCGAGACTATTCTCGGCCGTCTGGTCAAGGACTGCCGCGACGAGGTCCTCCTGACGAGCAAGAGCTACTTTCCCACCGGCGACGACATAAATGCGCGTGGGGCCTCGCGCCGCCACCTCCTGCAGTCGGTCGAGGCGAGCCTTCGACGAATGGGGACCGACTACATCGACATCTACTTCGTTCACCGGTTCGATGCTCGAACGGCGCTGGAAGACACGCTGCGCGCGATGGACGACCTCGTCCGGGACGGCAAGGTCCTTTACGTCGGCCTGAGCAACTTCGCGGCGTGGCAGTCGCAGAAGGCGCTCGGCGTCTCTGAGCTGCGTGGGCTCGCAAAGGTGAAGTGCATCCAGCCGATGTACAATCTCGTGAAGCGCCAGGCGGAGGTGGAGATCCTGCCGATGGCCGAGGCCAACACCCTTGCCGTGATGCCGTACAGTCCGCTCGGCGCGGGGCTACTGACCGGCAAATATGCGCCGTCGGAGCGGCCGGAGGAAGGCCGGCTGGTCGGCAATCGGACGTATGCGGAACGGTACAAGGATGGCTGGATGTACGAGGTCGCCGACCGGTTCTCGCGCTTTGCCCGCGAGCACGGCTTCGATCCGGTCGCGCTCGCCGTCGCCTGGTGCGCGAGTCATCCAGCCGTGACCGCGCCCATCATCGGGGCGCGGAACGTCGAGCAGCTTGAGGGCTCCCTCGCCGCGATGGAGATCGAGATGAGCGCAGAGCTGCGCGAGGCAATCTCGGCGCTCTCGCCCGAGCCCCCGCCGGCCACGGATCGCAGCGAAGAACGAACCGAGGCGGCCATGTGGACGCGGTAGGCACCTATGAGTCCAAGTACCGGGGCCGTGATTCTAGGCCTCTTCCTGATGGCGGTCGGCGTCACGCACTTTCTCGTGCCCGGATACTACCGGCGCCTCGTGCCGGCATGGGTCCCGTATGCCCGGGGCGTTATCGTTGCGAGCGGAGGGGCGGAGATCGTACTCGGCGCCCTCTTGTTCTGGCCGAGCGCGCGTGCGATGGCCGCGTGGACCGTGGCCGGTCTCATCGGAATCTATATGCTGAGCCACTTCGACGCGCTTGTGCACTCGCGCGGCAAGTCCTGGAAGGATCCGCTCTTCGGTCCGCCCGGCGCCGTCCTTCGGATCGTCGTGAATCTGCTCTATATCGGATGGGCCGTCTGGGTCGCCACGTCCGTGTGATGTAGCACGTAGCCTGTCCCCATTGTGTCACAAATACCCCCGTAAGATGTCGCCCGTGCACCCTGCATTTTTTACTTCGTCTGATAGCTTGTGGGACATCAATCCTACCTCTAGATTTCGAGGTAGTCGTGCGCGGCGTATGGATCAAGCCGCACCCCGGAGGACGCCCATCACCATCGCGCCCGACCATCCACCGGTATAGTATCATGGAGACGACATCATGAGCGCAATTCGAGTCCTCGTCGGCACGCGAAAAGGGGCTTTCATCATCACGGGAGACGGAAAACGCACTTCGTGGAACATCGAGGGTCCATTGTTCGGGGGCTGGGAGATCTATCACATGAAGGGCTCGCCTGCCGACCCGAACCGCATCTACGCCTCGCAGTCCAGCAGCTGGTTCGGCCAGGTCGTGCACCGCTCCGACGACGGCGGGAAGACCTGGGACACGGTCGGCAACGAATTCGCCTACGACGGGGTCCCGGGCACGCATCAATGGTACGACGGCACGCCGCATCCCTGGGAATTCACGCGCGTGTGGCATCTGGAGCCCTCGCGGACGGACCCGGACACGGTGTATGCCGGCGTGGAAGATGCGGCGCTGTTTCGTTCGACGGACGGAGGGAATAGCTGGGAGGAACTATCCGGCCTCCGAAAACACGGCTCCGGTCCCCAGTGGGCTCCGGGAGCGGGCGGCATGTGCCTGCACTCTATTCTAGTCGATCCCCAGAACTCGGATCGCATGTTCATTGCCATCTCGGCGGCGGGCACCTTCCGGACCGACGACGGCGGGGAGACGTGGCGGGCCATCAACCAGGGTCTGCACTCCGAGTACATTCCCGACCCGGAGGCCGAAGTGGGCCACTGCGTGCACCGCATCGCGATGCACGAGACGCGACCCGACGTGCTATTCATGCAGAAGCACTGGGATGTCATGCGGACCGACGATGCGGGGGAGACGTGGTACGAGGTCTCCGGCAACCTGCCTTCCGACTTCGGATTCGTCGTCGACGTGCACGCGCATGAACCCGAGACGATCTACGTCGTCCCGATCAAGAGCGACTCGGAGCACTATCCGCCCGAAGGCAAGCTCCGCGTCTACCGCAGCCGCACCGGCGGGAACGAGTGGGAGGCGCTCACGAAGGGCCTCCCGCAGCAGGACTGCTACGTGAACGTCCTCCGAGACGCGATGACGATCGACAGGCTCGATCCGTGCGGGATCTATTTCGGCACGACGGGCGGCGCCGTCTATGCCTCGGCCGACGAGGGTGATTCGTGGATGCCCATCGCCGAGAATCTGCCCAAGGTACTCTCCGTGGAAGTGCAGACGCTCTCATGAATTCAGACGCCGTCATGAGTGCAGCCGCTCCCACGGTTCGCGTCCTGCTTCCGCCGCATCTTCGGGAGCTCGCCAGGGTCAACGGCGAGGTGCGTCTCGAGGTCGACGGGCCGATCACGCAGCGCTCGGTGCTCGACGCGCTCGAGCGGCGCCATCCGCAGCTGCGCGGGACGATCCGCGACCACGCGGGGCAGGGACGCCGGGCCTTCGTCCGATTCTTTGCGTGCTCGGAAGACCTATCCCACGAATCGCCCGACGATCCGCTGCCTGAGGAGGTCGCAAACGGCACGGAGCCGTATCTGGTCGTCGGTGCCCTTGCGGGCGGCTAGGCCTCGGGCGACGCGCGGCTCGTCTGTGCGAACCGCCGCCGTCTCCCGGTTGGCCGAGGGATTTCGCGCGGCTAACTGGTTCTCTGCACGGTCACGGGGACCGGGTTTCGGAGGATATCCATCACCGGCGAGGTCCGCTGCACGTAGGCGCACAGCTCGTCCACCTGCTCGTCCGGCGCATCGGCCTCGACCCGGTAGTTGACAGTCACTCCCTGATAACCCGCTCGCGTCTCGTCGGAGAGTCCGAGGAAACCGTGAAGGTCGAGCTCGCCTTCCACGTCGAGTTCCAGGGCGTCAACCGTGATGCCCTGCGCAGCGGCGTTGTAGATGAATCCGACCGCGAGGCACGAGGCGAGGGCGTGGAGTACGGTTTCGACGGCGTTCGGCGCCTTGTTCGAACCCAGCAGCACGGGCGGCTCGTCGCCTTCGAGCACGAACGACTCCGTCCGCGAGGTGTCTTCCTGGCCGGCGCCGTAGAAGCCCTTAATCTCCGTGCGCGAGTGTCCGCCGTCGATCCATTCCGTACTAGAGCGAAACGTAAACCGGGCAAGGTCGGGATTCCCCTGGATGTGTTCGATGGTCTCGGTGAGTTGATTCACGTCGACGCCGTTGGTCTGCTGGAGGGTCTCGGTAGTCATCGGTAGCCTCTTGTGGTTTTGTGAACGTTCAGATTTTCATTCTGGACGTAGTCTACCAATCGATTCTTCCCTCGATCTTCCGATGTTCTTCCGGACTGGATGGTGAAGTGTAACGAAGCATCGGACTACGGCGATGGACCACCGGCCAGCTCCGCTATGACATCCAGCGATAGGCAGCCAGCGCGAGTCCGGCGACGAACAGCAGCGTGAAGATCGGCTTATTGTACCGGGCCAACCACTCGGGGAGATAAATGTCGAAGTTGTCGCGACGATCGTCCGTGTAGCGTGCCGCGACATCGGTCAGCGGGCACCGTCCGGCGTTGAAGGCCAGCACGAGTCCTTCGAACGTTACGAGCACGGCGATCACGCCCACCACGGCGAACTTTTCCTGCCAGGCAAAGAAGGGCAGCGCCAGAATAGAGCCGGCGAAAAACGCCCAGATCCCCGTGTGCAGGAGCTTGACGGTGCGAAGTTGAACGTGCGCGTTCATGGCTCGCGTGGCGTCCCCCATCCTCTAGGTCGTCGCCTGCTTGCGGAGCGATGCCGCGATGCTTCGCGCCCA
>CAZQAS010000256.1:0-4004 GCA_964591285.1 uncultured Rhodothermales bacterium
TAGTGATTCGACGCCCAGACGAATTACCGTCAGAGCTTCAGCTACGTTCCTCCCTACCTTGACAGAAGAGAGGAACCCGCCCGAGGGGATTTGCCCGATTTCCATTTCGAACGTCGGCAGCTAACTACAGCATGCAGCGGACGCCGTCGAGGGCTGCTTGTCTCGAGCAGCGATGGCATCTACATTGCTTTCAATCACCGAATACGTGGCGGCGCCGCTGATCGCCAAGTCGTTATACCGCTCTAGCACCGCACCGCTCGCCAACAACTGCCGCGGGAGTAAGGTAGGGCAAGCCTTCTGGCGCTCGGTCATCGGAGCGTATACCGGTTCAGAGCCGGAACCTCGACGCGGGGCAGAATGGGACGGGTTGATCTTCCAGTTCACGAGCGCGCCGCGCGCAAAACCAGGCGATTAAGACGGACGGGCACGTATGGGTTTTGCCGTTAATGAAGTCACTGCGTCCGCGCCCTCAGCCAAGAAATAGACGTCGTCAGGCAGGCGCCTTAGCGCTCCTGCGTAGAAAGGCGAGGACATCACTTTCCGAACGTGCCTTGCGAAGCTCTTGAATCGCTGTGCCGTCCCGCACGATTCGAGCGATGTTGGAAAGCACCTGCAGGTGAGACGACGGGCGCGCGTCCGCAGGATTCAAAACGAGCAGGACAACGTAAACAGGTCCGCTGCTAAAGCTGAATCTGGCGCCATCGGGGCAGATCCCGACCAGAAGCACTGGATCACGGATCGCTTCCAAGACACCGTGATAGAAGATGACCCCTTTCTGCAACTCAGGTCGATATTCGCCGGATGTCTTCGTGAGGTGCTCTTGCGTTTGTTGAACGAAAGCCGCCTGTTCACCGAAATAGCCGCGAAGCATCTCTTCGACCAGCGCGTCGCCCTCTCGTTCATCGTAGCTGATGGTGACGTGCTTCGGCTCGAGCATATCAAGCAGCCCTTCACGGTCGCTGTGGGGCAGGCCGTCTATCACTTCGTACTTGAGTTCGGAAGGATAAACGATGACGAAATCCGCAGAGGGAATTCGCCGCGCGATCGAGCGCGGCAGAAGATTGAGCATGGGTCGCCACGAAATGGTCCCTTCGCGAGCACTGATGGCGACAACCAAGTCGTGGTCCTGAACTAGCTCGTCTAGTGAGTCAATGAGGTCCGCCCACCGCGACAGTGTGACGGTCCGCGTCGGAACCTCCGGCCGGACCCGCGTGACGGAAGATGAAAGGGTCGCGCTGTAGGCCGAAGATGCGACTACGATCAGTTCTGCCCCGATCTGGTGCGCCAAGACCTTGATGTCGCGCACGGCGGACGTGAATCCGGGCTCCCGGTTTGCGTAGGGGGGAATCGTCAGGATAACCCGATCGATGGTGTTCACGGGGCTGTCGCATTTGCAGACGAGAACCTGCGCGCGGGTTTCGGCGAGGAGCTGATCGACTACCGTTCCGAAGATGCGCTCGCTGGCGGAAACTTCTCCGTTCCAGCCGATGACCACTTCGGATATCCGGCGCTCGCGAATGGCCCGGATGATCCCGTCCGCAGGGTTCATGTCGATTCTCGTGACCGGATGTATCGGGACCTCCGCCGCCGTACCGTGTGCTACCGCATGCGCCAGGAGCTTCTCACCGGCTGCCACCTCAGCGTCGGCCGCTGCTCCGTCTCGAACCACCGTTAGCGGAAAGATCGGCTCGTTCTCTTCGGGACGGCGAATCATGAGGGCGAGGTCGATCAGTGAGGCGGCTGTCGCCGGATTGGCCAGCGGAACGAGAATACGCTGGGGGGCGTCGTCCGGGCTGTACGGCTTGCGCGCCTGGGCGAGGGCCATGCGGCGCCCATAGCGTTCCACGATCCATGGACTTGCGACGCACGTCACGAAGATCATGGCGATCGCCCCGTTCAGCACGGCGTCGCCGAAGACCCCCAGATCATATCCGACGATTACGACAGCGAGCGTGGCCGCCGCCTGCGCTACACTGAGCCCGAACACCACCATCGATTCCTCGGTGGAGTACCGAAGGAGACGGCCGGTCGCCATCGCCGCCAGCCACTTGGTCGCGAATACCGTCACAATCATGAATCCGGCGATGGTCCACGCGTCAATCCCGGCGATGAAGATTTCGAGATCGACGAGCATTCCGACCGACAGCAGGAAGAACGGTATGAACAGCGCGTCGCCGACGAAATGGATGCGATTCATCAGGACGCTCTGCTCGGGAATCAGGCGGTTGAGCGCCAGTCCGGCCATGAAGGCGCCGATGATGGGCTCCATACCGGCAAATTCGGAAAGCAGTGCGCTCAGAAAGACCGCCGCAAGGACGAACACGTATTCTTCGGCTGATTCGGCGCGCAGCCGGCGGAAGAACCATCGCCCGATGCGCGGCAGAACCCAGAATACCAGCGCCACGAAAATGACCAGCGCAATGCCGAGCCTGCTCCAGAAGGCGGCGTTCAGCGTCCCCTCTACGCTGCCGGCGATGACGACCAGCACCATCAGGGCGATCGTATCCGTAATGATCGTTCCTCCGACTGCCGTGGTCACCGGTTCGCTCTTTGCGATTTCGAGGCGACTTGCAGTGGGATAGGCCAGCAGCGTATGCGAGGCGAACATGCTGGCGACCAGAATGGCGGCGCCCCAGGCAAAGCCGAAGACATAGACGGCGAGCACTGTACCGATCACCTGGGGCAGTAGAAACGTAAGCGACCCGAAGAGCACGCTCCGATTGCGGTACCTGGCAAACTGCGCGAGGTTGATCTCTAGCCCGGCCACGAACATGATGTACAGGAGGCCGACCGTGCCTAGTAGCTCGATCGTCTGATCCCGCTCCAAGAGACCGGTCGCATTCGGTCCGACGATCAGCCCTGCGAAGATGAGGCCGACGATTCCCGGGATCTTCAGCCGTGCGAAAAGGATCGGTGCGACCAGGATGATCAACATCACCAGCGCGAAGATGAACACGGGATCCGTAATCGGTAGCGCGATTTGAACCAGAATGGGCATACAGTTCAGGTGCAGGATTCGCAGGGTGCGAAGTGACGTGCGGAACGGCCCGAAGGGGACCGTGATTTCGTGATCGGATCACAAGGATGTGGGTTCGAGCCGCACGGCCCGGAAGCTGCGTGCGGGGCAGACTTCACAGCGCGGCGTGGTCCATCTCCCGACCAGCTCGTCGGGCCCTCCTCTTGTCAGCCGCAAAGAGATGTCGAGCACCGTCTGAGACCCGCAAAAGCGCGCGACCTCGCTCGTCGATACGATCTGGCGTGCCGAAATCCGCCCACCGCGGTACTGGGCGGTGAGGCGGGTCTTTTTTACATCATTGAATCGAACAATGACGCCGTTATCCTGGGATTCGATCGCAACGGTCGCTTGGCGTGTGTCGGCGAACACGAGATCGACGCAGGTGCGGCCCATCCACGATCGCGTATCCTCATCGAGGAGCCACCGGCCGGAAATCGCATGTTCCGTCTCCCCGACTGGAGCACTCCATAACCAGTAAGCGACCCCACCTGCGATTGCGACAGCAACGATGGCTGTTATGGCCAGTCCGAGACGGCTTCGAGGCGGTTGCCCAGACGGATCTTCGTTCGGGGCGTAGCGGGGCCGGACACCAGAGAAAGCGAGCATGAGGGGTTTCCATACGCGTTCATATGACCATGAAGGCGATGGAGCGGGCGTCGACTCCGACCTTCTCCCAAAGCCTCCGAGGTTAGCTGACGGGCTAGGGCTGGAAGATGCCCCTCGGCGGCCACTGACCGCCGATGCGCCCCAAAAGTTGGGTCCCCCGTTCCGTCGATTGGCCTCGACGGCTAGACTGGCTTGTATCCGCGAACCCCGGAGTCTTTCATGGGTTCCACAGCCGACGGTGCTCACGCGGCCGTCCGGGCGTCTGTACCATCACGGTGGCGCTCGGATAAGAAGACCGGGGTGTATATCCAGAGGCTGCAACGGACGCAGGGCGCGACGGCCTTGCCTTTCACCACCGGCAGCGCTTACTTGCCTCGTTCAA
>CAZQAS010000257.1:0-3964 GCA_964591285.1 uncultured Rhodothermales bacterium
CAATGCTGCGTACGTTGGGCATCATCCTTGCAGTACGTGTGTTGTGTAGCGGTGCGTCCTGGCTGCGGCGCGGCGTTCCTCGAGCGGGGAGTCGCGAAGCCGTACCGCTCATTGGGCATGTTTTGTTTCGAGAAGTGGACAATTCAGCGCACACGGGTACGACGCATTAGCGGCCGCCGCCCGTTCGCACGCATCGAGCCGGCACCTGGTTTATGGAAACCTTGCGCACACCTGTCTTCCGTCGTTACGACGTCGTGGAGAAGATCGGTAGCGGAGGTATGGGTACGGTGTACAAGGCGCGAGACACCCATCTCGATCGCGTCGTCGCCCTGAAAGTTTTGCCGCCTGGGCTGCAGGAAGATGAAGACGCCCTCGAACGCTTCAAGCGTGAAGCGCGCGCCCTCGCTCATCTCAAGCATCCGCGCGTCGCGTCCGTCTATGACGCGCACGTCGAAGGCGGCTTCCCACACCTCGTCATGGAGCTCGTCGAAGGGGACACGCTCGAGCAGCTCCTGAAGAATCGCCGGTCGCTCACGGCGGAAGAGACCGCGCGCATCGGCATCGACATATGTGAAGCCCTCGAGCACATCCACACGCATCGGATCGTGCATCGGGACGTCAAGAGCTCCAACATTATCATGGAGCCGCGTATCGGAGCCGTGCTGGCGGATTTCGGGATTGCGCTCGAAGCATCGCTGCCGCGGATCTCGCAGGGTGCGCTCGGCACGCCGGAGTACATGAGCCCCGAACAAGCGAAGGGTCTCGAACTCGACGGTCGATCGGATCTGTACAGCGCCGGCGTCGTGCTCTTTGAATGCCTCATCGGCCGAACGCCGTTCCGGCGCGACGGCGACAGCTTCGCCTCACTCATGCGGCTGATGAAGCAGCTCACCGACGAAAGTGTGCCGCCGCTGCGGGAGCTTCGACCAGAGATCCCGACCTGGATGGCGGATGTGGTCGGACGCTGCCTCGAAAAGGATCCGGATCGCCGCTTCGCATCGGCCGTCGAGCTTGCCGGCGCGCTGCGGGAAGGGCTCCGAGAAGCGGGTGCTCTGCTGCTGTCGGAGCCGTCCGACGGCATAGCGCGTGTCGCCGATGGTGCATCGGGAACATCCGACCGTGCACCGGCCACATCCGACAGCGCCTCCCCAAACGATGCTCCCGTTCACGGATCGTCGGCTCGGGGCGATCGAAGGAATCGACCACGCGCCGGACGCTTACGCTTCATCTACTCCGGCGCAGCGTCCGATTCCGATAATGGGGGAGTAGAGGACATTCCGGACGAGCAGCACGCGCCGTCCAGCGAAAATCCGGCACGCAGATGGATCGGCGATGGAGGGCCCGCACACGCGAGGGATGCCTTACGCGCGATCCGCGGAAAGAAAGACCTTCTCCGTCGCCAGGAGGCGATGGTGATCTCGCACCTGCGGCCCGTCCAGGCCGTCGCGTTCGGTTCCGACGGCAAGCGCATGGCTTCGGCGAGCGACGACGGCGTCGTGCGCATCTGGCAGGTCTCCGATGGAAAGCTCCTCCACTCGCTCGAGCAGCACGAAGGCAGCGTCTCCGCCGTGGCATTCAGCCCCGACGGCCGCTATATCGCATCGGGAGACATCTTCGGTAAAATACTTCTGTGGGATGTGGCGACGGGCCGGCTGGTTCGCACCATCGACGCGCTCACGGCCCTCGTCCTCGCCCTTGAATTTAGCCCGGACGGCAAGTGTCTCGCCTCCGGCGGCGCCGATCGAGCCGTTCGGCTCTGGAACGTACGGACCGGTCATCTGGACGACACCGTCGGATGGCACCTCGGCTACGTGCTCTCCGCCGCGTTCAGTCCGGATGGGAGACGCATCGCGACGAGCGGATCCGATGGTCAGGTTCTCGTCTGGGACGTGGCTCGCAAGGCGCTCTCGTTGCAGATTCAGGCCCATCGCGGATGGGCCGTTGGCGTAGATTTCAGCCCGGATGGTCAGCGCATCGTCTCGGGTGGATCGGATCACCTGGTCAACGTCTGGAATGCGGCGCAGGGATCCCTCGAGGTCGCACTTTCCGGACACTGCTCCGGCGTGATGGCCGCCGCCTTCAGCCCGCGCGGCAGCATCGTGGCCAGCGCCGGTCGCGACCGCACGATCCGACTATGGGACGTGCGCTCCGGGAAATCCGTCGGTCGACTCGACGGTCACGCCGGGGCCGTGACGGCACTCGGCTTCAGCGCGGACGGACGCCACCTCGCCTCCGGCGGGGACGACCGGACCGCGCGCGTGTGGTATCTAGACCATAAGGCGTTTGGATCGCGCCGCCCTCTCAGGAGGATGGCCACGTGGGCTGCGGTCGCCATGTTCGCGTTGGCCGCCGTCTCCGGCCCCTTGGACGTGCGGCAGCTTGACGTCGGCGCCGCTTGGAGCCACCTCGAGGAAGCCCTGCCGAATCTCTCCGGAGCCGCTCTCGAAGGCTCATTTCTTTCTGAAAACCGGAGCGCCGACCGCAAGACGGCCGAGGTTCAATCGGGCGAGCCGGCGGACGCTTCCGTGACGCCGCGCCGATCCTCAGACAACGACACGGAGCACCGGTCGACTGACCGAAAAGGTTCGCGCCCCACATTGGGCAACGATCGTGGGCTCCGCGATGACGACGGCCGCCGACCGATGGCCACCGCTGACGGCCGGCCCCGAGCTACGCAGCTCATGGATGTCCCCAAGCTCGGCGTCACCCTTCCCACGTCTCCCGTCGAATTCCCTCGTGATAAGCTCGAGGTTGAGCGCTTCCAGCCGCTCTACGGCGGCGGCAGCTTCGTCAGCGATCGACCGGGGTGGACGATCATCGTCGGCAGCCTGCGGAGCCTCCGCGGGGCGAAATGGCTGGTGAAGCACTACCGAGAGCTCGGCTTTCGGAGCGGTATTATCGCCATCCCGGGCGGAGGCGCATGGGAGTACCTTGTAGGCGTCGGCCAGTTTTCCGATCGTGAAGGCGCCGAACACGCGGTGGCTCGTCTGCGCGGGAAGGAGCTTCCGTTCCGCACACAGGTCGACCGCCTGCGGTGGGAGTACATGACGGCCGACCGGCGCTGAATCGGCTCCGGCGGCAACCATTCCGTTCTGCGCAGGTATCGCCCCGCTTCGCTGTATGTCTCGAACTTCTGGATGGCAATGGAGAACTTTGTACTGCTTTCCTGGGCTGACCTTCGAACCGATCCGTACGCCACCGGGCGAGACGGCACGCCGGACCGCAGCTCACCGGGACCCACGCTGACGCTCCTTTTCGATCCCGAATCGCCCTACCACGGCAAGGTGCGCCGGGCCGTTCTGTTCTTCCGAAAACCGGAGGCAGGGCCGCGACCGCACGAAGACTTCGCCGCCGCCGATGCCACGCGAAAGGAGATCGAGCGGCTGTCGTCCAATCGCCGGATCGACGTCGAGCTCGTGCCGTGGGCCGGAGAAGATCCGACGGATCACCGGAGCATCTTCGAATTTCTCAGCGAGCAGGTCGATCAGATCGGCGCGGAGCATCCGGAAGACCACCTGCTCATCCACATCAGTCCCGGTACGCCGCCGATGCAGACCATCTGGGTGCTGATGGGCGAGATGGGGCTCATCCGCACGCCGTTCACCGTGGTGAAGAGCCTGCGGCGCACGTATCGGAACGGCCGTCCGGCGGTGGTGCCGGTGGAGCTGGACATCCCCACGTTTTATAAGGCCTTTCAGCAGGCGCGGCCTATGGAGGTCGCCGCCCCCGAGGAGATGATGCTCCTCGACCCCAAACATTTCCAATCCGACCGTCTCAAGCGGCTCTACATGGATGCGGGGCGGTATGCGCGGCTGAACGTCCCGGTGCTGATCCTCGGCGAGCGGGGCACGGGAAAGACCACGCTGGCTTCGTGGATCCGGAGCAATTCGCCGTTTCGCGATCCGGAGAAGGACGGATCGTGGCCGTCGGTGCCGTGCAGCCAGTACAGCGCCGAGACGATGCG
>CAZQAS010000258.1:0-3930 GCA_964591285.1 uncultured Rhodothermales bacterium
ATCCGACCATCATCGTGGGAGGCAAGGTGACCGTCTTCGGCTCGAACGCGGTCGTCGGCGAGGGCGACATCATCGTCATCGAGGCCGACGAGTACGACCGAACGTTTCTCCGATTGACACCGTCGCTGGCGGTGATCACGAACATCGAGGCCGATCATCTCGATACGTACCGCGATCTAGAGGAAATCAAGACGGCTTTCACGCAGTACGCGAACAGCGTGCCCTTCTTTGGTGCCGCGATCCTCTGTCTGGACGATCCCGTCGTGCAGGAGGTCGTCAGCAACGTCGATCGACGCGTCACGACGTACGGTACCTCGCGGCAGGCCGAAATCCGCGCCGAGAACGTACGCCAGGAGGCCCTTAAGACGCGCTTTACCGTGGTGCATCACCGAGAAGCGCTGGGAGACGTCGAAATTAAGACTCCCGGCCTGCACAACGTGCGCAATGCGCTGGCCGCCGTCGCCGTAGCGCTCGAGCTCGAGATCGACTTCGACAAGATTCGCTCAGGACTGGCGAAATTCACGGGCGTACAGCGCCGATTTCAGAAAATCGGCGAAGCGGGCGACATCCTCGTGATCGACGACTACGCCCACCATCCAACCGAAATCAATGCGACGCTGGAGGCCGCGCACGAGGGCTGGGCGGACCGAAGAATCGTCGCGGTCTTCCAGCCGCATCTTTACAGTCGCACCCGAGACTTCAAGGAGGGCTTCGCCCGGGCGTTCTTCAACGCCGACATCCTCGTCGTTACCGACGTCTTCGGGTCGCGCGAACAACCGATCGAAGGAGTGAGCGGCCAGCTGATCGCCGACATGGCCGTCCGGTTCGGCCACCGCCGCGTCCACTACGTTGCCGACAAGGCCAAATTGCCCGCGTTTTTGAGCGAGCTCTCCCGCCCCGGCGACACGATCATCACGATGGGCGCCGGCGACATCTGGCGGGCCGGCCGCAAATTGCTCGAAGAGCTCCAGCAAAAGTATCCGGAGTCATGAGTCGTTCGAAATCCACATGGCTGCGCCGCATAGTGGGGGTCGCAGCGCTGATCGGTCTCGCCGGGACGGGTGTCCTCGGATGGAACTGGCTTGACGGACTCACGTGCTCCGAGATTTCGGTTCACGGATTTCGGTATGCGGATCCGGACGAGATTCTCGACGTGGCGCGCGTCGACACCGGCGTTCGCCTGCTGGATGTTGATCCGGATCTGATCGAAGATCGGGTGGAGCGGCATCCGTGGGTGGACGACGCGCGGGTTCGCCGGTTGCCGCCCGCGACGGTGTCGATCAACGTGCGAGAGCGCGTGCCGGTAGCGCTAGCCACCGACGAGCGCGGCCGACCGGCCTTCTATGCGGACGCGAGCGGACGCTTGATGCCCGCGGTGCCGGAGGCCGTTTTCGACGTGCCGCTGCTGCAGGGCGTGCGCCTTCCGGAGAATGCGACCCAGCCGATCGAAAGTACCGCAGTTCGTGATCTGCTCGCCGCGCTCGACGGCACCGATGAATCGACCGATGCGCTGATCTCCTCATTCAGCATCGACGCATCCGGCGACGTTACGATGCACACGACCCCCGCCGCAGATCGCGGCGCGATCACCGTGCGCCTCGGACGGCACGACTTCGAGGAGAAACTCGTCCGCCTCGGCGCCTTCTGGGAACAGGCCGTGATCTCACGGCCCGATCTCACCTTCGACCTTATCGACCTCCGTTTTGACAGCCAGATCGTCACTCGTGAAAGCTGAAACCTACTTAGTAGACATACACACTCCGGTACTCCTATGGAAATGCCTGTGAATGACAGAATCGTGGTCGGCGTCGACATCGGCACCACCAAGGTGTGCGCCGTCGTCGCGGCGGTCGACGATCTGAACCGCATCAACATCCTCGGGGTCGGTGTCGCGGAGTCCGACGGTCTAAACCGCGGGGTCGTCGTGAACATCGACAAGACGGTGGCGGCCGCGCAGCACGCGGTGAACGAGGCCGAGCGCGCCGCCGGGGTGACGGTGCGCAGCGTGATCGTGGGCATCGCCGGCGATCACGTGCAGAGCTTCCAGAGCCGGGGCGTGATTACGATATCGAACCGGGACGGCGAGATTTCGCAGCGAGACGTGCAGCGCATCCTCGAGGATACGACGCACGTGGCGATGCCGGCCGATCGCGAGATCCTGCACGTGATTCCGCAGGAGTTCATCGTCGATGGGCAGGACGGGGTCGCCGATCCGGTGGGGATGAGCGGCGTGAGGCTGGAGGCCAACGTGCACATCATCACGGGGCTCGTATCGGCGGCGAAGAACATCTACCGGTGTCTTGAGAAGGCCGGCTATCATGTCGCCGACATCGTGCTCGAGCCGCTCGCGTCGTCGTTCTCCGTGCTCCATCAAGATGAGAAGGAGGTCGGCGTCGCGCTCATCGACATCGGGGGCGGCACGACCGACATCGCCGTCTTCGAGGACAATACGATCCGGCATACGGCCGTCATCGGGATCGCGGGAAACAAGGTGACCGACGACATTCGACGCGGTCTCGGGGTGATGCGCGATCAGGCCGAGGCGCTCAAGTGCCAGTTCGGGACCGCGCTGGTCGATCTCGTCAGCGAGGACGAGTCGATCACGATCCCGGGACTCGGCGGCCGGCCTGAAAAGAGCATTGGCCGCAGCACGCTGGCGCAGATCATCCAGCCGCGCATGGAGGAAGTCCTCGAGATCGCGGCGATCGAGATCAAGCGCAGCGGCTACGCGCGGCACCTCGCCGCGGGGGTCGTCTTGACCGGTGGCGGTTCGCTGATCACGGGCACGTCGGAGCTCTCAGCGGAAGTGCTCGGCATGGAAACGCGGGTGGGGCTGCCGATGGGCCTGGCCGGCGGAATGGTGCAGGAGGTCAGCGATCCCAAGTTTTCGACGGCGGTCGGCCTCGTGCTCTACGGGCTTAGACCGGAGGCCGTCGGAGGCACGTCGCTCAGCGGAGAAATGGGACTGCGCGTCGCGCGCGACCCCGTCCCCGGCGACTCGCTCGTCGGAAAAATCGCCGGTCGAATGAAAAGCTGGTTTGATGAACTCTAAAACCACCGTCCGTGACGACAAGTCTGCTCAACTTGATCTGTTTGTCCACGGCCGGTGGCCTAGCGAACCACAGCACAATTTGCAACTGGAGGCATCCATGGAAAATTCTTTCAGCTCTCGCTTCTCGTTTGACGACTCAGTAGGCGATGATGCTAAGATCTGCGTCTTAGGCGTAGGTGGCGGAGGCGGGAACGCCGTCAACAACATGATCAACCGCGGTATTCAGCGGGTTGATTTCATCGCGATCAACACGGACGCACAGGCGTTGGCTGCCAACAGCGCTCCGAAGAAGCTTCAGGCGGGCTCTGCGCTCACGAAGGGGCTCGGAGCCGGCGCCCGCCCGAGTGTCGGCGCCGAAGCCGTCGAGGAGAACCGCAAGGAGATCGAACAGGCCCTCGAAGGCTTCGACATGGTGTTCATCACCGCCGGAATGGGCGGCGGCACCGGAACGGGGGGCGCGCCGGTCGTGGCGGCCATCGCGAAGAAGCTCGGGATCCTCACCGTCGCCATCGTGACGCGCCCGTTTGACTGCGAGGGTGCACGCCGGTCGAAGACCGCCGAGGAAGGGATCATCCTGCTTCGCGAGCACGTCGACACGCTCATTATCGTACCGAACGAGCGCCTGCTCGACATCGCCGAGGAGAATACGAGCCTACTCGAGGCCTTTGCCATGGCCGACGACGTGCTCTACAACGCCACGCGCGGCATCAGCGACCTGATCACGGTGCACGGACTCATCAATCTGGACTTCGCCGACGTCAAGACGACGATGAGGGGCGGCGGCACCGCGCTCATGGGCGCCTCGACCGCCACAGGGGACAACCGTTCGGAGACGGCCGCCATCGAGGCCATCTCGAGCCCCCTGCTGGACGGTCTTT
>CAZQAS010000259.1:0-3861 GCA_964591285.1 uncultured Rhodothermales bacterium
TTTCTTCGTCCTCAACGAGCTTCTCCGGCATATCCTTCTCGGCATACCAGTTGGAATCCCAACCGCGAATGATGCCCAGACGAAAGCCGACTGGATGTGTTTTTTGACCCAATGTTTTGTCCCTTACGTTCTTAGGATATCAATCAACTTCAATAGTCTCGTCCCGCCAAGCATTCCGCGGGGAAATCGGTGGTCGGATGTCAGAGGTCGGACCTCGGTCATCTGACCTCTGATATCCGACTTCTGACTTCTGTCCACTCATGCTTCTGCCTCTTCAAGTTCATCCACCGTGCTAACTACCACCGTCAGGTGGCAGGTGCGGCGCTGTATCGGATGCGCCCGCCCGCGCGCTGCCGGCCGAAAACGTTTAAAGCGAGGCCCGTCATCGACGCGAATCTCGCTGACGACCAGTTCACCTTCGTCGTAGCGTGTATCCGGATCCTTGTTCATCAAATTGTAGACCGCGGACTGGATGGTAAGCTCGACCGGCCGCGTCGCCTTGTGGGGCTGGTAGTGCAATATGTTCAGTGCCTCAGCCACACTCTTGCCGCGGACGAGGTTGACCACCGGCCGCATCTTGCGAGGCGACGAGCGTATGTATTTTCTGATGGCGCGTGCGTTCATAGTCTCAATAATCGCGGTGTCTCATGTCCGGGCTGAAGTCAGAAGCCGGTGGTCGGACATCCGACGCCTGACATCTCATGTCTGATTTCTGACCTCAGTTCAATCTGTTCTATCGTTTCGCTCGCTTATCCACCTTCGTCCCGGCGTGTCCTCGGAAGGAGCGCGTCGGTGCAAACTCGCCGAGCTTGTGGCCGACCATATTCTCGGTGACGTACACGGGAATGAACTGCTTCCCGTTGTGCACGGCGAAGGTATGCCCTACGAAGTCCGGCGTAATCATGGACGAGCGGCTCCACGTCTTGACCACCTTCTTCGAATTACTCTGATTCAGCTCATCCACCTTCCGCTGGAGCTTGTAATAAACGTAGGGTCCTTTCTTTAGCGACCGTGCCATGTTCGTCCTGAATCTTCTTTATGCGGGCCGGGGCGAGCCGAAGGATCCAGCACCGCAGCGGGTGCTGAGGCCATCTACTTCTCGTTTCGCCGGCGAATGATGTATTTGTTCGATTGCTTCTTCTTCTTACGCGTCTTGTATCCCTTGGCCGGTACGCCCTTCGGGGAGCGCGGGTGACCGCCGGAGGCCTTCCCCTCGCCGCCGCCCATCGGATGGTCGACCGGGTTCATGGCCACGCCGCGGGTCTTCGGGCGGACGCCGAGCCAGCGATTGCGACCGGCCTTGCCGAGATCGACGTTCATGTGGTCCGGATTGCTCGTGGTGCCTACCGTGGCCGAGCACACGGACGGAATCATTCGCGTCTCGCCGGAGGGTAGTTTCAGCGTCGCATACTTGCCCTCACGGGCGGTAAGCTGCGCGTAGGTGCCGGCCGAGCGCGCCAGCTGCGCACCCTTTCCCGGCTTCATCTCGATGGCGTGTACGAAAGACCCGATCGGAATATTTGCCAGCGGGAGGCAGTTGCCGGGCTCCGGGGGCGCATCAGGACCGTTCTGGACGGTCGTGCCGACCCGAACCTCGTTCGGTGCAATGATATAGCGCTTCTCTCCGTCCGCGTAGACGAGGAGCGCGATACGCGCCGAGCGGTTTGGATCGTACTCGATGCTGGCAACGCGAGCGGGAACGCCCTTCTTTTCGCGCTTGAAGTCGATGACCCGGTATCGCCGCTTGTGGCCGCCGCCCTGGTGGCGCGTCGTAATGCGCCCGTTGTTGTTGCGACCGCCCTTCTTCTTCAGCGGCGCCAAGAGCCGCTTTTCGGGCTTCTTGTCCGAGATGTCATCGAACGATTCCACGGAATACTGCCGCCGCGCGTTCGATGTGGGCTTTACTTTCTTTATAGCCATGGTATCGGTAAAACTTGCGTTTTGCTCGCTTAGGCGGAAGTCAGAGGTCGGATGTCAGAGGACAGGGCTCCTTGCAAGTCGTTTGACGTCTGACCGCTGACTTCTGACCTCGTCATCTATACTTGTTCAAAGAAGTCGATCGGTTCGCTGTCTTCTGTGAGTGACACGATCGCACGCTTGTGGTAAGCCGTGCGGCCGGTCACAATGCCGCGGCGCGTCTGCTGATTCCGCCGCTTGCCGCGCACGATCAACGTCCGCACCTTCTTGACCTTCACGCCGGGATAGCGATCCTCGACGGCCTTCCTGATCTCCACCTTGTTGGCGTCCATGTCAACCTGGAAGGTATAGTGGCCCTCTTCCATCAGCCGCGTCAGCTTCTCAGTGACGAGGGGTTGAATAAGTGCGTTCTTGCTCATGAGTTCGTTCGTCTAATTCGTGCTCGGCCTCTGCTCGTTGCGCTCATTATGCTTCGGCCGGCTCGGCCTCATGAAGATGCTGCGAGAGCGTCTCGAGGGCGCCTTCTTCGAAGACGATCACGTCTGCTTTCAATATGTCCAGTGTCGAGGCGCGCGCGCCTTCCTTCACACTGACTCTCGCCAGATTGCGGCTCGAATTGTAGATGTTCGGCCGATAACCGTTCGTGAGAAGGAGCACCTTCTTGTCTGCGAGGTCCAATCCGGCAATCAACGCAACGAGGTCTCTCGTGCTTACATTGTCGAATGTCAGCTCGTCGACGACCATGCACGCTTCTTCACGCGCCTTATAGCTCAGCGCCGACCGACGCGCAAGGCGGCTCGTCTTCTTGTTAACCTTGAATCGGTACTCGCGCGGGCGCGGACCGAACGTGGTACCGCCACTGCGGCGGATCGGAGACTTCGCATCGCCGGCGCGCGAGAATCCGGTACCTTTCTGTCGGTAAAGCTTCCGCGTGCTGCCGCGCACGTCACTCCGCTCCTTCGCTTTGTGCGTTCCCTGGCGTGCGTTGTTCTGGATCCGTCGGACGTCGAGCCAGATCACGTGATCATTCGGCTCCGTCTCGAAAATTTCCGGATCAAGCGTCGCCTTTCGCCGCGTCGCGTTACCCTTGGCGTTGAAAACCTTGACTTCCATAGCGTGTCGTCGATTCAATCGTATCGCCCACCTGAACGGGGGATCGGTCTCTTACTTCTTCTTGTGGATGGAGACGAAGCCGCCCTTTGGGCCGGGAACGGCGCCCTTTATGAGAACGACATTCTGCTCGTCGAGAATGCGAACGACCTCCAGATTGCGAATCGTCGTCCGTGCGTTGCCCTTTCGGCCGGCCATCCGCATGCCCGGAAAGACTCGGGACGGATCCGAGGACGCTCCGATGGAGCCGGGAGCCCGTTCGCGGTTGTGTTGTCCATGCGTCCGCGAGCCGACGCCGCGGAAGCCGTGCCGCTTCACGACTCCTTGAAAGCCTTTCCCCTTCGAGATGCCGACCACATGCACGATGTCGCCTTCCTCGAAGACATCGGCAGCGCGCAGCTCGTCGCCGAGCGCTACTTCATCGACGTCGAAATCGCGCCGAAATTCGATGACCTTCTTCTTCGGCGTCGTGCCGGCCCGATCGTATTGACCGAGCTCTGCGCTGGTCACGCTTTTCTCATTCGCTTCACCCGCGGCCAGCTGCACGGCGTCGTAGCCGTCCTTGCCGTCGTCGGACTTCACGTGCGTGACGACGTTTGGCGCCACTTCGACGACTGTGCAGGGAATGCTATTCCCCACGTCGTCGAAGACGCTCGTCATTCCTACCTTTTTTCCTATGAGTCCGCTCATGCTCGCTGGCTCTTAGAGCAATTTATGTACTTGGCGCGCCGAGGCACGCCGCTTCATGTCGTTCCGAATTTCGACGGCGACTCGCTAAAGGAGCCGGACTTACCTACTCAAGTAGACGGCGCGCCGGATCTCAGCGCGCCGCCT